>NZ_JBLYUB010000017.1:0-182002 GCF_049999945.1 Planosporangium spinosum | reverse complement strand
CGACCGCCGACGGGCAGAACAAAAGAGCGACCCGGAGATCCGCCGCTGTCTCAAGCGCTACACCGCGCGCCGACTGTTCCGGTTGATGGAAACCGCCGCAGCGCTTGACAGGCCATAGAAGCGTCAAGTGGAGCCCGACATGGTCGCCATGGTGGACATGGCCGTGGCCGGTTCAACCTGCGCGACGAGTGCTAAGGCCTGCGGCGGGCGAAGAGGATTGCCCCTGGAACGCGCTCGTCAGGGTCGAGCAACAGCTGGGCCTCGACGGTGAATCCGGCATCGCGTAGCCAGGCTGTCACCCGGTCTGGCTGGCGCCGGTGCACGTAGACCTTCATCGGATGACCACCATAGCCCTGTGTCTTCAGCCGGGACTCATCTCCGACGTGAAAGCCGAGCAACAGAGGTCCACCGGGACGCAGCACTCGCCGGAAGTGGCCAAGAACTGCAGGAATCTCGTCGTCGGGAATGTGGATCAATGACCAGAAGGCGAGCAGGGCGACGACCGACGCGTCGGCGAGTTGCAGGTTCGTCATCGAGCCCACGTCGAACTGCAGGTCGGGGTGTTCCCGCCGAGCAATCTCGATCATTGCGGGTGACAGATCGATGCCGAACACGTCAACGCCGAGCTTGTGCAGGTGGGCAGTGACGTGTCCTGGTCCGCAGCCCATGTCCGCCACCGGTCCGCCCCCGACGGCGTGGACCAGGTCGGCAAACAACGCCAGAGCCGCGCGTAGATAGGTCTCGCCAGCCAGAGCCCCACGTGCGAAGTCGGAGTAGCTGTCGGCGACCGTGTCGTAGGAGGTCCGGGTGTCCGCCAGCCAGCCTTCAGCGTTCATGATGAGTGGACGCCAAGAACTCGAAGGTGACCCGCGAATGACGCTGCAAGGCTTTCGAGGATTGCCTTGCCCTTGTTGGCGGTACCGAGGGAGGGCCGGCCGATGATGCCGGCAGCGGTGTACTTCCGCATGCCCAGGGCGAGCAGGTGCTTACGATCGTTGGCGATCCAGTCGGCTGTCTCGTTGCCGGGCCGTACCACCTCGGGCCAGACGTGCAGCAGGATCGAGGTCTCCAGCTCGCCGCCGTGCATGTCCTCGTGGCTGTCGCTGGTCAGCTCCGCTGCCTGTCGCGCGGTCTCCCGGTCCTGCCTGGTCGGGAACAACGTCATGCGGACGCCGTCGGTGTTGGCCTCCTGCGCGGTGGCGGTGGTGAGCAAGTCAGTCACGCTGTACTCCTACGCGGCACCGGTGAGCGCGTTGAGGCGCTGGTCGTCTCAGATACTGCCGGATCTTTACGCCAGGGCGCCAGACGGGACCGGAGTCGGTGAAGTTCACGGACGGCGCGAATCGAGGTGGCCGACCGGACCAGGGACATCACTTCCTTCGGGTCGTTGCTGGCTGACCTCGACGTTCACCCCCGGGTGGCGATGCAGATCCTCCGGCACGCCCAGTTCTCGATCACCATGGAGATCTACACGCAGGTCTCGTCGGAGCAGACTCGCGAGGCGCTGCGTCGGCTGGGGAAAGCCTCGGATGAGCTACTGCGGTACTTTGCTGCTGTACGGCCCACCCGAGCGATCATGGAGGCGGCGCATACCGGACCTGACCTGGTGTCTTGGTGGGCCGGAGGTACCACCATGCGAACCACAGCGCCACTATCGCCGGTGGCCTACTGCCGCTTCGTCTGCGCAGGTCACGGCACCAGAGTGGGACTCAATGACAGATCTCCAGGCACCTTACTGCCGTGGTCGAAGGTGATCCGGTCGCTGCTGTCGACGGTGGTTCCGTGCCGCTCCAACGAAACACGACGAGTCTTCTTCGGCCTGCGTCGGGTCTCGCCCTCAAGCCGCCTCGTCGCGCGGCTCGAACCTGACGCTCAGCCCCACACCCAGCGCGGCCGCCAAACGCTCCAGCACCGGCAAGGTCGGCACGGTCCCACCCGCCTCGAACCGAGCCACCGCCGACTGCGTCATTCCCGAAGCCTCCGCGAGCCGCGACTGACTCCAACCCCGCCGCTCGCGAAGCTCCCGCACCGTGCGACCGAGTTCGAACGCCAGCCGCGCCGCGTCGTATGCTTCAGCGGCTCCGGGCTCGGCCATGCGCCGGTCGCGCATGGCCGCCCAGTCTGTCCGTTCATCCATGGCCTAGCCCTCCTTCTCTTCGACGCGGTGCGCCTCGTCGATACACCGGGCCAACGCCCGGCGTGCCCGGTCAATCTCTCGCTCGTCGCGCATGCGCGTCTTGCGGAACACCGTCAGCAGGATGATCCGCTTGTCGGATGCGATCCAGTAGGTGATCCTTACCGCCTGCCGCTCCAGGTAGAACCGCAGTTCACGCAACTTTCCATCAAGCTGCTTTGTGTACGGCTCCCCCAACAGCGGGCCCTGCTCCGCCAACAGATCAACATAGAACGCTGCCCTGGCGAACAGTGCGGTCGGCAAGCCCTCCAGCACTTCTCGACCTCCGGCTCCAGTTCAACCGCACCCCAAGCCATAGCAGCAATGCTATACCAACGAGGAGTGGCAGGTCAGCACGACCCAGGCGGCGGCCAGCACTGCCCGGCGCTCCTCGACGGTGGCCCGGCCGGGTGGATTGAGCCGGCATGACCCAATCCGCCCATCCAGCACGAACGGGACCAGCACACCCACGGCCCCGGTTCGCACGCTCACCGCGCAAGCGGAGGCATCACCATGCGAAACGTGCCGAACACCAGGCCAACGTTCGAACGATCAACCCGCTGACCAGCACATTCCCCACCTGGAATCCCCTGCTCGGAGGACAGCGCTGACAGCGATCCCATACCTGCAGAGTGGGGCGGGTGGGACTCGAACCCACGACCGGAGGATTATGAGTCCTCTGCTCTAACCGGCTGAGCTACCGCCCCGGCGCGCACAGCTTACCTAGCCGTACCACGATTCGGCGTACCCACTGTCGGCGCCACGCGGCATCTCCTGCGACGACGAACGCCCACCCTGAATCGGGTGGGCGCTGCTTGGTGGCTCCCCCATTTGGACTCGAACCAAAAACCTGCCGGTTAACAGCCGGCTGCTCTGCCAATTGAGCTATGGGGGACTGCTGTCGACCTTGCGAGTGCGACGCGACAAGAGTACACAACAACCCCCCTCCGCGCGCTACCGGGTTCCCCCGACACGCCGGAGATCATCGGCACGCCATCGGGAGACCACCGGCACAGCCCCGGACGTCTGTCGGCACGGCCCCGGAAGACCGCCGACCCTGACGCCGGGAGATCGCCAACAAGCCACGAAAGTGGTTAAACCTCATAATCCCCCTCACGTCCCCGGCTCACGTGTAGAGACACGACGAGCCGGGTACGGAGGGAACACGCAGGCAGGCGCGAGCGGTCCCAGCGGCGGACCCGACATGTGCTTCGCGTAGAAGGAGGAGTCGCTTATGCGCGGCAAGCTGATGTTCCTCGCGGGCCTCGGTGCCGGGTTCGTGCTCGGCACCCGGGCAGGGCGCGAGAAGTATGAGGAACTGGTTCAGACCGCACGCAAGGTACGGGAGAACCCCACGGTCCAGGAGGCCGCCGGGGTCGTCCAGGAGCAGGCCAACAAGATTGTTTCTGGCGGCAAGGAGAAGCTGAGCAACAGCAAACTGGCCGAGACCAGGGTTGGCGAGCGCCTGCTCAGCGCCATGGAGACCGAGCCCGAGACCAGCCGCACCGAGCCGCTGGCCACGAGTGGGATGACGCGGTCGACGGGCACCACCGGGACCACCGCCGCCCCCGGGACCACGGGGACGACGACCACCGGCACCGCCACGACGACTCCGCGGACCCCCGGCTCCAACGCCACCACGACCGGTGAGGCCGCCACCACGGCCGGCGGCGCCACCACCACGCCGAGGAGCGGCGGCAGTCGCTGATCCGCACAGCCGACACCGGCTACGGGCAGCCCCCGTTGAACGGGGGCTGCCCGTCGTCATATCCGTCGCCGGACGGCTTCGGGACAGAAGGTCGGCGACCTGCGGGTGGTGTGGTCCCGGCAGCTGCCGGCCGAGCCGTCGTCGGTGACGATCATCCGGCATGCGGCGGGTCGGTACTTCGCGTCGTTCGTCCTGCAGACCGCCGACGAGCCGCTTCCCGAGCTGGACACCGAGGTCGGCATCGATCTGGGGCTGACGCACTTCGCGGTGCTGTCGGACGGTACGAAGGCCGCCCGCGCGCCCGCGAAGGTGGCCGACACCCGGCGGGACTGGCAGCACAAGCTGTCCACGACGATCATCCGCGACAACCAAGCGGTGTACGTCGAGGACCTGTGCGTGATCGGTCTCGGCCGGACCCGACTGGCGAAGTCCGTCCACGACGCGGGCTGGGCATCCTTCGTCGGGATGGTGGAGTACAAGGCCGCCCGGCACGGACGGAACTTCCGGAAAATCGACCGGTTCGCGCCCACGTCGCAGACGTGTTCGGTGTGCGGCTGGGTCGACGGACCGAAGCCGCTGAACGTCCGCATCTGGACCTGCCCGTGCGGTGCGGTTCACGACCGGAACGTCAACGCGGCGATCAACGTGCTCGCGGCGGGACGCGCCGAGAGCCTAAACGCCTGTGGAGTGCAGGTAAGACCGGCACCCGTGTCGGCACCGCGCCGGGAAGCAGGAATCCCCCCGGGCGCTGCGCGCAGCGCGGAGAGAATCCCCGTCCGTTAGGGCGGGGAGAACGTCACGTGCAGAGCAGCCCGGTCATCCGGCGACTGGCGATCGTCAGGCCGACGGACGCGAGCGCGACCAGATATGCCGTGTGACCGAGCAGGCCCCAACCGAGCGCACCGGTCGTGAAGCCGCGCAGCAGCTCCACGCCGTGGTAGAGCGGAGTCAGCTGGACCACGATCTTCATGCCCCACGGGTACGAGTCAGCCGGCGCGAACGTGCCGGAGAACAGGAACAGCGCGAACTGCACCACCATGATGTAGTCGAAGTCCTGCCAGCTCCGCACGAAGGTGGCGATGGCCATGCCCATGCCGCCGAAGGCGAAGCCGACGATCACGGTGGCCGGGAACGTCGCGAGCGCCCAGCCGGCCGACGTCAGGCCCATGCCGACCATGATTCCGAGGAAGGCGACCGAGTAGATCGAGCCCCGCAGGAGGGCCCACATGAGCTCGCCCAGCGCGACCTCGAACGGCTGGACGGGGGTGGCCAGCACGGCGTCGTAGAGCCGCATGTACTTCATCTTCCCGAACAGATTCATGGTCGTCTCGGCCAGCGCCCCGTTCATCGCCGAGGCCGCGAGCATCGCGGGCGCGACGAATGCGGCGTACGGGATGGTGCGCCCGTCGGGCAGCATGAAGTGCTTGATCAACGCACCGACGCCGAGGCCGATGGAGAGCAGGTAAAGCACCGGCTCGAAGAAGCCGGAGACGAGAACCCACCAGTACCCGAAGTGGCGGGCGGCCGCCACGTTGCGCCCGGTGACCGCGGTGGCGCGCCGGAAGCGCTGATCGGCACGGGCGGCCACGCGCGGCAACAGGAGGGTGACCATCGGAATTCCTCTCCGTCACTCCGCCAGCCGGCGGCGGAAGCGGTACGTCGCGAGCAGGTATCCGGCCACGCCCCACGCCACCAGGTAACCGACGTGCGCCCATGCGCCCCACGCGGTGGCGGTGCCGAGCGTCGCCGCGCGGGTCAGCTCCACGCCATGCCACAGCGGCGAGACGTAGGCGAGGACCCGGGCCCACAGCGGCAGCGAGTCGACGGGGAAGAACACCCCGGCGAACAGCGTCATGGGGATGACCGCGAAGCGGAAGAGCACCGCGAACATGCCGTCGGTGCTGATGCTGGCGCTGTAGGCGAAGGTCGGCGCGGCCACGGCGAGCCCGACCAGCAGTGACACCGGCAGCGCGGCCGGCGCCCACGCCGAGTGCAGCACGCCGAAGAAGCCCATCACGATCAGGAACCCGACCGCCGACAGCGCGACGCGCAGCAGCACGTACCCGAGGTGTCCGCGCACCATGTCGGACACCCGCACCGGCGTCGCCCGCATCGAGTGGTACATCCGGTGCCACTGGAAGCCGGAGAACACCGGCCAGGTGGACTCCCCCATCGCCACCTGCAACGCCGTCGAGGCGAGCAGTCCCGGCGCGATGAAGTCGACGTACCGCACGCCCAAGCCCCCGGCCCGGTCGACGTACCCGCCGACGGTGAAGCCCATAGCCAGCAGGAACAGCACCGGCAGCAGGAACGAGCTGGCCACCGAGCCGCGCCAGGTGCGCCGGTAGTTCACGAGCTGGTGTTCGAAGACCGCGTACGTCGGGTGGGCCATCGTCAGTCCACCAGCGTCCGGCCGGTCAGGTGCAGGAAGACATCTTCGAGGCTGCTGCGGCGCACGAGGACGCTGGACGGCCGCAGGGCCCGGTCGGCGACGGCGGCCACCGCCCGGTCGCCGTCGGCGGCGTAGAGCAGGATGCGGTCGGGCAGCAGTTCGAGCCGCTCGCCGATGCCGTCCAGTTTGCCAAGGTAGGAGTCGAGCGTGGCTTCGGAGAAGCGCAGCTCCACGACCTCGCGGGTGGAGTACCGCTCGATGAGCTGCCGGGGCGAGCCCTCCGCCACGATCTTCCCGCCGTCCATGACGACGAGCCGGTCGCACAGCTGCTCGGCCTCGTCCATGTAGTGCGTGGTGAGCACGAGCGTCACGCCGCGCTGCTTGAGCTGGAACAGCCGCTCCCACACCAGGTGGCGGGCCTGCGGGTCGAGACCGGTGGTGGGCTCGTCGAGCAGCACGATCGCCGGCTCGTTGACCAGTGCCCGGGCGATCGTCAGCCGCCGCTTCATGCCGCCCGACAGCGGCTCGACCTTGTCGCCCGCCCGCTCGGTGAGCTGGACGAACTCGATCAGCTCGTCGGCGCGCCGTCGGGCCACCTTGCGCGGGATACCGAAGTACCGCGCGTACACGGTGAGGTTCTCCCGGACCGTCAGCTCCGGATCGAGCGAGTCCTGTTGCGGGCAGACGCCCAGCCGGGCGCGGATGGCCGGCCCCTCCCGCACCGGGTCCATGCCGAGGACCCGCAACGTGCCGTCGGTGGGCGCGGACACGCAGCCGATCATGCGCATCGTGGAGGACTTGCCGGCACCGTTGGGGCCGAGGAAGCCGAACGCCTCCCCGGCGCGGACCTCGACGTCGATGCCGGCGACCGCGGTGAAGTCACCGAAGCGTTTCACCAGGCCATGGGCGGCGATGAGGGGCTCTGCGGCAGACACGTACGGACCCTAACCCGGCCGTACGACAGATCCCCACCGATATTGCGCCGCCTCAACCCCCGACGAACGGTCCCGGGTGTGACGTCACAGGTCGGCGCTGTCCAGGCTCGACCTGGCCGCACCGACGAGTTCGGCGGTCGCCGCCCGTACCTCGTCGGAGTCCGGGTCGACGCCGTCGTCGTACCGGACCGTCCAGCGCAGCCCGTTCACGCCGGGTACGCGCCGGGCGACCACCCGCACTCCCCCGCCGCCGGGCAGCGGGTGATGCCGGGTGTACGGGATCGACTTCATCACCCGGGTGTGCACCTGCGCCGGTACCGTGCCCGGGTCGGCGAGGGTGTGCACGGTCGCCGGCCGGTCGGTGACCACCGCGTACTCCTCGGTCGTGGTGATCTCCCGGGACGCCACCAGGGTGAGCTGACGCCCGGACCAGGTGGCCTTGTGGATCTCGTGCCAGCCCAGCCGCTCCGGCGCACCGGGCAGCCAGATGCCGTGGTTGGTGACCACCACGACCTCGTCGTCCACCGCTGCCGCCCAGGCGACGATCCGTTCCTCGGGGCCGAGGGCCGGTTGCCGGCCGGCCGGCAACCTCCGGCGTCGAAACAGCGCCACCTACAGACCTCCCGCCGCCTGGTTGCGCAGTGCGCGCGCGTGCTGTTCCAGTGATACCAGCTCACCGAAGAGCCGCAGGTGCTCGTCGGCGTTGGCCACCGGGTTGAGCCGCTGCAGCTTGGACTTGAGGTCGGCGATGCGGCGGTTCACCGAGGGCAGCTGCAACCGGCAGAGCGTGATCGTCACGTACTGCGGGTCGGGCTCGCCGGCCAGGTGCGGCGGCTCCACCGCCAGCTCCGCGACGAGCGCCTTCGCGGCGAGGTCCGCGCAGCAGTCGCGGACCTGGTCGACCCAGCTCACCCCGCTGGTGGCCGGCGCGGCGCCGCCCGCCTCGGCGATGGCGGCCCGGACCGCCGCGTGTACCGGGTGGCCGTAGTAGGTGGCGTCGACCTCGTCGAACATCGGTCCGGCGAGGACCGGGTTCTGCAGGGCCAGCTTCAACGCCTCCCGCTCGACCATCCGCTGCGGGCCGTCGGTCCCGGGGTCGGCCTCCACCCGGCGCGGGGCCGGCGCGGGTGCGGCCCCTCCCCGGGCGGCCTGCGCCACGAACCGCTGGACGGTGTCGAGCTCCATGCCGAGGTCACCGGCGAGCTTGCGGGTGTACTCGGGCTGCAGCGCCCGGTCCTTGATCTTGGCGACCAGCGGGGCGGACGCGCGCAGCGCCGCGACCCGGCCCTCGGCGGTGTCCAGGTCGAAGCGGGACCGCACCGACCGCAGCGCGAACGCCAGCAGCGGTTCGCGCCGCGCCACCAGGTCCCGCACCGCGACGTCACCCTTGGCCAGGCGCAGCTCGCAGGGGTCCATGTTGTCCGGGCCGACCGCGATGAACGTCTGCGCCACGAACTTCTGGTCGTCCTCGAACGCCCGCAGCGCCGCCTTCTGTCCGGCCGCGTCGCCGTCGAACGTGAAGATGATCTCCCCGCGGTACGTGTCGGTGTCCATCAGCAGCCGGCGCAGCACCCCGATGTGGTCGGCACCGAAGGCGGTGCCGCAGGTCGCGACGGCGGTCGGCACGTCCGCGAGGTGACAGGCCATCACGTCGGTGTACCCCTCGACGATGACCGCCCGGCCCTGCTTGGCGATCTCCCGCTTGGCCTGGTCGATGCCGTACAGGACGTGGGACTTCTTGTAGATCGGCGTCTCGGGGGTGTTGAGGTACTTCGGCCCGTCGTCATCGTCGAACAGCTTGCGGGCGCCGAAGCCGATGACGTCGCCGGAGATCTCCTTGATCGGCCACATCAGCCGGCGGCGGAACCGGTCGATCAGGCTGCCGGAGCGGGCCTCCCGGGCCAGACCGGCGGTGACCAGCTCCTCGCTGGTGAAGCCGTTGCGCCGCAGGTGCTTGGTGAGCAGGTCCCAGGCGTCCGGGGCGAAACCGCAGCCGTACCGCTCGGCGGTGGCCCGGTCGAACCCGCGTTCGGCCAGGAACTCGCGGGCCCGCCGGGCACCCGGCGTACCGAGCTGCTCGGCGTAGAAGCGGGCCGCCTCGGCGTGCGCGGCGACCAGGCGCTGGCGCTGGCCGGTCTGGCGGGCCGGCGCCGGCCCGGCCTCCTCGTAGCGCAGCTGCACGCCGGCCCGGCCGGCCAGCCGCTCGATCGCCTCGGCGAACGTGAGGTGGTCGATCTCCATCACGAAGTTGATCGAGTCGCCGCCGGCACCGCAGCCGAAGCAGTGGTAGAAGCCGCGGGTCGGGGTCACGTTGAACGACGGCGACTTCTCGTCGTGGAACGGGCACAGCCCCTTCAGGTTTCCGCCTCCGGCGGACTTGAGCGTCACGTGCTCGGAGATCACGTCGACGATAGAGGTCCGCTCCCGCACCAGCGCGATGTCCTCATCGCGAATCCGCCCTGCCAACGCCCGCGTCACCTCCTCGTACATCCTGCCCGATGCCCGGCGGCGGTCGCCGCCGCCCACGGGTGCGCCGCGCTGCTACCTTCGCCACTGATGAGACGACCCGCACCGGCGGCCCGGCTACCCAGGCTGACCAGACCGCTGATCAGACGGCTCGCGCTGCTCGGGCTGGCCGCGGCGGTCGTGCTGCTCGCGCCGTCCGGCTGGCTGCGGCTGGCGTCGGTCGGACACGTCCATGCCGGGACCGGCGCCGTCCGGGCTCCCGTCGTGATCGTGTTCGGCGCCCAGCTGGCACCCGGCGGGACCCAGCCGATGCCCTTCCTGCGCGGCCGGCTCGACACCGCCGCCGGGCTGGTCCGGTCCGGGCGGGCGACGGCGGTCCTGGTCTCCGGCGACGCGCACGGCGGCTCCGGCGACGAGGTGACCGCGATGAGCCGGTACCTCGCCGACCACGGGGTGCCCGAGCGGCGGATCGTCGCCGACGGGTACGGCCTGGACAGCTACGACACCTGCCGGCGGGCCCACGACGTGTACGGGGTACGCCGGGCGCTGCTGGTCAGCCAGGGTTTCCACCTGCCCAGGGCGGTGGCCCTCTGCCGGGCGATGGGCGTCGACTCCGACGGCGTGGCCGCCGGGTGCGCCGGCTGCCAGCAGGTCACGATCGTGTACAACACGGTGCGCGAGGTCCCCGCGGCGTGGAAGGCGCTCTACGACCGGGTCAGCGGCCGGCCACCGGCGGTCTCGTCCCCGCCGAACCAGGAAATCGCCGCGGCCCTGCGGGACTGACCGCGCGGGCGGCCGGCACCGGCGACATCCCCTGGAGCGGCCGGCACCGGCGACACCCCACGCCGGGACCGGTCGGCACCGGCCACACCGCGACCGCGGAGCCCGCCGACACTTGCACCGTATTGTCCGGTTAATGGCAAATATGTGACGGCTTGCCCAGCCTTCCACCGCCGCGGCCGATGTGACCCTCCGGACAGCAGATACGAGGACGAGCCCCCGGGCGAACTCCTCGCGCATCACAGGAGACCCACATGAACGGCGCCGCGCGTGACAGCTACCAGGAAGGGCGGCGCTCGATCGACGCGCCGCGTCGAGGACTGCGCTCCTTCGACGACCCGAGCTTCCGTACCCGCATCTTCGCGATCGTCGCGATCCTCGCTCTCGGTACCGGCTTCGTGGCCGTAGCGGCCGCCATCGGCGACAGCGCCGTCGACCGGCGCCAGACGGAGTGGGACCGGTCCGTCCGCGCCTCGGAGCGCGCCGAACAGGGCCGCTACCAGCTCCTCTGGCTGGCCAACTGGCAGAACATCACCGCCTGGAAGGCGCGTACCGACGGCGGCGCGGCCGCGGCGGCCGTGGGCGGCGACAACCTGAAGAACTACCAGGCCGGCGTCGATGGGTTCGAACAGGACATCTTCGGGCTGGACCGCACCCGGCTGACCCCGGAGGGCCGCCAGAACCTCGACCGCATCCGCGAGCAGTGGGACAGCTTCCTGCATTACAACGACCAGATCTTCGCGCTGTGGCGGGACGGCAAGCTCGACGAGGGTGACGCCGTCTCCGGCGGGCCGAAGTGGAACATCTTTTTCGACATCTCCACCTCGCTGGACAAGCTGCGCGCCTCGGTGCAGGCTCAGGAGGCGGCTAGCAAGGCCGCGATCGTGGCCACCCGTACCTCCACCAACCGGGTCACCATGACCGTGGCCGCGGTCGCGGTCACCGTCGGCGTCCTGCTCGCCTGGTTCGTCTCCGGCCGGCTGATCAGCGGCCTGCTCCGGGTGCGCCAGGGCCTGATGCGGCTCGCCGACGGCGACCTCTCCGTCACCGTCCCGGTGCGCTCCCGCGACGAGGCCGGCCAGATGGCCGACGCGCTCAACACCGCGGTGGGCAACATGGCCGGCGTGGTCGCCGGCATCACCGCCACCGCACAGACCCTCTCGGCATCGGCCACGGAGATGACCGCCTCCATCCGCGAGATCGCGCACAACGCCAACGAGGCCGCCCGCGTGGCGTCCGAGGCGGTCAAGGTCGCCGGCCAGACCCACACCACCGTCGCCAAACTCGGCGACTCCTCCACCGAGATCGGCAACGTCATCAAGCTGATCACCTCGATCGCCGAGCAGACCAACCTGCTCGCGCTCAACGCCACGATCGAAGCGGCCCGGGCCGGGGAGTACGGCAAGGGCTTCGCCGTCGTCGCCAGCGAGGTCAAGGAACTGGCCCAGGAGACGGCGCGGGCCACCGACGACATCGCCCGCCGGGTGGCCGCGATCCAGTCCGACACCACCGGCGTGGTCGACGCGATCGACGAGATCTCCCAGATCATCAACCGCATCAACGACTACCAGGCCACCATCGCCTCCGCGGTCGAGGAGCAGACCGCCACGACCGGCGAGATCAACCGCAACGTCAGCGAGGCCGCCACCGGCTCCGGACAGATCGCGGTCAACATCACCAGCGTCGCCTCGGCGACCGCCGCCACCACGACCGGCGCTGCCCGCAGCCGGCAGGCCGCCGCCGAACTGGCCCGCCTCTCCGACGACCTGGGCGCGCTGGTATCGCAGTTCCGCCTCTGACCCGGGACGGGACCCCCAACGTCGCAAACATTGCGGCATCGGCGACGCCTGATGCCGCAATGTTTGCGACATTGCCTGGATCTTGGGCGTTGCCGGAAGCACGCGGGGCGCCCTCCTCGGTACCGGGTCGACCACCGCCACGCCGGCGCTGCCCGGTTTGGCGTTATTTGTCCTCATTGGTCCGACTCGGCTTGATTCGGTGGCGGTGATCGGCACCGCGCCGGTTCGGCAATCTTCTCGACACTTGTCGTTTCAAGCGACACTTGTCGTTTCAAGCGGTACTTGTCTTTTCGAGCGGCTAACGCAATCGCTGCTTTCGATCAATCGGCTCCGGGTACCCGTCGGCGGCACATCCATACACCCGTTGCCGAAGGGGGCGTCGTGACGCAGGAGCGCGACCGTGGGGTGGTGTCCCGTCGACAGGTGCTGACCGCCGCGGCGACCGGCGTGGGGTGGACGCTGGCCGGCCGGGTCGGCGCCGCGTCCGCCGCCGGCCCGGCTACCACGGCGGGCGCGGGGGCGGCGGTGGCGTCCGGCGTGGGGCCGGCACCCGCCGACTTCCCGGCCGGCATCGAGCCGTACCGCCAGGTGTACCGCAACTGGGCCGGTGAACTGGTCGTCGACGACGTGTGGACGTGCGCACCCGGTACCCCGGACGAGGTGGTGACGCTGGCCAACTGGGCGCACACGCACGGGTACACGCTGCGCGCGCAGGGGTTCCGCCACGGCTGGTCGCCGCTGACGGTGACCGCCGGCGGCGCCGACCGGGTGGTCCTGGTGGACACCACGCGGCACCTGACCGGGATGTCCCTGACCGGGAACTCGGTCCGGGTACAGGCCGGCGCGGCGATGGAGGACCTGCTCGGGTACCTGGAACGGGCCGGCCGCGGCCTGCTGGCCACGCCCGCGCCCGGTGACCTGTCGGTGGGCGGCGCGCTCGCCGTCGACGGGCACGGCACCGCCGTCCCCGCCGACGGCGAGACGCGACCCGCCGACACCACGTACGGCTCGCTGAGCAACCTGATCCTGTCGCTGACCGCCGTGGTGTGGGATCCCGCCGCCGGCGGGTACGTCCTGCGCACGTTCGACCGGGCGGAGCCCGACTGCGGCGCGTTCCTGACCCACCTCGGCCGCGCCTTCGTCACCGAGGTGGTCCTGCGGGTCGGCGCCGACCGCAACCTGCGCTGCGTGAGCCAGGTCGACGTGCCGGCCGCCGAACTGTTCGCCGCACCGGGGTCGGCCGGGCGTACCTTCGCGTCGGTGCTGGACGCGACCGGCCGGGCCGAGGCGATCTGGTTCGCGTTCACCGCGAACCCGTGGCTGAAGACGTGGCGGGTCAGCCCCGCCCGTCCGCCGGCCAGCCGGCCGGTCAGCGGGCCGTACAACTACCCGTTCTCCGACAACGTGCCCCGGCCGGTCGCCGAGCTGGCCGGGCGGGTCGTCGCCGGCGAGTACTATCTCGCCCCGGTGTTCGGGCAGGCGCAGTACGACACCACCGTCGCCGGGCTGGCGGCCACCGCCTCGGCCGACCTCTGGGGCGCGTCGAAGAACCTCCTGCTGTACATCAAGCCGACCACGATGCGGATGCACGCCAACGGGTACGCCGTCCTGTGCGCCCGTGCCGACGTCCAGCGGGTGGTGCACGAGTTCACCCGGTTCTACTCCCGGCGGCTGGACGAGTACGCGGCGGCGGGCCGTTTCCCCGTCAACGGGGCGCTGGAGATCCGGGTGACCGGCCTGGACCGGCCGGGCGACACCGGTCTACCCGGCGCGGTGCCCGCCGCGCTGTCGGCGCTGTCCCCGCGCCCGGACCACCCCGACTGGGACGTGGCGGTCTGGTTCGACGTGCTCACCCTGCCCGGCACCGCGTACGCCGGGGAGTTCTACCGCGAGGTCGAGCAGTTCCTGTTCACCACGTTCGCCGGCTCCTCGGCCGCGACCCGGGTGGAGTGGTCGAAGGGCTGGGGCTACACCGACCGGGCGGCCTGGTCGGAGCCGGCGACGCTGACCGGCAGGATCCCGGCGTCGTTCCCCGCCGGCCCGGACACCGGCTGGCGCTGGGCGGTGGACACGCTCGACCGGTACGACCCGCACCGGGTCTTCACCAACCCGTTCCTGGACGCCCTGCTGTCCTGACCGGGCACAGCCCGGCGGCGGGGCGCCAGCGGCGGCGTCCGCGCCGGCTCAGCGCACGAGTCGGCGGTGGCCGCGCCGGCTCAGCGCACGAGCCGGCGGTGCCAGTCGACGGCCGCCGGGTCGGTGAGGCTGGCCACCTGGTCGACCACGACCCGCAGCCGGGCGTCGTCGTCGGCCGCGGCCCGCCAGCGCGGGGCGAAGACCGGGTCGAGCGCCTCCGGGGCGCGCCGGCACAGCACCTCCACCAGGTCCCGCAGGATCTCCTGCTGGCGGTCGCGCCACGAGGCGACGCCCGCGCGGCGCATCACGTACCGCAGGGCGATGCCTTTGAGCAGCGCGCACTGCGCCCGGATCCGGCGGGGCACGACCAGGTCGCAGGCGTACCGGTGGAGCGGCCCGTCGCCGTGGCGCTCCCGGGTGGCCGACACCGCTCCGGCGATGAACCGCCCGGTGAGCACGCTGGTCACCCGTTTGAGCCCGACCTGGGCGCGGTGGCTGCCGTCGTAGTCGTCGAGCGGGGTGAACAGCGGGTCGGCGAGCAGCTCGTCGAGGACGGCCGCCAGGTCCGCCGGAGACTCGGCGGAGTACGCGGCGGCCACGTCGGCGCAGAGCGCCGCCCGCTCGTCGGCGTCCTTGCGCAGCCGGGTCAGTGGCACGTACCCGCCGTAGACGCCGTCCTCGACGTCGTGCACCGAGTAGGCCACGTCGTCGGCCCAGTCCATGACCTGGGCCTCCAGGCAGCGCCGGCCGTCCGGGGCACCGGCGCGCAGCCACTCGAAGACCGCCGCGTCCTCGGCGTACGCGCCGAACTTGCGGGTGCCGGGGCGGCGGTACCACGGGTACTTGGCGACCGCGTCGAGGCTGGCCCTGGTCAGGTTGAGGCCGGCCGAGCCGCCGTCGGCGTCGAGGATCTTGGCTTCCAGGTTGGTGAGTACCCGCAGCGTCTGCGCGTTGCCCTCGAAGCCACCGCAGTCCCGCGCGGCCGCGTCGAGCGCCTCCTCGCCGGTGTGCCCGAACGGCGGATGGCCGAGGTCGTGGGCGAGCCCGGCGGTGTCGACGATGTCGGGGTCGCAGCCCAGCCGCTCCCCCATCTCGCGGGCGATCTGCGCGACCTCCAGCGAGTGGGTCAGCCGGGTGCGCAGGAATTCGTCCCCGCCGGCCGTGTGTACCTGCGTCTTGGCGGCCAACCGCCGGAAGGCCGCCGAGTGCAGCACCCGGGCGCGGTCGCGCTGGAAGGGGCTGCGCCAGCCGGCCTCGACCGGGCGTAGCGGGTCCTTGGCCGTCTCCGGCACGAACCGCTCGGTGTCGTGATCGCTCACCTGCCGAGATTATCCGCGCCGGCCGACGGTTCCGCCTCGGACACGGCCTCCGCCGGCGGCGGGGGCTGGTGCATGGTCTCGATCGTCGGGGTGACGACCACCTTGACGGCCGCCGCGATCGGGATGGCCATCAGCGCGCCGACCACGCCCAGGACGCTGCCGCCGATCAGCGCGACCAGCAGCACCGCCACCGCGGACAGGTCGACGGTGTTGCGCAGCACCCGCGGCGCGATCAGGTAGTTCTCAAGTTGCTGGTACACCACGAAGAAGATCAGCACGATCACGCCGGCCGGCCACAGGTCGACGGTGAAGAACGTGACGAGTACGCACAGCGCCGCCCCGAGGGTGGCACCGATCAGGGGGATCAGGTCGGTGATTGCCACCGCGATCGCGAGCGGCAGCGCGAACGGCACCTTCAGGATCGCCAGGCACAGGAAGGCCGAGACCCCGGCGAACAGGGAGATGATCAGATTGCCGATCATGTAGGCGCCGACCTTGTCGACGACGATGTTGGCGATCTCGGCGACCTGCGGGCGCCGCCGGTGCGGGAACAGGCGGACCAGGCCGCGCCGCATCCGCGGCATGTCGGCCATGAAGTAGATGGCGAGCACCAGCACGGTGACCGTGGACAGCAGCGCGCCGAAGAACTGCTGCACGAAGCCGAGCGCGCCGCCTGCGATCCGCGTGGGCAGGTCGGCGACGAACGCGCTGAGCCGGTTGGTCAGGTTGTACCGGTCGCTGAGCTCCCGGAAGGTCCTCGACTCCTCGGGCAGCCGGCGCAGGTAGTCCGGCACGTTGGAGATGAGCTTGCCGCCCTGCTCGACCAGCGGCGGCACGATCGACCAGATGAAGACGCCGAACAGCGCGAGGACGACCAGGACCACCAGCGTGACCGCGACCGGGCGGCCCATCCCGCGCCGGACCAGCCAGCGCACCGCCGGGTCGAGGCTGACCGCGATGAACAGCGAGATCAGCACGAGCACGAGGATGCTGCGCACGGTGTAGAGCGCGTACAGGCTCAGCAGGACGGTGAGCACACCGAGGGTCGCCGCCGCGGCCCACCGGAAGACCAGACCGGGCGGTACGAGTCGGGCGAACCCCGCGGGGCCGGACGCCCGGTCGACGCCCGCGGCATCCATCGGCTCGTCGCGTCCTCCCTGCGGTTTCTCTTCCACGGCGGTCATACGCACACGATGCCAGCCGACAATCCGGAAGTCCAAGACGGCGGCCGGTCACGCCGTGCCGCCGGCCAGGAACGACGCCTGCCGCCGGTCACGGAACGACGTCGAGGACCCCGTTGTCGTCGCGGCGCCACCGGCGGCCGAGGGCGTCGGCGAAGCTGATCTCCACCCGCATCTCCGCCGACGGTAGGAGCTTGATCGAGCCGTCCTTGTTGATCCGCTCCGGCGCCGGTACGCCGGTGGTGGCCTCCTCGTCGAACCCGGCGACGATCTGCGGCTCGTCGGAGGGCGCGACCAGGTGCAGGCGACGGACGGCGGTCCACGCGGCGCCCTCGTCGCGGTACACGATCTCGACGTTGTAGATGGGCATCGGCGACGCGTTGCGGACGGCCGCGCCGACCACCCCGCGCTCGATCGTCTTCTGGAACGTCTCACGCTCGCTGATCGGCCAGGCGGCCACCAGGGTCGCCTGCTGGCGCTCCCGCGCCTCCCGGCGCGCGTCGTCGGCCCGGGCGGCCGCGGCGGACGCGGTCAGGAACGCGCCGTACGACCAGCGCGCCGCGAGCGCCGCGAGGGTGAGCGCGCCGGCCGACACCACCACGAGAGCCCACGAGGGGACATCACCCCAATTCACGGGGCAAAACTAGCAAAAGGGTGCGAAAAGGCGGGCGAGTTTGCCCGACGGACACGCGGCCGGAGTACGGCGTCCGACAGGCACGCGGCCGGAGTACGGCGTCTGACGGAGACGCGGCCGGAGTACGGCGTCCGACAGGCACGCGGCCGGGGGGCGACACCTACCCGACGCGCGGCCGGAGTACGCAGAACTCGTTGCCCTCGGGGTCGGCCAGCACCACCCACGGCACCTCGTCGCCCTGCCCGATGTCGACCCGGCGGGCGCCCATGTCGACCAGGCGCTCCACCTCGGCCTCCTGGTCGTCGGGCGTGAGGTCGAGGTGGAGCCGGTTCTTGCCGCACTTGGGTTCCGCGATGCGGCCGAACAGCAGCCGCGGATACGTGTCCTCGGCGAGCCCGATCACGACCTCGTCGAGGTCCTCGGAGAGCAGGTGGTAGTCGAGCACCTCCGCCCACCACCGACCGAGACGCGCCGGGTCGACCGCGTCGACGACGACCTCGCTCCACCGGCTGCTCATCGGAAACCCCCTTGCCGGGTCGATCCCACGGACGATGGATCACCCTACGCCCGTGGGATCGACCGGGGTCACCGGCTGTCGGATCCTTCCGACGCCACCGCGGCCCGGCCCGCCTCCAGCCGGGCCACCGGTACCCGGAACGGCGAGCAGGAGACGTAGTCCAGGCCGGCGTCGTGGAAGAAGTGCACCGAGTCCGGGTCGCCGCCGTGCTCGCCGCAGACCCCGAGCTGGAGGTCGGGACGGGCGGCCCGACCCTCCCGGACGGCGAGCTGCACCAGCCGGCCGACGCCGTCGCGGTCGATCGACTCGAACGGCGAGACGCCGAAGATACCCAGCTCCAGGTACCGCGAGAAGAACGCCGCCTCGACGTCGTCCCGGGAGAAGCCCCAGGTCATCTGGGTCAGGTCGTTGGTGCCGAACGAGAAGAACTCGGCGGCCTGCGCGATCTGGCCTGCGTTCAGCGCCGCCCGCGGCAGCTCGATCATGGTGCCGATCAGCGCGGGTACGTCGACACCGGTCTTCTCGGCAACGTCACGCAGTACCCGCTCGGCCTCCGCGCGTACGGTCTCCAGCTCCTGCACGGCGCCGACCAGCGGAACCATGATCTCCGGCCGGGGGTCGCAGCCCTCGGCGCGGCACTGCGCCGCGGCCTCGGCGATCGCGCGGATCTGCATCTCGAACAGTCCCGGGATGACCAGGCCGAGGCGTACGCCGCGCAGGCCCAGCATCGGGTTCTGCTCGTGCATGCGGCGCACGGCGACCAGCATCACGCCGTCCTTACCGGGGTCCTTGTGCAGCGCTTCGGCCACCGCCACCTTCGCGGCCAGGTCCTCCAGGCCGGGCAGGAACTCGTGCAGCGGCGGGTCGATCAGGCGCACCACCACCGGCTGCCCGTCCATCGCCCGGAAGATTTCCAGGAAGTCCGCGCGCTGCAACGGCAGCAGCGCGTCGAGCGCCGCCTGCCGCTGCTCGTCGGTCTCGGCGAGGATCAGCCGCTCGACCAGTTCCCGCCGGTCGCCGAGGAACATGTGCTCGGTGCGGCACAGGCCGATACCTTCGGCGCCGAAGCGGCGGGCCCGCGCGGCGTCCTCCCCGGTGTCGGCGTTGGTCCACACGCCCAGCCGGCGTACCGAGTCGGCGTGGGTGATGAGCCGGTGCACGGCCGTCACGAGGGGGTCCGCGTCGGGGGCCAGCTTGCCCTCGAAGTACTGCACGACCGGCGACGGCTGTACCGGCACCTCGCCGAGGTAGATCTTGCCGCTGGTGCCGTCGATCGAAATGAGGTCGCCCTCGGACACCGTCTGGCCGCCGACGGTGAACTTCCGCCCCTCGATGTCCACGTCGAGCGCCTCGGCGCCGCACACGCAGGTCTTACCCATGCCCCGGGCCACCACCGCGGCGTGCGAGGTCTTGCCGCCCCGGCTGGTCAGGACCCCCTGGGCGGCGATCATGCCCGGCAGGTCGTCCGGGTTGGTCTCCCGGCGGACCAGGACGACCTTCTCCCCCTTTTCTCCCAGCTCGGCGGCGCGGTGCGAGTCGAAGACGGCCTTGCCGACGGCGGCGCCGGGCGACGCGGCGACGCCCTTGGCGACCGGCCTGTGGTCGCCGTCGGTGTCGAACGTGGGGAACATCAGCTGCGCGAGCTGGGTGCCGTTGACCCGCTTGAGCGCCTCGTCGAGATCGATGACGCCCTCGTCGATCAGCTGAGTGGCGATGACGAACGCGGCGGCGGCGGTCCGCTTGCCGACGCGGGTCTGCAGCATCCAGAGCTTGCCGCGCTCGATGGTGAACTCGATGTCGCACAGGTCCTTGTAGTGGCCCTCGAGCGTGGCCATGATCTGCATGAGCTGGTCGAAGCTCGCCTTGTCGAGCTGTTCGAGCTGCTGCAGCGGGATCGTGTTGCGGATGCCGGCGACGACGTCCTCGCCCTGGGCGTTGGCCAGGTAGTCGCCGTAGACGCCCGGCTCGCCGGTTGCCGGGTCGCGGGTGAACGCGACGCCCGTACCGGAGTCGGCGCCCAGGTTGCCGAAGACCATCGCGACCACGTTGACCGCGGTGCCGAGGTCCGCCGGGATGCGCTCCTGGCGTCGGTACAGCACGGCGCGGTCGGCGTTCCACGAGTGGAACACCGCCCGGACGGCGAGGTCGAGCTGCTCGCGCGGGTCCTGCGGGAAGTCGCGCCCGGTGTGCTGGGAGAAGATCTTCTTGTACTCGTCGACCAGTGCCCGCAGGTCGGCGGCGTCCAGGTCGAGGTCGCTGTGGGTGTTCTTGGCGCGCTTGGCGGCCTCGAGCGCGCCCTCGAACGCCTCCCCCGGCACCTCGCACACGGTCTTGCCGAACATCTGGATCAGGCGACGGTAGGAGTCCCAGGCGAAGCGCTCACCGGCTCCGCCGGCCGACGGGTCCGTGCCGCCGGCCTGTTTTGCCAGGCCATTGACGCTGGCGTCGGTGAGGCCGACGTTGAGGACGGTCTCCATCATGCCGGGCATCGAGAACTTCGCGCCCGAACGGACCGACACCAGCAGCGGGTCCTCGCTGTCACCCAGGCGCTTGCCCATGGTGTCTTCCAGCGCCCGCAGATGCTCGGTGATCTCGTCGGCCAGGCCGTCGGGCTCGGTACCCCGCTCGAGGTAGACCTTGCACGCCTCGGTCGTGATGGTGAAGCCCGGCGGCACCGGCAGGCCGAGATTGGTCATCTCGGCGAGGTTGGCACCCTTGCCACCGAGTAGATCCTTGAGGTCCTTGTTGCCTTCCGCGAAGTCGTACACGTACTTCACGGCCCGCTCCTGCTGCGCCACGATTACCTCCCGGGACCCACCGTCGTTCAGGGATATCCGCGGTGCTACTACCCAGTAGGGCGCATACCGGAACGGATAGAGCCCGTTGTGTGGCGTCAGGCTAGTGGCCGGCCAACGGCCTTAGGGAGGCTTCAGTGACTCTTCACATACCGCCGAACCAGCAATAGTCCAAATGCGTTTCCGGGAACGCTCCCACGCGCATGAACGTGCATTAAATGGGGGCGGCCGACCGTTTCGGCCGACCACTGTGATCCCCGTTTCGCCGTCGGTTTCCGCACTGATTCGGCACTGATTCGGCTGCCGATTTCCGCCGTGTGGTGCGCCGGGCCGGCCCGGCGGGGTGACCCGCACGCCGGTCGGCCGGTTCTCGTCAGCTGACGGGTCGTCAGCGGCTCTCGTCAGCCGCCGGAGTCGGCGAGTTCCGCGCCCTCGGGAACACCGTCGGCGTCCGGGCCGTCCAGCCACCCGTCCGGCAGCGCCACCCGGCCCGGCGAGTTGGTACGTCCCCGCGGCTGGCCCAGGGTCTCTACCGGGTACGGCACGGCCGGGTCCAGTTTGCCCAGCAGGTCGTCCAACTCGACCAGGCTGTTGATCATGGCGAGCCGGCGGCGCAGCTCACTGCCGACCGGGAAGCCCTTCAGGTACCACGCGACGTGCTTGCGGAAGTCGGCACAGCCGTGTCGCTCATCCCCCAGCCACTCCACCAGCAGCTCGGCGTGGCGGCGCATCGTCGCGGCGACCTCGCCGAGGGTCGGCAGTACCCGCTCGGGGCGGCCGTCGAAGGCGGCGGCGAGGTCGGCGAACAGCCACGGCCGGCCCAGGCAGCCGCGCCCGACCACCACCCCATCGGCGCCGGTCGTGGCGACCATCCGCAGCGCGTCATCGGCCTCCCAGATGTCGCCGTTGCCGAGCACCGGGACGTCCAGGTGAGCCTTGAGGTCCGCGATCGACTCCCAGTCGGCGGTGCCCGAGTACCGCTGCGCGGCGGTCCGCCCGTGCAGCGCCACCCAGGCCACCCCGGCGTCCTGCGCGATCTCGCCCGCCCGCCGGTACGTCAGGTGGTCGTCGTCGATGCCCGTGCGCATCTTCACGGTCACCGGCACGTGCTCTGCCGCCTCGACCGCACCCCTGACGATCCGCTCGAAGAGGCGGTGCCGCCACGGCAGCGCCGAGCCGCCGCCCTTGCGGGTGACCTTGGGCACCGGGCAGCCGAAGTTCAGGTCGACATGGTCGGCGAGGTTCTCCTCGACCACCATGCGCACCGCCCGGGCCACGATCTCCGGGTCGATGCCGTACAACTGGAGGCTGCGCGGGCGCTCGTCCGGGGAGAACGCGAGCATCCGCATCGTCTTGGGGTTGCGCTCGACCAGCGCCCGGGTGGTGACCATCTCGCACACGTACAGGCCCGCCCCGTACTCGCGGCACAGGCGGCGGAACGCGACGTTGGTGATGCCGGCCATCGGGGCCAGCACGACGGGTGGCCCCACCTCGTAGGGGCCCAGGCGCAGGGATTTCACGTCGTCCAGCCTCACATGATCATCGGAGTTCGCGGAGCAGCGCGGTGACGTTCGACGGACAGCAGCCGAGGGGGTACGCCTGATCGCAGGTCGACCACTGCCCATGACCCGGCGTGCGAGATGGCACGCGGATCGCGATCACCGGAGCCGGACGGGACGATGCGGGTCGACGGCGGCCCGGACGCCGAGATCTTGGACACCGAGGAGGGCTGTGGCCCCCACACGTGTCCAAGATCTCGGCTGGCGGGCGCGGCTCAGCAGCCGGGCAGGCGGTCGGCCAGGTACCGCTCGACGTTGTCCAGCGACACCCGCTCCTGAGCCATCGTGTCCCGGTCCCGCACGGTCACCGCGTTGTCCTCGAGCGTGTCGAAGTCCACCGTCACGCAGAACGGGGTGCCGATCTCGTCCTGGCGGCGGTAGCGGCGGCCGATCGCCTGCGAGTCGTCGAACTCGACGACCCAGCGCTTACGCAGGTCGGCGGCGAGGCCCTTGGCCTTCGGCGACAGCTCCGGGTTGCGCGACAGCGGCAGCACCGCGACCTTGACCGGCGCGAGCCGCGGGTCGAACCGCATGACCGTCCGCTTGTCCACGCCGCCCTTGGTGTTGGGCGCGGTGTCCTCGTCGTACGCCTCGAGCAGGAACGCGAGCACCGCCCGGGTGAGGCCGGCGGCCGGCTCGATCACGTACGGGAACCAGCGCTCGCCCTTCTCCTGATCGAAGTAGGACAGGTCGACGCCGGAGTGCGTGGAGTGCGTACGCAGGTCGAAGTCGGTGCGGTTGGCCACGCCCTCCAACTCCGAGAACTCGGTGCCGCCGAAGCGGAACCGGTACTCGATGTCGACGGTGCGCTTCGAGTAGTGCGAGAGCTTCTCCTGCGGGTGCTCGTAGAAGCGCAGGTTGTCCTCGGACAGGCCGAGGTCGCGGTACCAGTTCCAGCGCTCGGTCAGCCAGTACTCGTGCCACTTCTCGTCGGTGCCGGGCTCGACGAAGTACTCCATCTCCATCTGCTCGAACTCGCGGGTCCGGAAGATGAAGTTGCCCGGGGTGATCTCGTTGCGGAAGCTCTTGCCCACCTGGGCGATGCCGAACGGCGGCTTCTTTCGGGCCGAGGTCTCCACGTTCTTGTAGTTGACGAAGATGCCCTGGGCGGTCTCCGGCCGCAGGTAGTGCAGGCCTTCCTCGCTCTCCACCGGGCCCAGGTAGGTCTTCATCAGGCCGTTGAACATCCGCGGCTCGGTGAAGGTGCCCTTGTTGCCGCAGTTCGGGCAGTTGATCTCGCCGAGGCCGTCCGGCTGCCGGCCGTGCTTGGAGGCGAACGCCTCCTCCAGGTGGTCGGCGCGGAAGCGCTTGTGGCAGGACTGGCACTCGGTCAGCGGGTCGACGAACTCGCTCACGTGGCCCGAGGCCTCCCAGACCGGGCGGGCGAGGATGACGGCGGAGTCCAGGCCGACGATGTCGTCGCGCTGCTGCACCATCGCCTTCCACCACTGACGGCGGACGTTGTCCTTGAGCTCGACGCCGAGCGGACCGTAGTCCCAGGCGGAGCGGGTGCCACCGTAGATCTCGCTCGACGGGTAGACGAAACCGCGGCGCTTGGCGAGGCTGACGACGGATTCGATGCGGTCGGCGGCCATGGAATAGTCCTCCTACGAACGTCGGGTCTGACGTCCGGCTCGTCGTGCCGGTCGACCCGAGGTTCGCCGGCTGGCTGTCGGCGACCAGTCTGGCCCGCCGGGCGAAGCCCGCGAACCAGATTGATCGAAGACCAGTCTGGACTGGTCTGTGGCGGCCCGCATGAGCAGACCGACGGACCGGTCAAGCGTACGATCCCGCTCGCCGGCCAGCACCAACATTAACGCGCGTACCGCCCCGGACCTTCCCTGCCCCCGGAGCCGATCAGATGCCCCCGCAGATACGCAGTTCCTGGCTGCCGGACTCCTGCCGTAGCCGGTAGCGGTGCAGGCTCGAGGTGCCGTCTTGGTACCTGAGGTCCGCCGGTACGACGATCGTGTTGCCGACCTGGGGCTGGTGGACCACGTACGATGTCAGGCGCGGCCCGTCCTCCTGCCGGGCGGCGAACTCGGCCCTGCTGACCTGCCGTTTCATCGGCGAGCACAGGTGCGAGTACGCGGCGTCGTAGTCGGCCGCCTCGATCGCGTCGAGGTACCCGCTGACCTCCTCGGTCGCCTGGGTCTGCACCTGCCGGGTACCGCTGACCGCGAGCAGCCCGAAGCCGGCGAGCCCGCCGACGCAGCAGAGGACGAGGACGAGGGCGCCGAGGCCGAGGCCGATCCACAGCCCGCGCCGGTCCCGGTCGGTCGGCGGGGCGGCGAACGGCGGCGTGACCCCGGGACCGGGCGGCGGCTCGGGCGCACCGGCCGGGCCGGGCCAGCCGGGCACGCCGGACGGGCCGGCACCGGACGGTTCGGAGGTGCCGGACGGTTCGACCGGGTACCCGCCGGGTGTACTCATGGTCGTGATCGTAGTGCGGGCCCCTCGGCCCGGTCGCTGCCGGCGACGACCACCGGGCCGGCGGGCTCGGCGGCGGCGAGCACCTCGAACGCGGACGGCTCGTCGAGCGCCTCCGCCAGCAGCGGCGTGGCGTGCAGCTTCACCTCGTACGACGACAGCGCCCGCCGGTACGCCCCGACCGACTCCCAGCTGGTCACCAGGCACCACGTGTCGGGCTCGTCGACGGCCCGCGCGAGCCGGCCGCTGACGTACCCGGGGCGCGCGGCGAGGGCGGCCAGCGCGGTGTGGGCTCGTTCCACGAACGGATCGGGCTCGCTCACCACGAACCGGGTCACCACCAGCACAGCCGCCTCCACGCGGAAACCACCGGGAACGAATCGCCGGGGAAGCGGAAACGTATCGCCGGGAAAGTAAGGTACGACGTCGAGAATACGGAGGTGCGATTGTGCCGACGCGGGGCACACAGGTCCTACTCGCGCGCCTGCGCCAGCTCAACCCGACGACGGTCTTCCTGGTCGCCGCGGCGCTGGTCATCGGCGGGCTGCTCGCACCACGCCCGTTCGGCGGCGCCCTGCTGCTGGTCATGGCCGCGGCGCTGGCCGCCCTGTTGACGCTCACCTGGGGGTACGGCACGTCCCGCACCCGGGTCGCCCGGGTGGTGATCCTCGCCCTCCTGGTGGCGCTCGCGGTCGTCCGCCTGGTCTGACCCGTCCCCTCCCGTGACCGCGACTCGCCTCTCCCGCCACCGGGACCGATGCGTCTTTGACAATGATTGTCATTAGCCGTCAGAGTAGGGAACATGATTCGTTCTCGCACGGCGCTGCTCGCCGTGGTCGCGGCGTCCGCCTGCCTGCTCACCGCGTGCGGCACCGGCGCCGGGGCGGACACCGGTGACCGGATGCGGGTGGTGGCCGCCTTCTACCCGCTGCAGTACGTGACCGAGCAGGTCGGCGGGGACCGTGTCGCGGTGACGAACCTGGTCAAGCCGGGTGCCGAGCCGCACGACCTGGAGCTGCAGCCGTCCCAGATGGCCAGGCTCGCCACGGCCGACCTCGTGGTGTACCTGCGGGGCTTCCAGCCGAGCGTGGACTCCGCCGTCGACCAGGAGGCCCGCGGCAAGGCGATCGACACCAGCACCGTTCAGCCGCTCCAGCAGGCGGCCCCCGGTGTGGAGGACAGCGGCGGGAAGGACCCGCACATCTGGCTCGACCCGACCCGGCTGGCCGCCGTCGCCGACGCGGTCGCCGACCGGCTGGCCGCGCGCGACTCCGGACACGCCGCCGACATCCGCGCCCGGGCGGCGAAACTGCGCGGCGAACTCGAGGCGCTCGACAAGGAGTACGCGGCCGGGCTCGCGAACTGCCAGCGACACGAGATCGTGACCAGCCACGCCGCCTTCGGCTACCTGGCCGCCCGCTACCGGCTCACCCAGATCCCGATCACCGGGCTCAACCCCGAGGAGGAGCCGACCCCACAGCACCTCGCCGACGTGGCGGCGCAGGCCCGGAAGTACAAGGCGACCACCATCTTCTTCGAGAGCCTGGTCAGCCCCAAGATCGCCGAGACCCTCGCCAAGGAGGTCGGCGCCAAGGCCGAGGTCCTCGACCCGATCGAGGGCATCGAGCCGGGCTCCTCGGACACCTACCTGTCGGTGATGCGCGCCAACCTCGCCACCCTCCGCACCGCGCTGGGCTGCTCATGAGCGGGTCCGTACCGGTGAACGCCGCCGGCGGAACGGAGCCCGTCGTCGCCACCGACGGGGTCGTGGTCGGCTACGACGGGCGGCCGATCCTGCACGACGTGACCCTGCGGGTGGCGGCCGGCGAGGTCGTCGCGATCCTGGGCGCCAACGGATCCGGCAAGTCGACGCTGGTCAAGGCCACCCTCGGCCTGCTGACGCCACGCCACGGCGAGGTGCGGCTGTTCGGTACCCCGCTGCGGCGGTTCCGCCAGTGGCAGCGCATCGGGTACGTACCGCAGCGGCTGGACGCCGGTGGCGGGGTGCCCGCCACGGTACGCGAGGTCGTCGCCTCGGGCCGGCTGGCCCGGCGCGGCTTCCTGCGCCCCCGCGGGGCCGCCGACCGCGCGGCGGTGGCGGCGGCACTGGCCGACGTGGGCCTGTCCGACCGCGCCGCCGATCCGGTGGGCACCCTCTCCGGTGGTCAACAGCAGCGGGTACTCATCGCGCGCGCCCTGGCCGGTGCGCCCGACCTGCTCGTCCTCGACGAGCCGACGGCCGGCGTCGACGCCGCCAGCCAGGAGGCGTTCGCGGCGGCCCTGGGACGGTTCGTCGACCGCGGCGGCACCGTCCTGCTGGTCGCGCACGAACTGGGCCCGCTGGCCCCGCTCATCAGCCGCGCCGTGGTCGTCCACCACGGCCGGATCGTCCATGACGGAGCGGTACCGGAGCCGGCCGGCCACCATGCCGGCCCCGACCACGACCACGTCCATCCACACGCGCCGGTCGACCGGCCCGGCATCTGGAGCGCCCCGTGAGCGGCGTACGAGAACAGCGCTCCGCGCGCGGCGTTGACAAGGAACACGGGTGAACCTCTTCGCGTACGACTACATGATCCGCGCCCTCGTCGGCGCGACGATCATCGGCCTGGCCGCCCCGGCCATCGGCATCTACCTGGTACAGCGCCGACTGTCGCTGATCGGCGACGGGCTCGGCCACGTCGCGCTCACCGGCGTCGGTCTGGGCCTGCTGACCCACAACTCCCCCACGCTCACCGCCGTGGTGGTCGCCGCCCTTGGTGCCGTCGCGGTCGAACTGGTCCGCGAACGCGGCAAGGCGTCCGGCGACGTGGCCCTGGCGATCCTGTTCTACGGCGGTATCTCCGGCGGCGTCGTCCTGGTGAACCTCTCCTCGGGGCAGAGCAGCCGAAGCCTCACGTCGTACCTGTTCGGCTCGCCGTTGACGACGTCACCCGGCGACCTCGCCGTGATGGGCGTCCTCGGCGCGGCCACCCTTGCCGTCGCCCTGCTGCTGCGCCCCTGGCTGTTCGCCACCTGCCACGACGAGGAGTACGCCCGGGTGGCCGGCCTGCCCATCCGGCTGCTGAACGTGGTTCTGGCGGTCACCACCGCGGTGACCGTGACGGCGGCGATGCGCGCGGTCGGACTGCTGCTGGTGAGTGCGCTGATGGTGGTACCGGTGGCGACCGCTCAGCAGGTCACCCGTGGCTTCCACGCGACCATGTACCTCGCCATGGCGTTCGGGGCCGGAGCGGCCGTCGCCGGCATGGGAGTCTCGGCACAGCTCGACACCGCCTCCGGGGCGACGGTCGTCCTGCTGGCCATCGTGGCCTTCGTCGTGGTGACCGCCGGTGCCGGTGCCGTCCGCCGGAGACGGTCACGGCGGACGGCACCGGTGCCGGAACCGCAGCCGCAGGCCGGCTCCGAGCCGCACGAGGTTCTGCTGGACCGCTGATACCGTGGCCCACGTGACAACGGACGGATACGAGGCCGCGGGAGAACTGCTGCGCGCGCTCGCCGCACCGCTGCGCATCGGGATCGTCACCGAACTGGCCGCCGGCCCCCGATGCGTCCACGAACTCGTCGACACCCTCGGTGCGCCGCAGCCGCTGGTCTCCCAACACCTGCGGGTGCTGCGGGGCGCCGGGATCGTACGCGGTTCGCGCCGGGGGCGCGAGATCGCGTACTCGTTGACCGACGAGCACGTGGCTCACATCGTCGCCGACGCGGTGAGCCACAGCCGGGAGGTCCGGTGAACGCGAAGCCACAGCCGGGAGACCAGATGAACGCGCGACCACGGCCGGACAGCCCGGCGGCCGGGCCGGCACGCCACACCCGCCAGCGCGGCGCGGTCAGCGCGCTGCTGGCCGAGGTCGAGGGGTTCCACAGCGCCCAGGAACTGCACGCGATGCTGCGCTCCCGGGGTGAGGCCGTGGGGCTGACGACGGTGTACCGGACGCTGGTCGCGCTGGCCGACGCGGGCGAGATCGACGTGATGCAGACGCCGGCCGGCGAGAACCGGTACCGGCGGTGCAGCGACGGCCACCATCACCACCTGGTGTGCCGCTCCTGCGGGCAGACCGTCGAGGTGCTCGGCCCGGCGGTGGAGAGCTGGGCGGAGAAGGTGGCCGCCCGGCACGGGTACGCCGACGTCAGCCACACCCTGGAGATCTTCGGTACCTGCCCGGAGTGCCGGCGCTGACGCCCCTCTCCGCGATCAGGGGAAACCTCGACGTGGGAAACCTCGACTACAGCCGGCGGCGCACATCGGTCGCCGTGGACGGGCCGGGCGTCCAGCGCGCCACCCAGTCACCGGCGGCCGGCGGCGGCACGATGCCCGACTCCAGCCGGGCGTACCGGCCGGCGACGATCCGCTTGGCCGCCGCCACGTCCACGTCGTCGGTGTTGTCCCACAGGTCGGTGAAGAGCCGCTCCACCCGGGCCTGGGCCTGCCGGCAGAACAGGTCGGCCAGCTCGACCTCCTCGACGCGCCCCGACGCGTTGGCCTTCACGCAGGCCGCGGACATCGCGTACAGCTCGGCGCCGACGTCCACGATGCGCCCGAGGAACGCCTGCTTGCGCTCCATCTTTCCCTGCCAGCGCGCCATCGCGTAGAACGTCTCGCGGGCCAGCTTGCGCGACGCGCGTTCCACGGCCCGCAGGTGCCGGGCCAGCGGCCCGAACTCGGCGTACCCGGCCGGCGCCTGCCCCCTGCCGACGACCAGCGTGGGCAGCCACTTCGCGTAGAAACCGCCGGCCCGGGCGGCCGCCCTGGCCTTGCGGCCCAGCGCCGCCTCCGGGTCGATGATGTCGCCGGCGACCGACAGGTGGGCGTCGACCGCCTCCCGCGCGATGAACAGGTGCATGATCTCGGTCGAGCCCTCGAAGATCCGGTTGATCCGCAGGTCGCGCAGCAGTTGCTCGGTCGGGATCGGGCGCTCGCCGCGGGCGGCGAGCGAGTCGGCCGTCTCGTACCCGCGCCCGCCCCGGATCTGGATCAGCTCGTCGGCGACCTGCCAGGCCAGCTCGCTGGCGTACAGCTTGGCCAGCGCCGCCTCGATGCGGATGTCGTTGCGGTCGTCGTCGGCCAGCCGGCAGGACAGCTCCAGCATCGCCTCCATGCCGTACGCGGAGCCGGCGATGAACGCGAGCTTCTTGGCGACCGCCTCGTGCCGGGCCACCGGCAGGCCCCACTGCACCCGCTCGGCCGCCCACTCCCGGGCCACCCCGAGGCACCACTTCGCCGCGCCGACGCACATCGCCGGCAGTGACAGCCGGCCGGTGTTCAGCGTGGTCAGCGCGATCTTCAGGCCCCGGCCCTCGCCGCCGATGACGTTGGCCGCCGGTACCCGTACGTCGTGGAACCGGGTGACGCTGTTCTCCAGACCGCGCAGTCCCATGAAGGCGTTGCGGTACTCGACGGTGATGCCGGGGGAGTCACCCTCCACCACGAACGCCGTGATGCCGCCACGGTGCCCGTCCGAGGGAGGTACCTGGGCCATCACCACCAGCAGGGTGGCCAGGGTGCCGTTGGTGGCCCACAGCTTCACCCCGTTGAGCAGGTAGTCGCCCTCGGGCGTGATGGTCGCCGTGGTGGACAGCCGGGCCGGGTCGGAGCCGACGTCGGGCTCGGTGAGCAGGAACGCCGACACCTCGCCGGCCGCCAGCCGGGGCAGGAACCGCTGCTTCTGCTCGTCGGTGCCGAACAGCTTGAGCGGCTGCGGCACGCCGATGGACTGGTGGGCCGACAGCAGCGCGCCGATCGCCGGGCTGACCGAGCCGACCAGCATCAGGGCCCGGCAGTAGTCCCAGTTCGACAGGCCCAGGCCGCCGTACTTCTGATCGATCTTCATCCCGAAGGCGCCGAGCTCGGCCAGGCCGGCCAGCGCGTCGTCGGGGATCCGCGCGTCGCGTTCGATCTGCGCACCGTCGACCTTGCCGGTGACGAACTCCTCGAGCCGGGCGATAAACGCCTCCGACTCGCCGGACCCGGCCTCCGGCCGCGGCGGTGGGTTGATCAGATCCAGCGGGAACCGGCCGAGGAACAGCTGCTTGCCGAAGCTCGGCTTGCGCCACTCCTTCTCCCGGGCAGCCTCGGCGACCTGCCTGGCCTGCCGCTCGGAAACCTGGGTCTGGCCGCCGTCGGGCGCGTTCGCCGCCGGCTGGCTGCGGGTCGTCGTCATGGCCACCCCCTTGCGGGTACGGGAGCCTTGCGCGTCTGGTATCAGGCTACTAGCCGGTAGTACCCATCGGTAAGTCCGCGCGACCGATGATCTCGGGCAACCGGACGCTCAGCCCGCCGCACCGACCCGGCCACGCACCGCCGCCGCGACCGCCTCCGGCGCCTGGTCGACCACCCAGTGGCTGAGCCCGGGCAGCTCGACGAAGTCGTACTCCCCGGTCACCTCGCGCGCGCAGCGCCGCGCGGCGACCCGGCCGATCGCCACGTCACCGTCGCTCCACAGGTACGTCGTGGGCACGCCCACCGCCGGCAGCCCGGACCGGTCGAACAGGCGCAGCGCCCGGTACCAGTTCAGCGCGGCGGTCAGCGCGCCCGGCGCCAGCAGCGGCGCGACATACCGGTCGACCCCGGCGGCGTCCAGCCCGGAACCGGCGAAGATCGCCCGCAGCCGCCGGGCGCCGTCGGCCAGCAGCACCTCCTCGGCCCGGCCGGCGCGCCGGAAGAACAGGATGTACCGCGACCGGCGTAGCTGGTCGAGGCTGGTGAGCAGGGCCCGGCCGAGGGCCCGCGGGTGCGGCACCGACAGCGCGGTCAGCGTGGCCACCCGCTCGGGGAACCGGGCGGCCAGGCCCCAGCCGACGGCGGCGCCCCAGTCGTGGCCGACGACGTGGGCGCGGTCCACGCCGAACGCGTCCAGGATCGCGACCGCGTCGGCCACGCACTCGCCCAGCGCGTACGCGGCGACGTCCGGCGGGCGCGCGCCCGGCGAGTACCCGCGCTGGTCGGGCGCGATCGTGCGCAGGCCGGCGGCGTGCAGCCCCGGCGACATCGCGCGCCACATCTGTCCGTTCTGCGGGAACCCGTGCAGCAGCAGGACCGGGGTGCCGCCGGCCGGGCCGCCGACGGTCACCTCGAACGCCAGTCCCCGGGCGGCGACCTGCACGCCCGCCGCCTACGACTCGTACTGTTCGTTCGGCGCGGCCACCGGCGCGAGGTCGATCACCTCGAGGTACGGGATGGTCTCGCCGTTGACGGCGTCCTTGACCGTCTTCGCGGTGTACCGGCCGGTCACCTCGATCCAACTGTCGGCCTTGAGGCCGGCGGGTACCTCGCCGGTCAGCGCCACCTTGACCGGGCGGGCGTCGGCGGCGCAGCAGCTGAGCACCATGCGCGCCAGGTACGGACCACCCTCGCCACCGGTGACGACGAAGCCGGTGAGGCGGACCGTCCGGTCGCCGATCGACCGGCCGCCGTCGAACACCGCCCGGCTGGCGTAGTCCAGCACGCTGATCTTCACCGGGTCACCCGCGGGCAGCGGCGGGAAGTCCGAGACCTGTTGCAGCGCGGTGCCGTTGCGGCTCGCCGCGTACGAGCCGAGGGCCGGCGGCGAGACCAGCAGCAGGGCGAACACCGGCAGGATCAGCAGCCACGCCACCCACGGACCGTGCGCGTGCGAGTGCCCGTCGTCGCCCTGGGGGTGCCCCTCGTGGTCGTGCGCGGCCCGACCGCCGCGGAACTCGTACCACAGTGTCATGACCGCCGCGACGACGAGCAGCGCGCCGGCGGCGATCAGGAACGGGCGCAGCCCCTGCTTGACGTAGCGCAGGTACAGGTCGGTGAGGCTGCTGCGCAGTACGGCGCCGCCGACCAGGAGCAGCACCACGGCCTGGGCCTGACGGTTCACAGCAGGACCACCCCCACGAGGACGGACACCACGATCGCGAGTACGAACGTCGCCGGCGCGAACCGGGTGGCGAACCGGCGGCCGAACATGCCCGCCTGCATCGCGAACAGCTTCAGGTCGATCATCGGCCCGACCACCAGGAACGCCAGCTTCGCCGTGGTCGAGAACTCGCGCAGCGACGCCGCGACGAACGCGTCCGCCTCCGAGCAGATCGACAGCACCACGGCGAGCACCGCCAGGGTGAGCACCCCGAGCACGGGGTTGTCGCCGAGCGTACGCATCCACTGCTGCGGCACGAGCACGTTGATCGTGGCGGCGGCCATCGCGCCGAGCACCAGGTAGCCACCGGCGTGCATGACGTCGTGGCGGGCCGCCGCCCAGAACGCGGCCGGCTTGCCCATGCCGTCGAGTTCCGGCCGGTGCGGCAGCCTGATCCACTCCGTGCGGCCCAGCCGCAGCCACAGCCAGCCCATGGCGCAGGCGGTCAGCATGCTGGCCAGAGCCCGGGCGACGACCATACGGGGCTGGCCGGGGAACGCCACCGCCGTGGAGGCCAGCACGACCGGGTTGATCGCGGGCGAGGCGAGCAGGAACGCCAGCGCCGCCGCCGGGGTGACCCCGCGGCGTACCAGCGCGCCGGCGATCGGCACCGACCCGCACTCGCAGCCGGGCAGTACCATCCCGGCCGCGCTCGCCACCGGCACGGCGAGGGCCGGGTGCCGGGGCAGTGCCTTGGCGAAGAACGACGCCGGCACGAACACCGCGATCACCGCCGACAGCACCACGCCGAACACCAGGAACGGCATTGCCTGGGTCAACACCGACACGAAGATGGTGGTCCAGGTCTGCAGGCCCGGCGCGGACAGCGCGCGGCTGATCGGTGCCCGGAACACGACCACGAGGACCAGGACGGCGGCGAGCACCTCGACGGAGCTGACCCGGCGGGCCGGCCCGCGGCGTCCGGTACCGGCCGCCTCCGCGGCGCCGGTCGTCACGGTCTCCGCGGCGCCGGCCGCATCGACCTCCTTGACGCCGGCCGCATCGGCCTCCTTGACGCCGGCCGCATCGGCCTCCTTGACGCCGGCCGCATCGGCCTCCTTGACGCCGGCCGCATCGGCCTCTCCGGCGCCGGCCGGCGCGGTCGGCTCCCGCGCCTGCGTGCGGTCGGGCGCTGCCACTGGTTCGTTCCTTCCCGTCGCGGGGAGCGGACGCCGACAGCGTACCGCCCACCATCCGGCGCAGCAGGGCAATGACGGCAGGTCCACATACCTCGATGGGCCACCCGGGCCCTTACCGGAGATCGCGGCCACTGCTACTGTCGATGCCACAACTTCACATCCGACAGGGGAGCGCACAGCGCTGAGAGTGCGGCCACGCCGCAGACCCTCGAACCTGATCTGGGTAATGCCAGCGCAGGAAGTTCGGTCAGGCTCCGCGTAGCGCCATGTCCCGCCGACGGCGGGACATGGCGTGCGTCTTCTCCTGGTTCACCCTATTGAACTGGGAGGTTCCACATGAACAACCGATGGCGCACCGTCGACGTCGTCGTCGCCTCCGTCATCGCGGTCGCCTTCGGCGTCGTCTTCTGGGCCTGGGCGCTGCTCTACAACGGACCGGCGGAGGCGTTCCCGCTGCCCGGCCGGGCGCTGCTGTACGGCGTCTGGCTGGTCCCCGCCGTGCTCGGCGCGCTGGTCATCCGCAAGCCCGGCGCGGCCACCTACACCGAACTGGTCGCCGCGATCGTCTCGGCGCTGCTGGGCAACTCGTGGGGGTGGACGGTCATCCCGCAGGGGCTGCTCGAAGGTCTCGGCGCGGAGCTGGTCTTCCTCGCGCTGCTGTACCGGTCGTTCGGCCTGCTCACCGCGCTCGTCGCCGGTGCGGCGGCGGGGGTGGCCGCGACCGCCTTCGACGTGATCGTGTGGTACCCGGGCTACTCGTGGGCGACCTTCCGGCTGCCGTACATCGCGCTGGCCGCGGTCGGCTCGGCGGTCGTGGCCGGCGCCGGCGGCTGGGCGCTGACCCGGGCGCTCGCGCAGACCGGTGCGCTGGACCGGTTCCCCTCCGGACGGGAACGGGCCGCGATCTGAGCACTCTGGAACTCCGCGGCTTCGGCTGGCGGCACGCCGGCCGCAAGGCGTGGGCGATCCGCGGCGTCGACCTGCGCGTCGAGCACGGCGAGCGGGTACTGCTGCTCGGCCCGTCCGGGGCGGGCAAGAGCACCCTGCTCGCCGCGGCCGCCGGCCTGCTCGCGCACGACTCCGGCGAGCAGGAGGGCGAGGTACTCGTCGACGGCCGGGACGCCCGCGCGACCCGCGACCGGGTCGGCATCCTGTTCCAGGATCCGCAGACCCAGCTGGTCATGGCCCGCGCCGGCGACGACGTGGCGTTCGGCCTGGAGAACCGGGGCGTGCCGGCCGCCGGGATCTGGCCGAGGGTCGATGCGGCCCTCGGCCTGGTCGGGTTCCCGTACCCCCGCGACCGCCGCACCGACGCACTGTCCGGCGGCGAGCAGCAGCGACTGGCCCTCGCCGGGGTCCTGGCACCCGGCCCCGGACTGCTGCTGCTCGACGAGCCGACCGCCAACCTCGACCCGGCCGGCGCGGCGCAGGTCCGCGACGCCCTGCGGGCCGTCGAGCCGACGGTGGTCCTGGTCGAACACCGGGTCGCCGACGTCGTACCGCTCGTCGACCGGGTCGTCGTCCTGTCCCCCGGCGGCGGGGTGGCCGCCGACGGCGTGCCGGAGAAGGTCTTCGCCGAACACGGCGCCACGCTGGCCGCGCAGGGCGTGTGGGTACCCGGCGTGCGGCCGGCGCGGCGGCGGGCGGCCGGGTCCCCCGGCGCGGCGCTGCTGACCGCCGACCGGCTGGCGCTGCGCCACCCCGGCGCCGACCGGCCGGCACTGTCCGGCGTGGACATCGAGGTACGCGAGGGTGAGGTGCTGGCCGTCCGCGGCGCCAACGGCGCGGGCAAGTCGACCCTCGCGCTGCTGCTCGGCGGCCTGCTGCGGCCGACCGCCGGCCGGGTGACCGCGCGGGCCGAGCCGGCGGTGCCGCCGCACCGCTGGCGGGCCGCGACCCTGGCCCGCCGGATCGGTTCGGTGTTCCAGAACCCCGAGCACCAGTTCGTCACCAACCGGGTACGCGACGAGCTGGCCCTCGGCCCGCGGCGGGTGGGTCTGGACCCGGCGCCGGTCGTCGACGAGCTGCTGACCCGGCTGGGCCTGGACCGGCTCGCGGCGGCCAACCCGTACACCCTCTCCGGCGGCGAGCAGCGCCGGCTCAGCGTGGCGACGGCCCTGGCCACGGCTCCGGACGTGCTCATCCTCGACGAGCCGACGTTCGGCCAGGATCTGCGGACCTGGCGGGAGCTGGTGGACCTGCTGGCCCGCCTGCGCGACGAGGGGCGGGGCATCGTGACGGTCACCCACGACGAGGACCTGGTCGAAGCGCTGGCTGACCGCCACTTCCTCCTCTCCCATGATCACGGAAATTGCTCCGTGTCCCGGGACGGACGACGTTCCGTGATCACGGAAGGGAGGCCGGCGTGAGGCTGCTCGAACCGCTGGCCGCGCCCGGCGCGCCGCTGGCCCGGCGCAACCCGACCGCGAAGCTGGCCGCCAGCGCGCTGCTCACGTTCATCCTGCTGGCCTCGGTCGACCCGGTGACCCCGGCCGTCGCGATCGGGCTCGAACTCGCGGCGGTACCGCTGTTCGGCATCCGGTACCGGGCCCTGGCCCGCCGGGCCTGGCCGCTGCTGGCGAGCGCGCTGGTCGTCTTCGCGTTCACGCTCGCCTTCACCACCGAACGCGGTGGGGCGGCGCTGCTGGCGGTCGGGCCGCTCGACGTGACCACGGGCAGCCTCGCGGCGGCCCTCGGCCTGGCGCTGCGGATCTTCGCCGTCGCGCTGCCCGGTCTCGTCGTGTTCGCCACCACCGACCCGACCGACCTGGCCGACTCGCTCGTCCAGCAGGTACGCGTACCGCCCCGGTTCGCGATCGGCGCGCTGGCCGCGTTCCGGTTGCTGCCGCTGCTCGCCGGCGAGTGGGAGATGCTGACCCTCGCCCGGCGGGCCCGCGGCATCGACGCCGGCCGCAACCCGGTCGCCCGCGCCCGGCTGTTCGCCTCCACCATGTTCGCGCTGCTCGTGGGCGCGATCCGGCGCGGTACCCGGCTCGCGACCGCGATGGACGCGCGCGGGTTCGACGCGGGCACCACCCGGACGGTGGCCCGTCCGCAGCGGTTCACCGCGGCCGACGCCGCCCTGGTCGTGGGCGCGGTGGGGCTCGCGGCGGTCGCGATCGGCGCCAGCGTCGCCACCGGTACGTTCCGCCTCATCGGGTGAGGCGCGCCCCATCGGATGCGACGTGTCCCCGTCGGGCGCGGGTCGGCCCGCGTCACCTCATCGGGTGAGGCGGGGTCCGGGCCGCTCAAGGCCGCCGCTTCGCCGTCGATACCACCGGTGTTCCGACGAAGACACCCGGACCCCGGCACGCTGGCCGGCCCGATCCCTGCGAGGAGCGCGAGCACGCCGATGAACCGCCTGGACACGCCGCCGCCTCACTACGAGTCCCCCACGCACCGCGCCTACTGCGAGATCGTCGAGGCGCTGTCCGACATCCAGATCACGCTGACCCGCCACGAGTACCGCGAGTCCGTCGAGCGGGGGCTGAACGTCGACAACATCTACGACGAGTTCGCCCGGTGGCTGCACGAGCAGGTCGACTACCAGCTCAGCCAGGCCCGTCGCAACCGCCTCATCCTCGACGCCCTCGACCCGGACAACGGGCGCTGAGCCGACCCGGTCGCGGCGGTACCGTGTACCCCGTTCCGGGTAGCCCGATCGGGCCCGCCCCACCCGTCCGATGCATGCGTGCGCATACGTCGTCGGCTGTTCACACCGCACCCGCGCCGTTGCCACCTTCCGTTCGCCGACCTCCGCCAGATTCCGGCGTGAGTCGCGCGTGATCACGCGCTACGGCCGAACGGAGCAACAGCGATGGGACACAGCCACCCGCACCCCCACGACCACGACGTACCGGGTGAGGTTCCCCCGGTACTCGATATGTCCATCCCCGACAGCGACCTGTCCCCCGCCGAGGTGTCGCGGCGCGGCTTCCTGCGCCGGGCCGGTGTCCTGGGTGCCGGTGCGGCGGCGGCCGGCGCGTTCGGCGGGAGCGTGGCCGGCGCGCTCGGCGGAGCGCGGGCCGCGCACGCGCAGGGTAACGCCGGCGAGCGCGGTGACAGCCGCGGCGGTTACCTGTGGCTCGCCGGAGACCACCACATCCACACCCAGTACAGCTCGGACGCGCAGTACCGCGTCTCGGACCATGTACGGCAGGCGAGCGCGAACGGTCTGGACTGGATGGTCATCACCGACCACGGCAGCGACCAGCACGCCAAGATCGGCGTGGAGAAGGTCAACCCCGACATCCGCCGCGCCCGCGACGCGCATAAGGACATGCTCGTCTTCCAGGGTCTGGAGTGGAACATCCCGGCCGCCGAGCACGGCACCGTCTTCGTGCACCCCGGTAAGGACGAGGTCGCGGTGCTCAAGGAGTTCGAGAACTCCTTCGACGGGACGGTGAAGAAGGCGTCCGGTTCCACCCCGGCCAACGAGGCCCTCGCCATCGCCGGCGTCAACTTCCTCGCCGACGCCGTCAAGCGCAAGCGGGTACAGGACGCGCTGTTCCTGGCCAACCACCCGGCCCGCAAGGGCATCGACTCGCCGCACGAGATCCGGGGGTGGCGCGACGCCCAGCCGCGCATCGCCGTCGGCATGGAGGGCGCGCCCGGCCACCAGGCGGCCGGCATCAAGGCGCCGCTCGGCCCGGGCTCGGGACGCGGCTACTACGACAACAAGCCGGGCCCGGACTCGTTCCCCGGGTACCCGCTGGAAAGCTACGTGACCTGGGGCGGCTTCGACTGGATGACCGCCACCGTCGGCGGCCTGTGGGACAGCCTGCTCGCCGAGGGCAAGGCCTGGTGGATCACCGCGAACTCGGATTCGCACTCGGTCTACGGCGACACCGCCACCCGCGGTCCGGGCAGCGACTTCAACGCCAACGGCTACTACAACGACCCGGTGCACTCGGGCGCGGTCAACCTCGGCAACGGCGACTTCTGGCCGGGCTACTACAGCCGTACCCACGTCGGCGCGGTCAACCGCTCGTACGCGGCGGTGATGGACGGCATCCGGGCCGGGAGGATCTGGGTCGACCACGGCCGCCTCCTCGACGGCCTCGAGGTGTCGCTGCGCGCCGGCGGGGGGCCGGGCACACTGGGCAGCATGCTGCAGGCCAAGCGCGGCTCGGACGTGGAGCTGCGGATCCGGATCTGGCTGCCGCAGGAGGCGAACTGGGCGCAGTTCGTCCCGCAGCTGCGTCGCATCGACGTCATCATGGGCGAGGTCACCGGCCCGGTCGCCGACCGGGACACGTTCACCACGCAGCGTACCCGCGTGGTGAAGTCCTTCGAGGTGACCGCGAACGACAACGGGCGCGAGTTCGTGTTCCGGCTGCCGAAGGTGGACGGACCGAAGTACTTCCGGCTGCGCGGTACCGACGGCAACCGGAGTGCGGTCGGCCTGATGGGCGCCTCGGTCGACCCGGCCGGCCCGGCCGCCGACGTGCTCGGCGACGCCGACCCGTGGAAGGACCTGTGGTTCTACACCAACCCGCTCTGGGTGCTCACGCACTGATGGAGCTCACCGTCGCCGGCGACGCGGTCCGCGTCGCCGGCCTCGACCTGGGCCACGACTCCGTCGAGGCGGCCGAGCACTGGCTGCACGAACTCGTGCACCGGCTCGGCCACCCGGCCGGGCTCATCGCGTGCACCCACCTCGTGTACGAACCGCACCCGCACGTGGCGGTGTCGTTCGCCGCCCCCGTCCCCGGGTCGGGCGCCCCGCTCGGCACGTCCGGCGCGCAGGATCCGTGGCCGCCGGACGCGGTGGGCACCGCCGGGGCGCGGCGGGCGGCTGCCGAGCACACCGCCCGTACCGGCGGCCGGGCCGTCCATTACCCCGGGGTCGAGCTGCTCACCGGCAGCCTTCCCGTCGGCGAGGTGATCGGGCGCAGCGCCATCGAACGCGTCGTCATGCTCGGCGGCGTCGAGGCCGCGCCGGAAACGGTCCTGCACACGCTGGACTATGTCCGTCCGGTGTGGCGGGACGGACGGTTGACGCTGGTGACCCGGCCGGCGCCGGAAGGCACCCTGGCGCCGTTCGAGCTGCGCAACCCGACGCCCTGCTGCGCCGACCGCTGACCGCGCCCGCCTGTCATCACCGGCCCAGAAACGTCACAACGTCCCGGACGTTGTGGTCTCCGGGGATACCTGAGACCACAACGTGCCGGCCGTTGCGTCGATCGTGGCCGCCTCGGGTGCCACCGGGTTCGGGATCGCGCCGCCGAATCGGCGGTCGCGCTGCGCGTACAGCTCGCAGGCGTACCACAGGTGGCGCCGGTCGAAGTCGGGCCACAGGGTGTCCAGCGAGACGAACTCGGCGTACGCCGACTGCCAGATCAGGAAGTTGGAGATGCGCTGCTCGCCCGAGGAGCGCAGCAGCAGGTCCACGTCGGGCATGTCCGGCTCGTCCAGGTACCGCGCGAACGTCTTCTCAGTGATCTTGTCCGGCTTGATCCGGCCGGCCGCCACGTCGGCGGCCAGCTTCGCGGCCGCGTCGGCGATCTCGGCCCGGCCGCCGTAGTTGACGCACATCGTCAGCGTCAGCTTGTCGTTGTGCCGGGTGAGCCGCTCGGCCTCCTCCAACTCGGCGATGACGCTGCGCCACAGCCGCGGCCGCCGGCCCGCCCAGCGGACCCGTACGCCCATCTCGTTGAACGCGTCCCGGCGGTTGCGCAACGTCTCCCGCTTGAAGCCCATGAGGAAGCGCACCTCGTCCGGCGAGCGCTTCCAGTTCTCGGTGGAGAACGCGTAGATGCTCACGTGCCGGATGCCCAGTTCCAGCGCGCCCTGCACCACGTCGAACATCGCCGCCTCGCCCGCGGTGTGGCCGGCGGTACGGGGCAGCCCGCGCTGTTTCGCCCAGCGCCCGTTGCCGTCCATGATGATCGCCACGTGCTGCGGTACGGCCTCGGCCGGCAGCGCCGGCGGGCGCGCCCCGGACGCGTGCGGCGTGGGGGGACGGTAGGTGGGGCGGCGGATCACGCGCGGTCCTTTCCAATACGGTCAACGGTCCGGTCGGCCCGGTCGGTGCGGTCGACGGCCCGGTCCACGGTCCGGTCGACCAGCGGCAGCGAGCGTAGTCCGCGCTCCAGGTGCCACTGCAGATGCGCGGCGATCAGGCCGCTGGCCTCATTGCGCGGCCCCGCCTCGCTGGCGTCGGCGACCGCCCAGTCGCCCTCGGCGAGGGCCGCCATCAGGGCCAGCGTCGCCGGCGCCGGGCGGGCCGCGCCGGGCGGGCGGCAGTCCGGGCAGACACAGCCCCCCGCCGGTACGGAGAATGCCCGGTGCGCGCCCTTGGTGCCGCAGACCGCGCACTCGCGCAGCGCCGGTGCCCAGCCGGCGATCGCGGCGGCGCGCAGCAGGTACGCGTCGAGCACCAGCGACACCGTGTGCTCGCCGGCCGCCAGCGCCCGCAGCGCGCCGATGGTGAGCAGGAACAGCCGCAGCGACGGGTCGTGCTCGACCGGGGTGAGCCGTTCGGCGGTCTCGGTGATCGCGCTCGCCGCCGTGTAGCGGGGATAGTCGCCGAGGAACCGCTTGCCGTACAGGTCGACGCCTTCGACCTGGCTGACCACGTGCAGGTTACGTCCCTCGATCCACTGCACGTCGACGTGCCCGAACGGCTCCAGCCGGGCGCCGAAGCGCGACGTGGTACGCCGTACCCCCTTCGCCACCGCGCGGATCCGGCCGTACCGGCGGGTCAGCAGGGTGACGATCCGGTCGGACTCTCCCAGCTTCTGTACGCGCAGCACCACCGCGTCGTCGCGGGTGAGCTTGCCTCGGAAGCCGGTCACCGGCCTATTCTGCCCTACCGACCGGGAAACCCAGCGATCTTGTCCGGCTCAGAAGCCCAGCTTACGGAGCTGTTTCGGGTCGCGCTGCCAGTCCTTGGCCACCCGGACGTGCAGGTCCAGGTACACCCGGGTGCCCAGCAGTTCCTCGATCTCCCGGCGGGCCCGGCTGCCGACGGCCTTGAGCCGACTGCCGCCCGCGCCGATCACGATGGCCTTCTGGCTCGGGCGCTCCACGTAGATGTCGGCGTACACCTTGGTGACCCGGTCTTCCGGGATCACCTCCTCGACGAGTACCGCGATCGAGTGCGGCAGTTCCTCCCGGACGCCCTCCAGCGCCGCCTCGCGGATCATCTCCGCCATCAGCACGTGCTCGGGCTCGTCGGTGATCATGTGGTCGGGGTAGAGCTGCGGTGACTCCGGCAGGTACCGCGCCATCACGTCGGTGAGGGTGTCGACCTGCTCACCGGAGACCGCGCTGACCGGTACGATCTCGGCGAATTCGCCCAGCTCCCCCACCTGCGCCAGCCGTTTCGCCAGCTTGCCGCGGTCGACCAGGTCGATCTTGGTGACGACGGCGATCACGTCCGCCTTGAGCGAGGCGATCTCCCCCGCGATGAACCGGTCGCCGCGCCCGATCTCCTCGTCGGCCGGCAGGCACAGGCCGATCACGTCGACCTCGCTCCAGGTCTCCCGGACGAGGTCGTTGAGGCGCTCGCCGAGCAGCGTGCGCGGCCGGTGCAACCCCGGCGTGTCGACCAGGACGAGCTGGGAGTCCGGGCGGTGCACCACACCCCGGATGACGTGCCGCGTGGTCTGCGGCCGGTTCGAGGTGATCGCGATCTTCTGGCCGACCAATGCGTTGGTCAACGTGGACTTGCCGGCGTTCGGCCGCCCCACGAAACAGGCGAAGCCCGCCCGGTACCCGCTGTCCGTCCGGTACTCGCTCACTCTCGCGCCTTTCACTCGCAACCGTCGCGTATACGAGGCTACGGTCCACGCGGGACGTCGCTGCGGGCGGCCACCTGCCAGCACCCGGCGCGGGTCCGCGCGGGTGCCCACCGGCGCCGGAGAGCCCGGCCGCGGCCAGAGAACCCGACCGCGGCCGCCCGGGGAGGCTGCCCGGGGAGGCTGCCCGGGTCCGGTCAGCGCGGAGCGGGCGCCGTCAGTCCGTGACGGCGCCCAGCACGGTCCCGTCCGGGCCGGCGAGGTAGACCGGCGCGTCGGCCGCCAGGTCGCGCACCGCGGCCAGGCCGGCGCCGTCGAGCGTCGACGCCTCGGTGACCACGGCCGCCGCCTCCAGCTTGGCCGCGCCGGCCGACACCGCGCTCGCGACCGCCAGTTGCAACGCCGTCAGGGTCAGCGAGGGCAGGGCGACGGTGGCGGCGGCGTACGTGCGCCCGTCGCCGTCGCGCACCGCGGCGCCCTCGACGGCACCGGTACGCGCCCGCGACGCCCGGGCGAGCGTCACCAGCTTGGCGTCTTCCGGATTGAGCGGTTCAGGCATCGGCTGGCTGCCTCTCCTCGTGTCGGTCGGGTACCGCCGCGAGGTCGGTCTCCTCGATGCGGCGTACCAGAACGGTATCGATCCGGTTCCGGCGGCCGGTGGTGCCCTCCGCGACCAGCCGCAGCCCCGCCACGTCGGCGGCCGCGCCCGGGATCGGCACCCGGCCCAGTGCCTGCGCGAGCAGGCCCGCCACGGTCTCCACCTCGTCGGCCGGCAGCTCGGTCTCGAACAGCTCGCCCAGATCCTCGATCGGCAGTCGGGCGGTGACCCGGATCGCGCCGTCGGGCAGCCGCTCGACCGGCGGCCGCTCCGCCACGTCGTACTCGTCGGTGATCTCACCGACGATCTCCTCCAGGATGTCCTCGATCGTGACCAGACCCGCCGTGCCGCCGTACTCGTCCACGACGACGGCGATGTGGTTGCGCGCGGCCTGCATCTCCCGCAGCAGGTCGTCGACCGGCTTGGACTCCGGCACGTACGCGGCGTCGCGCATCACCTGCGCGACCGGCGTCTCGGCGGCGGCCGGGTCGCCGCTGGAGGTGCGCCGGACCAGGTCCTTGAGGTAGACGATGCCGAGGACGTCGTCGACGTTCTCTCCGATCACCGGCATGCGGGAGAAGCCGCCGCGCATGGCCAGCGCCAGGGCCTGCCGCAGGGTCTTGTGCGACTCGATCCAGACCATCTCGGTACGCGGGACCATGACCTCACGCACGATCGTGTGCCCCAGCTCGAACACCGAGTGGATCATGTCCCGTTCGCCGTGCTCGACCACGCCGCGCTGCTCGGCGAGGTCGACCAGCTCACGCAGCTCGACCGTGGTGGCGAAGGGACCCTCCCGGTACCCGCGCCCGGGCGTGACCGCGTTGCCGATCATGATCAGCAGCGAGGCGAGCGGGCCGAGCGCCCGGCCCAGCCAGCGCACCAGCGGCGCCACGAACCGGCCCACCCGGTACGCGTGCTGCCGGCCGATCGTGCGTGGCCCCACCCCGACCACCACGTAGCTGACGATCGTCATGGAGCCGGCGGTGATCAGGGCCGCCCGCCAGCCCGGCCCGAACGCGTGGGCGGTCACCAGCGCGACGATCGTGGTGGCGGTCAGCTCGCAGACCAGCCGCAGCAGCAGGAGCAGGTTGATGTGGCGCGGTGCGTCCGAGGCGACCACCTGGAGCGTGCGGGCACCCCGGACGCCCTCGCGGGCCATCTCGCCCGCCCGCGCCGGGGACACCGTCCCCAGTGCCGCGTCGGTCATCGCGAACAGACCGGCCAGCACCACCAGCCCCACCGCGGTGACGAGGAGCGTGACGGGATCCATCACTGTTTCCCGGCGGCACGCCAGCTTTCGAGCAGACGGGCCTGCAGCCCGAACATCTCGCGCTCCTCCTCGGGTTCGGCGTGGTCGTACCCGAGCAGGTGCAGCGTTCCGTGCACGGTGAGCAGAGCCAGCTCGTCGAAGGTGCTGTGGCCGGCCTGGACGGCCTGCGTGGCGGCCACCTCCGGGCAGAGCACGATGTCGCCGAGCAGCGCCGGCTCACTCCCCGACTCGCCGGGGCCGTGGTCGATGCTGCCCTCGTCCATCGGGAACGCGAGGACGTCGGTCGGGCCCTCGCCGTCCATCCACCGATGGTTGAGATCGGTCATGTACTCGACGTCGACCAGCAGGATGGAGAGCTCGGCGAGCGGGTTGACGCCCATCTCGTCGAGCGCGTGGCGCGCCACGGCGAGGATGGCGTCGGAGTCGACCTCGACACCGGACTCATTGGCTATCTCGATGGACATGCGACCTTCTGCGGTTCAGCGCCGGCGGCCGGAACGGCCCTGGGCGGCGCGGTTGGGCACGGCGTGGACGTTACCGTCGGACTGCTGGGCGGCGTCGTACCGCGCGTACGCGTCGACGATGTCGCTGACCAGCCGGTGCCGCACCACGTCCGAGCTGCCCAGTTGGGCGAAGTGCACGTCCTCGAGCCCCTCCAGGATCTCGCGGACGACCCGCAGGCCGCTGGTGGTGCCGCCGGGCAGGTCGACCTGGGTGACGTCGCCGGTGACCACGATCCGGGAGCCGAAGCCGAGCCGGGTCAGGAACATCTTCATCTGCTCCGGCGTGGTGTTCTGCGCCTCGTCGAGGATGATGAACGCGTCGTTGAGCGTGCGGCCCCGCATGTACGCCAGCGGCGCCACCTCGATCGTGCCCGCCTGCATCAGCCGCGGGATCGACTCCGGGTCCAGCATGTCGTGCAGCGCGTCGTAGAGCGGCCGCAGGTACGGGTCGATCTTCTCGTACAGCGTGCCGGGCAGGAAGCCGAGCCGCTCGCCGGCCTCCACGGCCGGGCGGGTGAGGATGATCCGGTTGACCTGCTTGGCCTGGAGCGCCTGGACGGCCTTCGCCATCGCCAGGTAGGTCTTGCCGGTACCGGCCGGGCCGATGCCGAAGACGATGGTGTGCTGGTCGATCGCGTCGACGTAGCGCTTCTGACCCAGGGTCTTCGGGCGGATCGTCCGGCCGCGCCGGGACAGGATGTTGAGCGTGAGGACGTCGGCGGGCCGTTCGGTGGTGCCCTCCTCGAGCATGCCCACGGTCCGCCGCACAGCGTCAGCGGTCAGTGTCTCGCCTTTCTCGATCAGTTCGAGCAGCTCCGCGAAGATGCGCTCGGCGAGCGCGTTATCGGCAGGGGCACCCGTGATGGTGATTTCGTTTCCCCGGACGTGGACATCGCTGGCCACCGCGCGTTCGACCTGGCGGAGCAGCTCGTCACGGGCGCCGAGCAGCCGGACCATGGTGTGCGGATCCTCGACCGTGATCTTCGTCTGCGCCCGCAGGGGCTCGGCGTGCGCGCCACTCACCGCGGGGGATGGAATCTGGGTCATGGGTCGGCCCGCGGGCCTCACGACACCTGCTTTCACATTCTGCGGCGCGCTCGTCGCCCGCCGGCACCCTCAATCAAACCTATCTGGGTACTCAATGGTATCGGGCCTGCCCCGCCAGGTCTCGCCCGTATTTCCCGGTCCGCGCCCGGTCACCGTCCGGGACCGGCCCGACTCGTGATCACAGCCGGGTGGTACCCGGATAATCTTCGGGCGTACCACCCTTCCAGGAGGCGGCGATGAGCGAGTCGGCGATGAGATCGGTGCTGGTGACCGGCGGTTCCCGTGGCATCGGCCGGGCGGTGGTCCGGGCCTTCGCCGCGGCCGGCGACCGGGTCGCGATCCACCACCGCGCCTCGGCCGACCTCGCCGAGGCGCTGCGCGCCGAGCTGCCCGGTGCTCACCACGTCGTGGTCTCCGGCGACGTGGCCGACCCGCAGGCCGTACGGCGCTTCGTCGACGCGGCGGCCGACGCCCTGGGCGGCCTCGACGTCGTGGTCAACAACGCGGCGGTCTTCCCCCGCCACCCGATCATGGAAACCTCGTACGACGACTGGCAGGCGGCCTGGCGGGAGACGCTCGCGGTCAACCTGGTCGGCCCGGCCAACGTCGCCTGGTGCGCGGTACGCCACCTGCGCCCCGGCGGCCGCATCGTCAACGTGTCGTCGCGGGGCGCCTTCCGGGGCGAGCCGGAGCAGCCCGGGTACGGGGCGAGCAAGGCCGGACTGAACGCCCTGACCCAGTCGCTGGCGCAGGCCCTCGCCCCGTACGGCATCGCCGTGTCGGCGGTCGCACCGGGCTTCGTCGAGACCGACATGACCAACGAGCACCTCAAGTCGCCGCGCGGCGACGAGATCCGGGCCCAGAGCCCGTTCCACCGGGTCGCCCGGCCCGACGAGATCGCGGCGGCCGTGCGCTACCTCGCCTCGCCGGAGGCCGAGTGGGCCAGCGGCGCGATCCTCGACCTGAACGGCGCGTCGTACCTCCGCACGTAGCCGCTCCGCGATCCTCAGACACTCGTGCCGGCGGCGGTCCGTACGAGCGTCTGAGGATCCGGGACGACCTAGTGCCCCAGCAGCGCCTCGATCTCCGTCACCTGATCGGGGGTCAGCGGCCCGTGGCTCAACGCGCCGGCGTTCTCCTCCACCTGGGCGACCGTGCGGCAGCCGGGCAGCGGGATCGCCCGCGGGCTGCGGGCCCAGTTCCAGGCCAGCGCGCCCTGGGCGAGGGTGCGGCCACCGCTGGTGAGGATCTCGCGTACCGCGTCGCGGCGGCGCAGGAACTCCGGCGCCGCCCGGCCGTCCCGGAACCACGTGAGCCACTCCGGCGCCCGCCCCCGCACCGTGTCGGGCGGGAACGTGGTGTGCGCGGTCACCTTCTCGCTGAGCAGGCCCATGGCGAGCGGACTGCGGTTGAGGCTGGCGAGGTCGTAGCGCTCGCAGCGCTCCAGGATCTCCGGCGCGTCGAGGAACAGGTTCAGCGCGTGCTGTACCACCGAGCAGTGCGCCCCGGCGGCGAAGACGTCCACCCCGGCCGGATTGTCGGTGCTCCAACCGTACGTGCGGATCAGGCCCCGGTCGACCAGCTCCTCGCAGACCGGTACCAGGTCGGCCGCCTCGTCGAGTGGCAGCCCGTTGACGTGCAGCTGGTACACGTCGATCCGGTCGGTGTCCAGCCGCCGCAGCGACTCGCGTACCGCCCAGCGCAGGTACTCGGGTGCCCCGGTCTCGCCGAGGAGCTGACGCGTGCGCTCGTCGTACCGGTTGCCCCACTTGGTGGCGATCACGACCTCGTCGCGGACCGGTGCCAGCACCCGGCCCAGCAGCTCCTCCGCGTGGCCGGCACCGTACGCGTCGGCCGTGTCGAACAGGGTGACGCCGAGGTCGACGGCACGCCGGAGCGCTCTGGCCGACTCCTCGTCGTCGGCCGGGCCCCAGCCGAGCGGCTGCCCGCCGGCGACCATCTCGCCGCCCATGGCCCACGTCCCGACTCCGAGGGCGCTCACCTCGATGCCGCTGCGCCCCAGAACCCGCTTCAGATCCATCGTCATGGGTACGAGCCTGCAACCTGGAGCGCACTCCAGGGCAAGTGCTCCGTCGGTTACGCCCTCACCAGCGGCCGAGGCGCACCGACAGGGCGGACAGCGCCGCCACCCCGGCGGTCGAGGTACGCAGGACCTCCGGGCCGAGCCGGACCGGTAGCGCCCCGGCACCCTCCAGCGCGGCCAGTTCCTCGGGAGCGATGCCGCCTTCCGGGCCGACGACGAGCGTGATGTCGTCGGCGGCGGGCAGGTCGACCCGTGACAGCGGCGCCGCCGCCTCCTCGTGGAGTACCAGCAGCGGCCCCGGCCGCCGGGTCAGGTTCGCGGTGGTCGTGGCGTCCGCCACCACCGGAAGCCACGGCCGGCGCGCCTGCTTGGCCGCTTCCCGCGCGGTGGCCCGCCAGCGCTGGAGCGGCCGGTCGTCCTTCCACCGCGCGACCGACCGGGCCGCGGCCCACGGAACGATCTCGTCCACGCCGACCTCGGTCATCGCCTGGACCGCCAGTTCGCCCCGGTCGCCCTTGGCGATGCCCTGGACGACGACGAGTCGCGGGGTCGGCGCCGCGACCCGGGTACGGCCGGTGACCGCCACGTCCAGGGTGCCCCGGCCGACGGCGGTGACCACGCCGGTGGCCGTACCGCCCTGGCCGTCGCCGAGCAGCAGGTGCTCGCCCACGCGCAGGCGCTGGACGGTGGCGGCGTGGTGCCCCTCCGGCCCGTCGAGGTGGAACTCGTCGCCGTCGGGCAGGGCGTCGACGAGAAACAGCGGCAAACTCATGATCGACGCAACTCATCGGCGCGTGATCGACGCAACGTCCGGGAAACCGTGGTCCCCCGAGTGGTGGGCGACCACGGCTTCCCGGACGTTGTGATGATCAAGGCTGTCAACAAGGTCACGCGTGGCCGTTGAACGCGTCCCGCATCCGCGAGAAGAAGCCACCCTGCTTGGACAGTTCGGCGACCTCCTCGCCCCGGGAGCGGGCGAACTCGCGCAGCAGCCGCTCCTGCTCCGGGTCGAGCTTGGTCGGGGTACGCACGTCGAGGTGCACGAACAGGTCCCCCCGGCCGGTGCCGCGCAGGTGCGGCACGCCCTTGCCCCGGATGCGCATCGTCGCGCCGGGCTGGGTGCCGGCCCGGACGTCGACGTTCTCCTCGCCGTCGAGCGTCTTGATGGTCAGCCGGGTGCCGAGGGCGGCGGCCGTCATCGGCACGGTGACCCGGCAGTGCAGGTCGTCGCCCTTGCGCGAGTACACGTCGTGCGTGCGCTCGTGGATCTCCACGTACAGGTCGCCGGGCGGGCCGCCACCGGGGCCGACCTCGCCCTGCTGGGCCAGCCGGATGCGCATGCCGTCCTCGACCCCGGCCGGGATCTTGACCGTCAGCGTGCGCCGGGTGCGTACCCGACCGTCGCCGCCGCAGGTCTGGCACGGGTGCGGAATGACCGTGCCGTACCCCTGGCAGGCGGCGCAGGGGCGGGCCGAGACGACCTGCCCGAGGAACGTGCGCTGCACCGACTGCACCTCGCCCCGGCCGCCGCAGACGTCACAGGTGGCAGGGTGGGTGCCGGCCGCCGTACCCGCGCCGGAGCAGGTGGTGCAGAGCACGGCGGTGTCGACGGTGATCGGCGTCTCCACGCCGAACGCGGTCTCGTTGAGGTCGAGTTCGAGCCGGAGGATCGCGTCGGCGCCGGGCCGCACCCGGGGTCGCGGGCCGCGGGCCGCGGAGGTACCGAAGAAGGCGTCCATGATGTCCTGGAAGCCCACGAACGGCCCGCCCGCGCCGGGGCCGGGTCCGCCACCACCGGGGGCGAGCGGGTCGCCGCCGAGGTCGACCATCTCGCGCTTCGCCGGGTCGGACAGGACCTCGTACGCGGCGTTGATCTCCTTGAACTTCTCCTGCGCCACCGGGTCCGGGTTGACGTCAGGGTGATACTCGCGGGCCAGCTTCCGGTAGGCCCGCTTTATCTCGTCCGCGGAGGCGTCCCGACGTACCCCCAGGATCCCGTAGTAGTCCTTGTTGGCCACGTGCGTCCTTCTGCCCTCGCTCTATGCGCCTGTTGGTCAGCCGTATCAGCTGTGTGTCACTGCAGTGTCAGCTCTATGCGAGCAGATCGCCGACGTAGCGTGCCACGGCACGTACGGTGGCGATGGTCCCGGGGTAGTCCATGCGGGTCGGCCCGAGCACACCCATGCCGCCCACGACAATGGTGCCCGGTCCGTACCCGGTGCTGACCACCGAGGTGGTCCGCAGGTCCTCGATCTCGTTCTCGTCGCCGATCAGCACGCGCGTCCCGCTCGGCTCCACCTCACCGAACAGCTTGAGGAGCACCACTTCTTCCTCGAGCGCCTCGAGGATCGGCCGCAGGGCGCCCTGGAAGTCCAGCAGGCCGCGCGCCAGGTTGGCGGTGCCGGCGAGCGCGATGCGCTCCTCCTTGCGCTCCACGAGCGTCTCCAGCAGCACGGTGGACAGGGCGGTCATCGCCGGCCGCAGCGCCGGCGACACCTCGTCCAGCAGCGCCTCGACCAGCGGCGGGGTCTCGGTGAGCGCGCTGCCGGCCAGCTTTTCGTTGATCAGGCGGCGCAGGTGGGCCACGTCGTCGGCGGGCAGCGTGCCGGGCAGCTCCACGAGGCGCTGATCGACGCGACCGGTATCGGCGATCATCACCAGCATCAGTCGGGTGGTGGACAGCGGGACCAGTTCGAGGTGGCGCACCTTCGACCGCGACAGGCTCGGGTACTGCACGATCGCGACCTGGCGGGTGAGCTGGGCCAACAGCCGCACGGTGCGGTGCACGACGTCGTCGAGGTCGACCGCGCCGAGCAGGAACCGTTCGATCGCGCGGCGCTCCGCCGGAGACAGCGGCTTGACCCGGCTGAGCCGGTCGACGAACAGCCGGTACCCGCGGTCGGTGGGCACCCGGCCGGCGCTCGTGTGCGGCTGCCGGATGTACCCCTCCTCCTCGAGCACGGCCATGTCGTTGCGCACGGTCGCGGGCGAGACCCTCAGGTTGTGCCGCTTGACGAGCGCCTTGCTGCCGACCGGCTCCTGGGTCGCGACGTAGTCCTCGACGATGGCGCGCAGCACTTCCAACTTACGATCGTCGAGGGCCATGGCCGCACCTCCCGTCGGGCTCGTCGCCGTCCCCGACGGGCCGGCTGGCACTCCAGATAAGTGAGTGCCAGTCTAGCGCCGCAGGCCAGACCGATGCGATGCTTCTTTTGTCCGTTTCGCGCATGAATAACGTACTTTCTTCGCCCGCTGGGGTGCCGGCCCACCGGCCGGCTCTCCCGGGGTGTCTTCCCCTGACCGACCGGACGCCGAAACAGGTCTGGTTGTCTCGAACATGTCGCACCAGGTCGCTACCGCGAATTGATCGATGGTTCTACGGTGGCGCACATGACAGAACCACCCCGCCCTCCGGGCGAGGGCACCGGCATCCCGCCGGACCCCACCGCCCCGCAACCACCGTCGGCCTCCACCCCGGGCGAGGCGACCGCTCCCTCATACCCGCCGCCACCGTCAGGCGGGTACGCGCCCCCGCCGCCGCCCGGCGGGTACCCGCCCCCGCCGCCCGGCGGGTACGCGCCCCCTCCGGCCGGTGGCTACCAGCCCGGCCCGGGCGTCCCCCCGCCGGGGTACGCCAGCAACGACGACAAAACCTGGGCGCTGGTGGCGCACTTCGGCGGCGCGGCCGGCATGTTCGTCAGCGGCGGCCTCCTGGGCTTCGTCGCCCCGCTGATCGCCTACCTGGCGAAGGGGCAGCAGTCCCCCGCGGTACGGGCGCACGCCGTGGCGGCGCTGAACTTCCAGATCCTGTGGTCGATCCTCGGCTTCGTCGCCTGGATCATCGGGTGCTTCCTGTTGTTCCTGCCCACCCTGGCCGTGATGGCGATCGGGGTCATCTTCGGCGTCATCGCCGGGGTCAAGGCCAACGAGGGCGAGCTCTACCGCTACCCGATGTCGGCCGGCTTCATAAAGTAGCCGGGCAGGGAGCCAGGCCGGCTCGACGTCCCATGATCGTCACAACGTGCCGGACGTTGTGACGATCATGGGCACGCGCCGCCGACCATGGGCGCGTGCTGCCGACCACGGGCGCGCGTCACGGCAACAGGTCGCGGACCACCGCGTCGGCCAGCAGCCGCCCGCGCAGGGTGAGCACCGCCCCGCCTGCGCCGAACACCGCCGCGTCCAGCAGTCCGGCGCCGGCGGCCCGGTGCGCCGCCGCCCGCCCGGCATCGTCGAGCGTGTCCAGCGGCAGCCCCGACGACAGCCGCAGCCGCAGCATCACGTCCTCGGTGTGGCGCTCGCCGGGCGTCAGCAGCTCCCGAGCCTGCGCCGGGGACTCCCCCGCCGCCAGCCGCGCAGCGTACGCCGCCGGATGCTTGACGTTCCACCACCGCACCCCGCCGACGTGGCTGTGCGCGCCCGGCCCGAGCCCCCACCAGTCCCCGCCGGTCCAGTACAGCAGGTTGTGCCGGCACCGGGCGGCCTCGTCGCGCGCCCAGTTGGAGACCTCGTACCAGCGCAGACCCGCGGCGGTCAGCGCGGCCTCGGCGGCGAGGTACCGGTCGGCGGCCACGTCGTCGTCCGGGTACGGCAGCTCGCCCCGGCGCATCCGGGCAGCCAGCCGGGTGCCCTCCTCAACGATCAGGGCGTACGCGCTGACGTGGTCGGCACCGGCCGACACGACCGCGGCGAGCGAGGCTGCGAAGTCCTCGGCGGTCTCCCCCGGTGTGCCGTAGATCAGGTCCAGGTTGACGTGGTCGAACCCGGCCTCCCGCGCCTCGGCCGCCGCCACCACCGCGCGGCCCGGGGTGTGCCGGCGGTCGAGCACCGAGAGGACGTGCGGGGCCGCCGACTGCATGCCCAGCGAGATCCGGTTGTACCCGGCGGCGCGCAGGGCCCGCAGCTTCGCCGGGTCCACCGACTCGGGGTTGGCCTCGGTGGTGACCTCCGCCCCGGCGGCCAGCCCCCAGGTCTTGTCGATCGCCTCCAGCACCCGGCCGAGGTCACCCGCGTCCAGCAGGGTGGGCGTACCACCGCCGACGAACACGGTGTCGACGGTGCGTGGCTCACCGAGCACCCGTTCGGCGAGCGCCAGCTCGGCGAGGACCGCGTCGAGATAGCCGTCGCGTACGACGCCCTCGCCGGGGGCGTACGTGTTGAAGTCGCAGTAGCCGCAGCGGCTGGCGCAGAACGGGACGTGGACGTACACGCCGAAACCGGCGCGGCGGTCGGCGTTACGCGCGGACGGCGGCAGGGAACCGTCGACGGGAACCGGCTCGCCGTCTGGAAGTGCTCCGGGCATGCCGTCTAGTGTGCCCGCATGCCTGAGCTCGTCCGGTCCGAGACCGCCCGTGGGGTCACCACCCTCACGCTCGACAGTCCCCCCAACCGCAACGCGCTCTCCTCGGCGCTGATCGAGCAGCTCCTGGCCGCGCTGCGGGCCGCCGAGGAGGACAGCGGGACGCGCGTGGTCGTCCTCAGCCACACCGGCCCGGTCTTCTGCTCCGGGGCCGACCTGAAGGAGACGGGGGCCGCGCTGGCCGCGGGCGGCAACGGCAGCCCTCCGATCGGCCGCCTCGGCGAGGTGCTCGCCGCGATCTGGGAGAGCGGCAAACCGGTGGTGGCGCGGGTCGCCGGCCCGGCGCGCGCGGGGGGCCTGGGGCTGATCGCGGCCGCCGACGTCGCGGTCTGCGCCGCCGAGGCGACGTTCGCGTTCTCGGAGGTACGCATCGGCGTGATCCCCGCCGTGATCTCAGCCACCGTGCTGCCCCGGCTGGCCCCGCGCGCCGCCGCCGAGCTGTACCTGACCGGGGAGACCTTCGACGGCACCCGGGCGGCGGAGATCGGCCTGGTCACCGCCGCGGTACCGGCCGCCGCGCTCGACGGGGCGGTGGCGCGCTACACCGACGCGCTCGTGCGCGGGGCGCCCGGCGCCCTCGACGGCACCAAGCGGCTGCTGCGCCGCGGCCACGACATCCGCGCCGATCTCGACGCGCTCACCGCGCTGTCGGTCCGCTACTTCGGGTCGGCGGAGGGGCTGGAGGGAATCCAGGCATTCCGGGAGAAACGCGACGCGAACTGGGTACCGCGCGACTGAGGGCGTGTCTCCTGGTTCACTGGTCACAAATGGGGTATTTTGCATCGCCCCGTAGGCTGGGCGTATCGATCGGTGGGGGTGACCTTGCGTATTCGGACCGTCCTGGCGGCTGTGCTCGTGATCGCCGTTGCCATCACGGTGGGCGCTCTGGTGGTCGTCGACCGGTTCGGCCGACAACTGGCCCTGCACCTGCCGACGGCGCGGCCGTGCGTCGTCGACGACGGTACCGGCGAGATCACCCTCGACGCGGACCAGATGGCCAACGCGGCGACCGTGGCCGCGGTGGGCCTGAGCCGTCGGGTACCGCCACGCGCGGTCACCGTCGCGCTGGCCACGGTCTGGCAGGAGTCCAAGCTGCACAACCTCAGCGGCGGTGACCGCGATTCGATCGGCCTGTTCCAGCAGCGCCCCAGCCAGGGCTGGGGCACCCCGGAACAGATCAGTGACCCGCGGTACGCCGCGGGCAAGTTCTACGACGGCCTGCTCCGCGTGGACGGCTGGCAGACCATGCGGGTCACCGACGCCGCCCAGGCCGTACAGCGCAGCGCCCACCCGGAGGCGTACGAGAAGTGGGCCGGCAAGTCCGAGTCGCTGGCGAAGGCGCTGACCGGGGAGGCCGTGGGCGCCGTCTCCTGCACGGTGTCGGGCGAGCCGGCCAAGCGTGGGCCGGCCGCCGCCGATGAGCTCGCGGCCGAACTGCGGGCCGACTGGGGGCCCCGGACCTCCGCCGTCACGGCCGGTGACCTGCCCGGCCTGACCGTCCGGGTCACCGACGTACGAGCCGGCTGGCAGTACGCCCACTGGCTCGTCGCCTACGCCTCCGACCGCGGGATCAAGCGGGTGCGCTTCGCCGATCGGGAGTGGACCGCGAAGGGCGGCTCCTGGTCGAAGATCACCGCCAGCCCCGGCGACAGCGGCCGGGTGCTCGCCGAGGTCTACCAGGAGGCGTGAGCGGGCCCGGCTAGCGATCCGCTCCGACCGCGATCCTCCAGACATGGTGCAGCCCCCCGGTCCGGTCCGGGGGGCTGCACCGTGCCGTACGGACGGCGTCAGATGGTGGTGTGGCGGCGGCCGGTGATGCTCACCGTCAGGGCGACCCCGACGGCGGCCAGGACCACCTGGATGAGCAGTTCGATCCAGTCCACACCGTTGGTGTTGGCGACGCCGAGGGCCCGCGCGATCGCGGTACCGATGAGCGCGGCGACCACACCGATGACCATGGTCAGCCAGACCGGGATGTTCTGGCGGCCGGGCACCACGAGACGACCGAGCGCGCCGATGATCAGACCAACGATGAGCGCGGTGATAATGCCGGTGATAGTCACGGTATCTCTCCTTGACAGCCGGGGGGTTCGGGTTTCTCTGTCGCCGATCTATTGCCCCCCGGCGAAGAGAACCAAACTCCCGCCGCACACAAAATTGACGCGGCCGTATGTGGCGAGGGGAAACGGCGAGGCCGGCGAAACGACGAGACCCACGGAAGCGACGAGGCCCACGGAAACACGGGACCGCCCCTGACGGAAACGCCGGACCGCACCGGAGAAAGAGCGCCGGCCGGCGGGCGTCAGTGACCGACGAGAGATCAGCCGGCTGACGAGGGATCGATGGTGGGCACTACACGGTGGTGTGGCGGCGTGCGCTGATACTGGCCGCCAACGCGACACCCACGGCGGCGAGAACCACCTGGATGAGCAGCTCGATCCAGTCCACACCGCGGGTGTTGGCGACGCCGATCGCCCCCGCGATCGCGGTACCGATGAGTGCGGCGACGATACCGATGACCATGGTCAGCCAGATCGGGATGTTCTGGCGGCCGGGCACCACGAGACGGCCCAGCGCGCCGATGATCAGACCGACGATGATTGCGGTGATAATGCCGGTGATGGCCACGGTTCCCTCCTTGGCCGAGGGCATGTCCAGCTGTTTCCGGAGTAATGCCCCGACAGCCGAAGGATCAAACTCCGGGGGAACCGGAAATCGATGCCGCCCGTACCGCCCGGTCCATGGACGAGAAGGCCAACGGCGGGGGTTCGCCCAGCGGTAACCAGGCGAACTCGCTGGCCTCCCGCGGGTCGACGGTCACCGGCCCGCCGGCGAGCCGGGCCAGCCAGAAGCAGTCCAGCACCGGCAGTGCCTCGTCCTGGTAGTCGTACCGATCCAGGTACATGCCCAGGAACGGCCCCAGCTCGACGTCAACCCCCAGCTCCTCGCGCGCCTCCCGGACGGCCGCGTCGACCGGGTGCTCCCAGCCGTCACAGAAGCCGCTGGGCAGCTCCCACTGCCCGGCCTTCGGCTCCCGGGCGCGGCGCAGAGCCAGAAACCGGTCGCCGTCAACCACGACGACCCCGCCCGACGGTCGGGGGTTGAGGTACAGCTCGTACCCGCAGGAGCCGCACACGAGCGGCGGCGGCCCGGACAGCGGGCCGCCGCAGCGCGGGCAGAACCGGGCGGCTATTTCTTGGCGCCCTTGTCGGCGGGGGCGTCGGAGGTCGACAGCGCGGCGATGAACGCCTCCTGCGGCACCTCGACCCGGCCGACCATCTTCATCCGCTTCTTGCCTTCCTTCTGCTTCTCCAGCAGCTTGCGCTTACGGGTGATGTCACCGCCGTAGCACTTGGACAGCACGTCCTTGCGGATCGCCCGGATCGTCTCGCGGGCGATGACCCGGCTGCCGATCGCCGCCTGGATCGGCACCTCGAACTGCTGGCGCGGGATCAACGCGCGCAGCTTCGAGGCGATCGTCACGCCGTAGTTGTACGCCTTGTCCTTGTGCACGATCGCGCTGAACGCGTCGACCGCCTCGCCGTGCAGCAGGATGTCCACCTTGACCAGGTCGGACTCCTGCTCGCCACTGGGCTCGTAGTCGAGGCTGGCGTACCCCTTGGTGCGGCTCTTGAGCTGGTCGAAGAAGTCGAAAATGATCTCAGCGAGGGGCAGCGTGTAGCGCAGCTCGACCCGGTCGGCCGACAGGTAGTCCATCCCCTGCAGCTGGCCACGCCGGCCCTGGCACAGCTCCATGACCGCGCCGACGTAGTCGTTGGGCGTCAGCACCGTGGCGCGCACCACCGGCTCGTACACATTGCCGATCTTTCCAGCCGGGTACTCGCTGGGGTTGGTGACGACGTGCCCGGTGCCGTCCTCCATCGTCACCCGGTAGATCACGTTGGGCGCGGTGGAGATCAGGTCGAGGTTGAACTCGCGCTCCAGCCGCTCCCGGATGATCTCCAGGTGCAGCAGGCCGAGGAAGCCGCAGCGGAACCCGAAGCCCAGGGCGGCGGAGGTCTCCGGCTCGTACACCAGCGCGGCGTCGTTGAGCTTGAGCTTGTCGAGGGCGTCGCGCAGCAGCGGGTAGTCCGAACCGTCGATCGGGTACAGCCCGGAGTAGACCATCGGCTTGGGGTCGGAGTACCCGCCGAGCGGCTCGCCGGCCGGCCGGGCGTTGATCGTGACCGTGTCACCCACCCGGGACTGCCGGACGTCCTTCACACCGGTGATGAGGTAGCCCACCTCGCCGACGCCCAGCGCCGCGGCCTTGACCGGCTCCGGCGAGATGACGCCGAGCTCGAGCAGCTCGTGGACGGCGCCGGTGGACATCATCCGGATCCGGTCCCGGGCCTCGATCCGCCCGTCGACCACCCGGATGTAGGTGATGACGCCGCGGTACACGTCGTAGACCGAGTCGAAGATCATGGCGCGGGCCGGAGCGTCCGCGTCGCCCTTCGGCGCGGGGATCTTGCGGACGATCTCGTCGAGCAGGTGGGCCACGCCCTCACCGGTCTTGCCGGAGACCCGCAGCACGTCGCTCGGCTCGCAGCCGATCAGGTGCGCCAGCTCCTCGGCGTACTTCTCCGGCTGCGCCGCGGGCAGGTCGATCTTGTTGAGCACCGGGATGACCTGCAGGTCGTTCTCGAGCGCCAGGTACAGGTTCGCCAGCGTCTGCGCCTCGATGCCCTGGGCGGCGTCGACCAGCAGAACGGCGCCCTCACAGGCCGCCAGGGACCGCGACACCTCGTACGTGAAGTCGACGTGCCCCGGCGTGTCGATCATGTTCAGGACGACCGTCTCGCCAGCCTGCTCACCCTCGCGCACCTGCCACGGCATCCGCACGGCCTGGCTCTTGATCGTGATGCCGCGCTCCCGCTCGATGTCCATGCGGTCGAGGTACTGCGCGCGCATCTGCCGGGCATCGACCACCTCGGTGAGCTGCAACATCCGGTCGGCAAGGGTCGACTTGCCGTGGTCGATGTGGGCGATGATGCAGAAGTTGCGGATGCTGTCCGGGGGTGTCGCCCCGGGCAGGAGGGCACCGGTCGGTGGCACGGTCGTCCGTTCATGGGTAGTCGGGCGCTTGCATCGTAGGCCGACACCTCGGGCGAGGACGTCGGCCGTACCCCATCGTCCCACGCCGCCGACGGTGGCCGGTGCTCACCGGCCGGTCAGAGAAGCGCGCCCTCGTCGTGCAGCCAGTCCACGAAGCCGAGCGCGACCGCCGCGGCGCAGTCGACCAGCTCGACGAGCAGGGCGTCGTGCGCTCCGGAGCCGAGCGGAACCTGCATCTCCGCGTAGATCGGCAGTTGGCCGCGGTCGGTGGGGTCGCCGACGTACGCCTTGCAGAAGCGCCGGCTGTGGTTCCACTCGTTGACTACCCGGTAGGACCGGTCCGCCCAGTCCGGCGGGACGGTCATGTGCGGCCGCGCCCGGATGACCAGGATCTCGTCGTCCGGACCCTCCAGCGCGAACAGCACCGCGTGCCGCTCCCAGAGGGCGATGAGCGTACCGCTACCGTCGGTGAGGTAACGGATATCCAGCTTGTCGAGCGCCTCGGCAACGCGCGCCAACGTCACCGTCGTCACGGTTGCGGGCCGGTCGGCCGTGGCCGTGTTGCCCGCGGTCCCGACGTCGGCCGAATCATCTGTCCGCGTGTCGGTCTGTCCAGCACGCTTCTGCCACCACGGCATCGATTCCGTGCTCCCTGCTCCCCGTGCGCCTCGCTCCCCTATGGATCCATCACGGTTTTTGTCAATACCCGCAACCGTGGGGGACCCGAGCCAAGACGGTACCCGTTCGGACGAGTTTCGGCAGCCCCGAACTGCGTCGGGACGGATGATCGGAGGGGTCGCCTATCATCCTTTTGGATATATCGATTGTAACGATCCGTTACCCAATGTTTTCTCTACGCTCACATATCCAGGGCTTATTTACGCCTGTCGTCACGCCGGCGTAACAGATCGCTCACCAACCGGCCGCACCTCAAATCCTCGGGACGACCGGTACCAACCGGTGCCGAACTCACCCCCGAGGCCTACCCAGCCACCGGCCACCCGCACCTGTACCTCGCCGCCGGCTCCCGGCGGCCCCGCGAACCCCATCCGGACCACGGCCTGCACCAGGCGCTGCGGCACCTCCACCCGGGTGCCGTCGTCGGTGAGCACCACCACCGGTACGTGGTCGAGCAGCGCGTCCCGCAGGACCCGCTCCCCCACCGCACGCCCGCGCACCCCGCCGGCCACGGCCGCGCGCAGCGTCGTCTCCGCCGCCGCGCCGACCCGGTGCACTTCGGTGGCGGGCAGCCGCTCCACGAGCCGGCTGACCGCCGGCGGCAGCGGCCACCGCCATTGCGCATCGCACCGCGGCGGCAGCCGGTCGGCGCCCGCGTCGAGCGTGCGCAGCAGGTCGGCCGCGCGTACCGTCACGTCATCGGCCAGGCCGGCACGCACCTGGCGGGTCACCAGCACCTCGAACGGCAGCCGGGCCCACAGCGCCACCGTGCCGTCGCCGGCCGGCCGCAGCCGCACCAGGGCCGCCGGGTCCAGCCGGACCAGGCGCGCGAGGTAGGCACCGGTGTCCGCGACGCTCGCCGGCTCCAGCCGGTGCACGCCCGCCTCCCGGCCGCTCACGCCGGCTGTCCCGGGCCGGCCGGCGAAAGCCACGGCGTCAGGTACGCCCGCTCGGCGTCCGACAGCCGTCTCGGGCGGCCGGCCGCGAGGTCGAACGGTACGCACACCGAACGCGCCCGGCTCGCGAGCGCGCCGTCGTCGAACAGTTCGTAGGCCACCACGAACCGGCTGGGCCGGATCTCCTCCAGCCACATGTCGATGCGGACGCGCCGCGGCTCCGTCGCGCCGACGGACTCGGCTCCGTAGTCGACCGGACGCAGGTAGTCGATCTCGTGCCGGGCGATGACCACGCCCCCCTCCAGCGAGGTGACGCCGGCCTCCCGGGCGCCGGTGAACATCATCGCCACCCGCGCCTCCTCATAGAGCGTGAGGAAGCGGGCGTTGTTGACGTGCCCGTACGCGTCCATGTCCGACCAGCGGAGCGCGCAGTGGTACGTGTAGCGCGGCATCTGCCCTGCCCCTTTCCGCCCGCCGGCTGACCCAGCGTCGCGCGCCGCCACGGCACCGCTCACACCCGCGCGAGCGGTGCCGTGGCGGCCCGCTCAGTCACGGGTGAGCTTGCGGTGGGTGACCCGGTGCGGGCGGGCGGCGTCGGCGCCGAGGCGGTCGATCTTGTTCTTCTCGTACGCCTCGAAGTTGCCCTCGAACCAGAACCACTTCGCCGGGTTCTCGTCGTCGCCCTCCCACGCCAGGATGTGCGTGGCGACCCGGTCGAGGAACATCCGGTCGTGGGAGATGACCACGGCGCAGCCGGGGAAGTCCAGCAGCGCGTTCTCCAGCGACGACAGCGTCTCGACGTCGAGGTCGTTCGTGGGCTCGTCGAGCAGCAGCAGGTTGCCGCCCTGCTTGAGGGTCAGCGCCAGGTTGAGCCGGTTGCGCTCGCCACCGGACAGCACCCCGGACGGCTTCTGCTGGTCCGGCCCCTTGAAGCCGAACGCCGCGACGTAGGCCCGCGAGGGCATCTCGACCTTACCGACCATCAAGTGGTCAAGGCCGTCGGAGACGACCTCCCAGACCGTCTTGCGGGGGTCCAGGCCGGCCCGGTTCTGGTCGACGTACGAGACCTGCACCGTCTCGCCGACGCGCACCTGGCCGTCGGTCGGCTGCTCCAGCCCGACCAGCGTCTTGAACAGAGTCGTCTTTCCGACACCGTTCGGGCCGATGATGCCGACGATGCCGTTACGCGGCAGCGAGAACGACAGGTGGTCGATGAGGGTCCGGCCGTCGAACCCCTTCGTGAGCTTGTCGGCCTCGATGACCACGTTGCCCAGGCGCGGGCCCGGCGGGATCTGGATCTCCTCGAAGTCCAGCTTGCGGGTCTTGTCCGCCTCGGCGGCCATCTCCTCATACCGATCGAGCCGGGCGCGGGACTTGGTCTGGCGCGCCTTCGCGTTCGAGCGCACCCACTGCAGCTCGTCCTCGAGGCGCTTCTTCATCTTGGCGTCCTTGCGCCCCTCGACGGCCAGCCGGGCCGCCTTCTTCTCCAGGTACGTGGAGTAGTTGCCCTCGTAGCCGTGCACCCGGCCCCGGTCGACCTCGGCGATCCACTCGGCCACGTGGTCGAGGAAGTACCGGTCGTGGGTGACCGCCAGGACGGCGCCCGGGTACTTCGCCAGGTGCTGCTCCAGCCAGAGCACGCTCTCGGCGTCGAGGTGGTTGGTGGGCTCGTCGAGCAGCAGCAGGTCGGGCTGCTCCAGCAGCAGCTTGCACAGCGCGACCCGGCGGCGCTCACCACCGGAGAGCACGTTGACCGGGGAGTCCGGCGGCGGGCAGCGCAGGGCGTCCATCGCCAGCTCCAGCTTGGAGTCGATGTCCCACGCGTCGGCGTGGTCGAGCTCCTCCTGCAGCCGGCCCATCTCCTCCATCAGCTCGTCGGAGTAGTCGGTGGCCAGCTGCTCGGCGATCTGGTTGAAGCGGTTCAGCTTCGCCTTGGTGTCGGCGACCGCCATCTCGATGTTCTCGAGCACGGTCTTCGAGTCGTCGAGCTTGGGCTCCTGGGACAGCATGCCGACGGTGTAACCGGGCATCAGCCGGGCCTCGCCGTTGCTCAGGGTGTCCTCGCCCGCCATGATCCGGAGCAGGCTGGACTTACCGGCACCGTTCGGGCCCACCACGCCGATCTTCGCCCCGGGCAGGAAGCTGAGCGTCACGTTGTCGAGCACGACCTTGTCGCCGTGTGCCTTGCGCGCCTTCTCAAGCACGTAGATGTACTGGGCCACAGTGCGCCCTACCTCCGAGAGATCGTGGTTTACCGCGGACGTACCGCGCGGTGATCGCGGGTTGGCCCGGCCGCCGTCGCGCCCAATCTTTCCAGGTGGGCGCCGCGCCGCGCACATCACCCTGGATCAGTGGTACCGCGGCCCGGCTTCTCGGGTCCCGGTATGTACCAACCTCGCCGGGCACCCGGGTATTTCGTCCCACGGACACGCACCTGCACCCGTTGAAGATCGGCCAGTTCAGTAGGCTGTTCGATCGAGGTGGGCTCGTCCGTGGGGAGGGGATCAACGGTGGGCCGAAGCTCTTTCGTGGTGGTCGCGAACCGGCTGCCGGTCGACCAGGTGAGCACGCCGGAGGGGCGCCGCTGGCGGCGCAGCCCCGGCGGCCTGGTCACCGCGCTGCAACCGGTCCTCGCCTCGCACCGCGGCACCTGGATCGGCTGGACCGGAGCGGCGTCCGGGCCGGGCGACCCGCCGCTGGAGCCGTTCGAGCTGGAGGACATGCGCCTGCACCCGGTGTCGTTGACGGCAGAGGAGGTCGCGCGCTACTACGAGGGATTCAGCAACTCCAGCCTGTGGCCGCTCTACCACGACGCCGTGGAGACGCCGATCTACCGGCGACGCTGGTGGGACGCGTACCGGCGGGTCAACGAGCGCTTCGCCGAAGCCGCCGCCGAGGAGGCCGCCGAGGGCGCCGTGGTCTGGGTGCAGGACTACCAGCTCCAACTGGTACCCGCGATGCTCCGGGAGCGCCGCCCGGACCTGCGGATCGGGTTCTTCCTGCACATCCCGTTCCCGCCGATCGAGCTGTTCGTCCAGTTGCCGCGCCGCATCGAGGTGCTGCGCGGGCTGCTCGGCGCCGACCTGGTCGGCTTCCAGCAGCCACTGGCCGCCCAGAACTTCCTCCGGCTCAGCCGCCACCTGCTGGGCCTGCGGCCGCGCGGCGACAGCGTCGAGATCGACGGACGCGTCGTGCGCGCCGGGGCGTTCCCGATCTCCATCGACGTCGCCGAGTTCGAGAACCTGGTCGCGATGCCGCATATCCGACAGCGCGCCGCGGAGATCCGCCACGAGCTGGGAGACCCGAAGACGATCCTGCTCGGCGTCGACCGGCTCGACTACACCAAGGGGATCGAGCAGCGGCTCACCGCGTTCCAGGAGCTGCTCGCCGAGGGCAAGGTGACCGTCCCCGAGGCGGTGATGGTGCAGGTCGCCACGCCCAGCCGGGAGCGCGTCGAGCACTACCAGGCGCTGCGGGTCAAGGTCGAGCGTGAGGTGGGCCGGATAAACGGCGACTACGGCCGGGTCGGCGTCCCGGCGGTCCATTACCTGCACCAGTCGTACAGCCGCAGCGAGTTGGCCGCGCTCTACTGCGCTGCCGATGTCATGATGGTGACGCCACTACGTGACGGAATGAACCTGGTGGCAAAGGAGTACGTGGCTGCACGAGCCGATCTCGGCGGAGCGTTGGTACTCTCCGAGTTCGCCGGCGCGTCCGCCGAGCTGCGCCAGGCGTTTCTGGTCAACCCACACGACCTAGACGGGCTCAAGGACACGCTGGTGCGCGCCATCAACGTCGACCCGGTTGAGGCCAACAGGCGGATGCGGGCGATGCGGCGCCACCTACGGACCCACGATGTAACGGCGTGGGCTCGATCGTTCCTGACCTCCCTCGGCGTACTGGACACGATGACATGAATGCTCCCACCGACGGCGACGGCGCCGCCCCGGCAGCCGGCAAACTACCCGCCGCACCCGCGGACCTGACCGCGGGTGCGGTCGAGGCCCTGGACGCCGGGCTGCGCGCCGCCTGCGCGCGGGTCGCCCGGGTGCCCACCCTCCTGGTCGCCTGCGACTACGACGGCACGCTGGCGCCGATCGTGGAGGACCCGACCCGCGCGGTACCGCTGCCGGAGGCGGTGGCGGCGCTGCGGGCGCTGGCCGCCCTGCCGCAGACCACGGTCGCGGTGATCTCCGGGCGGGCGCTGCGCGACCTGGCCGCACTGTCCCGCCTGCCCAGCGAGGTCCACCTCGTCGGCAGCCACGGCTCCGAGTTCGACGTCGGCTTCGTCGACGCGCTCGCCCCGGACCTCCAGCAGCTGCGCGGCGAACTGGTCGAGACGCTGTCCGGGCTGGTCCGCCGCCGGCCCGGGGTCCGGCTGGAGGTCAAGCCGGCCAGCGTGGCCGTGCACTTCCGCTCGGCCGAGCCCGAGGTCGCCCGGCTGGTCCTGGAGTCGATCCGCACCGGACCGGCCACCTGGCCCGGGGTCAACGTGACCCAGGGCAAGGAGGTCATCGAGCTGTCGGTGATCACCACCAACAAGGGCCTGGCGATCGACGCGCTGCGCACCCAGCTGTCGGCCAGCGCGGTGGTCTTCTGCGGCGACGACGTCACCGACGAGAACGCGTTCGCCCAGCTGCACGGCCCCGACCTGGGCATCAAGATCGGCCCCGGGGAGACCCGGGCACACTACCGGGTGTCCGGGCCGGTCGACGCGGTCCGGCTGCTGGGCCTGCTGCTGCACTACCGCCGGCAGTGGCTGTTCGGCGAGCGGGCGGTACCGATCGAGCGGCACTCGATGCTGTCCAACGGCCGCACCGTCGCCCTGGTCACCCCGGACGCCCGGGTGAGCTGGCTGTGCCACCCCCGGCCGGACTCCTCCGCGCTCTTCGCCGACCTGCTCGGCGGGCCGACCGCCGGGCACTTCACCGTCACGCTGGAACGCGGCGGGCTGCCCCTGGGCCAGCGGTACCTGCCCGGCACGATGACCGTCGAGACCCGCTGGTCCGGACTGACCATCACCGACTGGCTGGACACCCACCCGGCGGGCGGCGAGTACGAGGGCGCCACCCGCGCCTTCCACGTCTCCGACAACCAGGGCACCGCGCTGGTACGGGTGCTGACCGGTACCGCCCGCGCCAAGGTCGAGTTCGCGCCGCGGCCGGAGTTCGGCCAGCTGCCGATCCGGTTGCAGCCGCTCGGCGACGGGCTGCTGGTCCTCGGCTCCAACGAGCCGATCGCGCTGCACTCCCCCGGCGTGGAGTGGGACATCGTCAGCGACGGCGGTAACGAGGCCGCCCGGGCGGTGGTCGACCTGTCCGCGATGGGCGGCCAGGCCGTCCTGGAGCTGCGGATGGGTACCAGCGACGTCGAAGCGCACCCACTCGACGCGGACAAGCGCCGGGCCATCGCCGAGCAGCGCTCCCAGGACTGGGCCACCTCGCTGCGGCTGCCGGTCCGGGCCCGCGACGCGGTGCTGCGCAGCGCGCTGACCCTGCGCGGGCTGTGCCACGAGTCGTCCGGGGCGATCCTGGCGGCGGCGACGGCGGCGCTGCCGGAGGAGATCGGCGGCGTGCGCAACTGGGACTACCGGTACTGCTGGCTGCGCGACGCGGCGATGACCGCGCGGGCGCTGGTCGACCTCGGCTCGATCGAGGAGGCCGACCGCTTCCTGTCCTGGACCATGCGGGTGATCGAGTCGACCGGTGGCCATCCGGAGCGGCTGCACCCGCTGTACGCCGTGGACGGCAACGAACTGGGCGCCGAGGCGGTCATCGACACCCTGCCCGGCTACGCCGGCTCCCGGCCGGTACGCGTCGGCAACGCCGCCAACCGGCAGGTCCAGCTCGACGTGTTCGGGCCGGTCGCCGACCTGATCGCGGCCGTCGTCGACCATCGCGGCCTGACCCCCAACGACGTGGCCGTCATGGGCGCCATGGTGGAGGCGGTCGAGCGGCGTTGGCACGAGCCCGACCACGGCCTGTGGGAGGCCCGGCTGCCCCCGCGCCACCACGTGTACTCCAAGGTCATGTGCTGGCTGACCGTCGACCGGGCGATCCACCTCGGCGAGAAGCACGGCATGCCGATCAGGCCGGAGTGGCGGGTACTGCGCGACACGATCGCCCAGAACGTGCTCACCCACGGCTGGCACGACGAGGTCGGCGCGTACACGGTGGCCTACGGCGACCGGGACCTGGACGCCTCGTCGCTGTGGATCGGCCTGTCCGGGCTGCTCACCGACGACGACCCCCGGTTCCTCAAGACCGTCCTCGCCATCGAGGCGGAACTGCGCAGCGGCGCGACGGTCTACCGGTACCTGTGGGACGACGGGCTACCCGGCCGGGAGGGCGGCTTCCACATCTGCACGGCCTGGCTGATCGAGGCGTACCTGCGCACCGGCCGCCGTACCGAGGCCGAGGAGCTGTTCGAGCAGATGCTCGACTGTGCCGGGCCGACCGGGCTGCTGCCCGAGCAGTACGACCCGGAGGCCGAGCGCGGCCTGGGCAACCACCCGCAGGCGTACAGCCACCTCGGCCTGATCCGCTGCGCGCTGCTGCTCGACGCCACACGCTGAGTTCCGGCGATCTTGGACACTCGGGCCGGCTACGGCCGGTCCCCGTGTCCAAGATCGCCAAGAACACCGACCACGTCGCCGAGAACCACGATCGCCGGGGGCCGTAGCGCCGCCTCGGCCGCCCGCTCGGCGATCGTGTCCAGGCGTCCCCGTACCACCCGCTGCGCCCCGGTCGTACCCTCCTGCACCACGGCGGCCGGGGTGTCCGCCGGCTTGCCGTGGCGCAACAACGTGGCGGTGATCGCCGGCAGGTTCTTCAGCCCCATCAGGATGCACGTGGTGCCGCGCAGGCGGGCCAGGGCCGGCCAGTCGACCAGCGAGTGAGGGTGGTCCGGCGCGACGTGGCCGGAGACGACCACCAGCTCGTGGGCGACCCCGCGGTGGGTCACCGGGATGCCGGCCGCGGCCGGTACGGCCAGCGCGCTGGTGACGCCGGGGACCACCGTCACCGGGATGCCGGCCTGCGCGCAGGCGATCAGCTCCTCGCCGCCCCGGCCGAACAGGTACGGGTCACCGCCCTTGAGCCGGACGACGAACTTCCCCTCCTTGGCCCGCTCGACCAGGATCCGGTTGATCTCGTCCTGGGTACGCGACGGCCCGTACGGGATCTTCGACGCGTCGACCAGCTCCACCTCGGGGCGCAGCTCGTCCAGGAGCAGCCCGGGTACCAGCCGGTCGGCCACCACGACCTCGGCGGCGGCCAGCAGGCGCCGGCCGCGGACCGTGATCAGCTCGGGGTCGCCGGGGCCGGAGCCGACGAGCACCACCGCCCCGCCGCCCGGGGCGTGCGGCGCGGGGTCGAGCGTGCCGTCTCCCAGACCTCTGCGGATGCCGTCCCGGACGGCCATCGCCCGGCGCGGGTCGCCGCCCCCGAGGACCGCCACGGTCACCGGGCCGTGCCGCGTCACCGCCGGGGTCCAGGCCGTCGCCGCGTGGCGGTCGTCGGCGCGTACGCAGAACACCCGCCGCTCGCGCGCCGCGTCGCTGACCGCCGTGGCGGCGGCCGGGTCGTCGACGGCGACGTGGACCAGCCAGACGCCGTCCACGTCGCCCGCCTCGAACCGGCGCGGCAGCCACCGCAGCCGGCCGGCGGTGGCGAGGTCGTGCAGGGCCGGGGTGAGGTGCGGCGCGACCAGGACCACCTCGGCACCGGCCGCCAGCAACGCCGGGACCCGTCGGGTCGCCACCGCCCCGCCGCCCACGACGAGGACCGGCAGCCCCTCCAGGCGCAGCCCGATCGGGTACAGCTCGCTCACTTGCCCCCTACTTCCTTCGAGATCCTGGACGCCTGGACCGCCCGGTAGCCGGCCTACGTGTCCAAGATCGCCGACTTGGACGACACGCCGGCCGAGTCGAACGTGGCCACCTCGTGCAGCACCCGCACCGCGCTGGCCACGATCGGCAGCGCGAGCACCGCACCGGTACCCTCGCCGAGCCGCAGCCCGAGGTCGATCAGCGGGTTCAGGCCCAGGTGGGCCAGGGCCACCGTAGCGCCCGGCTCCACCGATCGGTGCCCGGCCACCATCGCCGCCACCGCGTCGGGCGCCAGCGCCGCCGCCACCAGCGCCGCCGAGGCCGCGATGACCCCGTCGAGCAGCACCGGTACCCGGCGGGCCGCCGCACCGAGGACGTACCCGGCGAGGGCGGCGTGCTCGAACCCGCCGACGGCGGCGAGCGCACCGACCGGGTCGTCGGCGCCGACCCGGTGCCGGGCCAGGGCCTGCCGGACCACGTCCACCTTGCGCGCGTACGTGTCGTCGTCCACGCCGGTGCCCCGGCCGGTGACGTCGGCGGGGTCGACGCCGGTGAACACGGCGACCAGCGCGGCGGCCGGCGTGGTGTTGGCGATCCCCATGTCGCCGGTGAGCAGGATCTTCGCCCCGTCGTCGATCAGGTCGTGCGCGACCCCGATCCCCGCCGTGAGCGCCCGGCGGGCCTCCTCGCGGGTCATCGCCGGCTCCACGGCGAGGTCGCGGGTACCGGCGCCTACCTTGCGGACCAGCAGCCCGTCGGCCGGTTCGAGCCGGGCCGCGACGCCCACGTCCACCACGGTCACGGACACCCCGGCCTGCCGCGCGAACGCGTTGACCACCGCGCCGCCGGCCAGGAAGTTCGCCACCATCTGGGCGGTGACCTCCTGCGGCCACGGGGTGACGCCCTGCGCGTGTACGCCGTGGTCACCGGCGAACACGGCGACGGCGCCGGGGGTGGGCAAGGGCGGCGGGCAGGTACCCGCGAGGCCGGCCAGCCGCACCGCGAGCCCCTCCAGCTCGCCGAGGGAGCCGGCCGGCTTGGTCAGCCGGGCCTGCCGCTCGGTCGCGGCCCGGGCGGCAGCGGCGTCGGCCGGCACGACGGCCGCGATCGTACGGTCGAGCAGGTCGTCGGTCATGGCGGTGCTCCCCCTGTCAGGTGGCGGCTCAGCCGGGTAGCGGCTCAGAGCCAGGTGGCGGCTCAGCCAGGCGGCGGCTCAGCCAGGTAGCGGGCTCAGCCGGTCGCCAGCACCTCGGCGAGGACGGCGACGAAGGCGTCGGTGGTGGCGGTGTCCCGGACGGCCAGGCGCAGCCAGTCCGGCCCCAGGCCGGGGAAGGTGTCACCGCGGCGCACCGCGTACCCGCGGGCCCGCAGCCGGTCGCGTACGGCGGAGCCGTTCGGGACCCGGAGCAGCACGAACGAACTGGCGGGCGCCCCGGCGATCCGGACGCCGGGAACAGCGGCGAGCCGGTCGAGCAGGTGCGCCCGGTCAGCCCCGAGACGGCGGGCGATGGCGTGCTCGGCGGCGACGGCGGTCGGTGAGGCGCAGGCGACGGCGGCGGCCAGGGCCGGCGTGGACACCGGCCACAGCGGCGCGACGGCCGCCAGCCGGTCGACGAGCGCGGCGTCGGCCAGCAGGTACCCCACCCGCAGCCCGGCCAGACCCCAGGTCTTGGTGAAGCTGCGGATCACGACCAGGCCGGGCAGGTCGCGGCGGCGCGACAGGGACTCCGGCTCGCCGGGCACGGTGTCGGCGAACGCCTCGTCGACGACGAGCACCCGGCCGGGCCGGGCCAGCGCCGCGACGGTCTCCGCGCCGTGCAGGACCGACGTCGGGTTCGTCGGGTTGCCGAGGACGACCAGGTCGGCGTCGGCGGGCACGAGACCCGCGTCGAGGCGGAAGTCGCCGGACAGGAACACCCGGTCGACGGCGTGGCCGGCGGCGCGCAGCGCGGCCTCCGGCTCGGTGAACTGCGGGTGCACCACGACCGCGCGCACCGGCCGCAGGGCCTGGGCGAGCAGGCTGAACGCCTGCGCGGCGCCGGCGGTGAGCAGGACCTCGCCCGGTGGACGCCGGTGGCGGGCGGCGACGGCTTCCCGGGCCGGGCCGGGGTCGGGGTACCGGGCCAGGTCGGCGAGGCTGGCCGCGACGGGCCGCGCCAGCCAGTCCGGCATCGGGTCGGCCCGTACGTTGACCGCCAGGTCGACCAGCCCGGTGGCCAGTTCCTCGTCGCCGTGGAAGCGCAGCGCGGCTTCCCCGTCACCATGGAAGCGCAGCGCGGCTTCCCCGTCACCATGGAAGCGCAGCGCGGCTTCCCCGTCACCATGGAAGCGCAGCGCGGCTTCCCCGTCACCATGGAAGCGCAGCGCGGCTTCCCCGTCACCATGGAAACGGAGGCCGGCCGGATCACCGGACGGGGGCGCGGGCGGGCCGGACGTGCGCATGGTGAGAATCTTGCCCGCCCGGCGCGGTTCACACGACCGTAGGCGGACGTGAAGATTCCCTCAGGTACGCGTACCGTCTGTCCTATCTTATGAACGTGAATGGCGAGAACGAGTACCCCCTCGGGCTGATCGGCCGGGTCGCCGTCCTCGTTCGCACGGGCCTGGCCATGGGGATCGCGGTGGCGGCGCTGTCGTTCCCCCTTGCCGCGCTGGCCGGCCTGACCCTCAAGGCCAGCATCGACGAGATCGACCGCCAAGCCGCCAGCCTCCCGGACACCGCACCGGCGCTCACCAGCAGGGTGTACGCGTCCGACGGCACCACGTTGATCAGCCAGTTCTACGACGAGAACCGGACGTACACTCCGCTGTCCCGCATCTCGCCCATCGTCGCGCAGGCCATCACCGCGGCCGAGGACGCCCGGTTCTACGACCACGGCGGCGTCGACGCCAAGGGCGTCATCCGCGCGTTCGTCGCCAACCGCCGCTCCGGCGAGGTAACCCAGGGCGCGTCGACGCTGACCATGCAGTACGTGCGCAACGTGCTGCGCGACTCGGCCCGCACGCCGGAGGAGGTCCGCGCGGCCACCGAGCAGACCAATGCCCGCAAGATCCGCGAGATGCAGCTGGCCGTCGCCGTCGAGCGGCAGCTGGGCAAGGCCGAGATCCTCGAGCGCTACCTCAACGTCGTGTACTTCGGCCACCAGGCGTACGGGATCACCGCCGCCGCGCAGGTGTACTTCTCCACGAGCCCCGCCGACCTGACCCTGCCGGAGGCCGCGATGCTGGCCGGCCTGGTCCAGGCGCCGTCGTCGTACGACCCGGCCGGCGACCAGACCGCCGCCACCGACCGCCGCAACTACATCCTCGACCGGATGGTCGACCTGCACCACGTGGCCCGGCCGGTGGCCGACCAGGCCAAGGCGCAGCCGATCGCGCTGCGCCTGTCGGAGCCGCCGAGCGACTGCGCGGCGGCGGCGCAGAACGACTGGGGTTTCTTCTGCGACCTGTTCAAGACGTGGTGGACCGAGCAGCCGGCGTTCGGGGCGACCCCGCAGGAGCGCCTGAGCCGGCTGCGCCGCGGCGGGTACACGATCGTCACCTCGCTCGACACGGGCCTCCAGGCGAACGCCGAGCAGCACGTCACCGCCAAGGAGGCGGTCGGCAGCCCGTTCGCCCACGGCCTCGTGGCCATCGAGCCGGGTACCGGCCGGGTCAGGGCGATGGCGGTCAACCGGGTGTACTCGGTCGACTCCTCGCACAACGGCCGGCAGCTCGACCGCAACGGTCGCGCAGGCGGCACCGTCGGCAGCTACCCGAACACGGTCAACCCGCTGCTCGGCGGCGGTGATCTGCCCGGCTTCCAGGCCGGCTCGACGTTCAAACTGTTCACCATGCTGGCCGCGCTCGACCAGAACCTGCCGCTGGACACGTCGATCTACTCGCCGCAGCGGTACCGGTCGTCCTACCCGAGCGCTCCCGGTGAGCCGGCCTCGTGCGGCAACCGGTGGTGCCCGTCGAACGCCAGCGCCCAGATGACCGGGGCGCAGACCATGTGGTCGGCGTTCGGCAAGTCGGTCAACACGTACTTCGTCCAACTGGAGCAGCGGGTCGGCGCCGACCGGGCGGTCGCCATGGCCGAGCGGCTGGGCCTGCGCTGGCGTACCGACGTCGACAAGCAGCAGGCGTCGCCGGGGAAGGCGGCCGACTGGGGGGCGTTCACGCTCGGCGTGGCCGACACCACGCCGCTGGAGATGGCCAACGCGTACGCCACGATCGCCGCCGACGGCACGTACTGCGAGCCGCTGCCGGTCGTCAGCATCACCGGGCCCGACGGCGCGCCGGTCACCACGGTCAGCGCGCGGGCCGGCGACAAGCCGGTCGAGGTCGCGGCGCCGCGCTGCCAGCAGGTCCTGCGGCCGGAGGTGGCCCGCGCCGCCGTGGACGCCGCCCGCTGCACCACCGGCTACCGCAGCCGGACCGGCGACTGCGGGGGCTGGTCCACCGCACCGGCGGTGTACCCGCTGGTCAAACGACCGGTCGCGGGCAAGACCGGGACGACCGACAACAACCAGGCGGCCTGGTTCGTCGGGATCTCACCGGCGCTGTCGGTGGCGAGCTTCATCGCCGACCCGGACAACCCGTTGCACGCCGTGGGCACCGCCAACCACGACAAACCGATCCGGTCAGCCGCCGAGACGCTGCGCGACGCCCTGGCCAACGGCCCGGTACGGGACTTCACGCCACCGGCGGTGACGACGGCGTACGGCAAGGACGGCAGGCTCGGCGACGGCGACCGGGACGGCACGTCCACCCGCCCGAGCGCGACCACACGCCCCACCCCGACCCCGCGGGTGACCCCCTCGAAGCGCTCCTGACGGTCAGCGGAGATCGGCGGCGACGAGCGACCAGACCTCGACGTCGACCCGCTCGCCATCGACGTGCCCGGCGTTGCGCAGCAGCCCCTCGTACGTGAAACCGGCCTTCTCGGCCACCCGCCGCGACGCCACGTTGCCCGGGGCCACCCGCATCTCGACGCGCTGGAAGCCGTGCTCGAGGATCAGGGCGACCGTGAGCGCGTCGACCGCCTCGGCGGCCACGCCGAACCCGCGCGCCTCGGCCGCCACCGCGTACGACACCTCGGTCGAGCGGGCCGTCCAGTCGGTACGCCGCAGCCACAGGCAGCCCACGATCCGGTCGTCCTCGCGCCGTACCACCGCGTAGTGGTCGCCGTCGCCGTGGTCGCGGACCTCGGCGACGATCTCGGTGCACCAGGCCCGCCCGTCGACCGGCCCGTCGCCGGTCGGGAAGGGCAGCCAGCGCCGGGTCTGCCGGTCGGCGAAGATCTCCGCCACGTGATTGGCGTCGGCGGCGGCCAGCGGGCGCACGTGCAGGCGGGGCGTGACCACGGTCAGCGGCGGGAACCGGCGTGCGGTCAGTGACGGGAACCGGCGTGCGGTCACCGGCCAGTACGAGGCGGCGCTCATCGCGGGACTCCTCCCGTGCGACGTCAGTGCTGCGAGCCATCGACCGCAGCGGCCGATGGCAGACGATACCGGGTGCGGGCCGGCCGGGAGTGGCGGACAAGCCGGTAGCGTTGTGGCGTGTACCGGTTCCTCGCCACCCCCCGCTGGTTGGGGCTGGCCGCGCTCGCGTTGATCCTCGCCGCGGTGATGGCCGGCCTCGGTAACTGGCAACTGCACCGCTACCACGAGCGCTCCGCGATCAACGCGCGCATCGACGCCGGTGGCAGCGGCCCCGCCGTACCGATCACGAGCGTGCTCACCGCACCGGCCGGCACCGGCGCGCGCGTCGGCCCCCCACTCCCGGCCACCGCCGAGTGGAAGCGGGTGGAGGTGACCGGACGGTACGACCCCGGCCACGAGATCCTGGCGCGCGGGCGCACCGTCGACGGCTCGGTGGGGTTCGAGGTGCTCACTCCCCTGCTGCTCGCCGACGGCTCGGCGGTGCTCGTCGACCGCGGCTGGCTGCCACCCCCGACCGGTGGTGACGCCCTGGCCATGCCGGACGTGCCGCCGGCGCCGAGCGACGAGGTCACCGTGGTCGGCCCGATCCGCCGGCCGGAGAGCGGCGCGGACAAGCCGGTACGGCACACCGTCCGGCGCGTCTCCCCGGCGACGCTGGGCCTGCCGTACCCGGTCTACGGCGGGTACGTGATGCTCGACGAGCAGACGCCGACGGCGGACAGCCGCTTCACGCCGGTGCCGGCCGACCACGAGAACGCCTGGATGAACGCCGGGTACGTGGTGCAGTGGTGGGCGTTCGCGGCGCTGACCCTCTTCGGGTACGGGTACCTGGCCCACCGGGAGGCGCACGCCGACACCACCACCGACCCCGACCGTGCGGCTACTGTCCCCGTATGAACGACGGCATCGACGGCGGCAAACCCGTCCGGCGGACGATCGACCCCGACCCCTACCCGTCAGGCGTCTACTCGGCCCTGTCGTACCCGCCGGCGGCCGCGGCGGCCCCGCCCACCGGCTCCGGGCCGGGGTCCGCCGCCGCGGGCGGCCCGGGCTCCACTGCCACCTCCACCGGGTCGGCCTCCGCCGGCTCCGCGTCCGGTGCGCCCGGTCCCGATGGGAGTGCGGAGGTCCTCGCCCGCATCGGTGACGTCGACGTGACCGCCACCGTGGTCCGCACCCCGGCCGGCGCGCTCACGCTCGCCGTCGCGACCGTCGAGGTCGCCCGGGGCCGGGTGGTACGCACCCCCACCTGGGCGGTGTTCTGCGCGGTGGTCGGCTTCTTCGTGGTACCCGTGGCCAGCCTGCTGTTCCTGCTGGCCAGGGAGACGGTCGAGGACGGCCCGACGGTGGTACGGATCAGCGGCGCCGGGATCCACCACGAGACGCTGGTGACGGACCCCGCCGAGATCGAGCTGGCCCGTTCACTCGCCGCCAGCTGACCGGCCGGTGTGGATCGCCCGGACCGCCTCGATGGTGTCCGCCTCGGCGGCGGTCTTGTCCTCGCGGTACCGCAGGACCCGCGCGAAGCGCAGCGCCACCCCGCCCGGGTAGCGCGGCGAGGTCTGCACCCCGTCGAAGGCGATCTCCACCACCAGCTCCGGCCGTACCGTGACGACCCACTCCCCCTCCGAGACGGCCAGCGACCGCAGCCGCCCGGTCTGCCAGCGCAGCATCTCGTCGGTGAGCCCCTTGAAGGTCTTCCCGAGCATGACGAAGCCGCCCGTGGCCGGGTCGCGGGCGCCAAGATGGAGGTTGGACAGCCAACCGCGGCGCCGGCCGTGCCCCCACTCGGCGGCCAGGACCACCAGGTCGAGGGTGTGCCGCGGCTTGACCTTGACCCAGGCCGCGCCACGGCGCCCCACGTCGTACGGCGCGTCCAGCGACTTGATCACGAGGCCTTCCTGCCCGGCGTCGACGGCCGCGGCGAACGCCCGCTCCGCCGCACCGGCGTCGGTGACCTCGGTCCGGGTCACCAGCAGTTCCCCGGGTACCGCCCCGGCGAGCGCGGCCCACCGGTCGCGGGCGGGTACGTCGAGCAGGTCGGCGCCGTCCAGGTGGAGCAGGTCGAAGAAGAACGGCCGGAGGTCGGCGGGCTCCTTACGGCGGGCGGCCCGGCCGGACGTCTCCTGGAACGGCAGCGGCCGGCCGGCGGCGTCGAGCCCCAGCGCCTCGCCGTCGAGGACGAGCGTGTGGGCGGGCAGGGCCCGTACCGCCGCCACGACGCCGGGCAGTCGGGCGGTGAGATCGTCGAGGCTGCGGCTGAAGACGGCCACGTCGGAGCCGTCCCGGTGCACCTGGACGCGTACCCCGTCGAGCTTGACGTCGGCGGCGGCCGGCGCCCCGGTGGCGGCGATCGCCTCGGCCACCGACGGTGCACTCTGGGCGAGCATCGGCGCGAGCGGGCGCCCGACCGCGAGGTGGAACTTCGCCAGCGCGCCCGGCCCGCCGGTGAGCGCCGCGGCGGCGACCGCCTTGAGGTCACCGGCCAGCAGGAGGGCCCGGCGGACCTCGGCGACGTCCACCCCGGCGGCCCTGGCGACCGCGTCGGCGAGCAGTCCGGCCTGAGCGCCCTGGCGCAGCTCACCGGTGAGCAGACCGACGAGTACCCGCTGCTCGTCGGCGGTTGCGGCGGAGAACAGGGCGTGTACGAGACGGCGCCGCTCGGCCTGCGAGCCGGGGCCGGCGGTCTCGGACAGCCGTTGCAGCGCGGCGTCGACCTGCGCGACGGTGAGGGTGGCGACCGGCGCGGGAGGGGGCAGCTCACGCAGGGTCGCCCACCCCACGCCGGTCTGGCGCTGGCGTAGCTCGCCGGCGAGGTAGGCGGCACCGGCCTCGATCCGCGCGGCGGCATCCGGCGGCGTGGAATCCAGTCCGGCGGCACCGGCCGCGAGGGTGGCCGGCGCCGTGGCGGCACCCGGCCCGGGAGTGGTGGTGCCGTCGGCGAGCCGGCGCAGCGCGTCGGCCAGTAGCTCGATCTTGGCGCGACGACCCGACGTCCCGGTCACCGCTGCCGACGTGGCGGCGAGGTCAGCAAAGCGCACCTGTTCATGATGCCCGGACCTCATGGCGCCCAGACGTCATGGCGCCCAGACCTCATGGCGCCCAGACTGAGATCGCGGTGATCACAAGCCGGCGCGGTGCGCACCCTCGTAGGTCGCGCCACGCCAATGGAAGCCGGACTCGAGGAACACGCTTTCGGCATGGGCGAGGATCGCGTCGGCGTACGTGTTGGCATGGTGGCCGCAGAAGGTGAGCTCACCGCCGGTCGCGAGGACCAGGCCGAGCTTGGCGGCAGCGCCACACCGGTCACACCACTCGGTCGATCCGGTCGACTCGGCCGCCGCCGCCGACACCATCAGGGTCTGGGCCATCGTTACCGTCTCCTCGCCTCGTACGGTGGGTGGCAGCGAAGCAAGACCTCCGCGCTTACCTTTACGACGGTACGGGCCCGAATGTTCAGTGGAAGTTCGTAAAGGTTGGCATTGAGGGGTAGCCCGGTTGCCGGCCGTTCGGCGCCGGAAAACGGCGGTCGGTGGACACGCGTCCGGTGCCCCGGTGCCGTCTCCCACCCGGCACGCGATCGATTCCCGCTGCCGTCTCCCGACCGGTAACGCTGACGCACCGGTGAACGGAAACCGGCCTGCACCCCTGCCGTACCGGCTCCGCTCCGGTCGCGGCGCACCCTGATTGCCAGTCCGACCCGCGAACGGCCCGGCCGCCCAGCCTCCGGACGACCGACCACCAGGCCCACAGCGACCAGCCACCAGGCCGGCCGCAGCGGGCCACGAGGTCCACCACGGTGAGCCTCCAGGCCGACCCCGTCCGGCCGCGGAGCCGACGACGACGGCCGATCCGGCAGCGGCGACAAGCCGCCGGGAGGACGGCCACCCAGACTGGCGTCGCCGGGTAGGAGACCTGAGTCCCTGCCCGGCGGCGCCCTCCATGCTCCCCCGCATCCAGACGGCGCCCGATGCGTTATGCCGTTGGCACCGGTGCGTCAGATCCGACAAATACGGGTCAATAGGCATTATCTTGGAGGTAAGCCGCCGCCGCGCCGGGGGCTGAGCCGGCCGCCGGTACCGGGTGGCTGCTCGGGACCGACAGGGGGAGACATGACAGCGAGTCTGATCGCAGGTGACGATCCGGACCTCCGCCATCTCGTCGCTTTCACGCGCGGCCCGGCCGGACACGTTCAAGTCCCCGTCAACCGCGCCCCGGCGGCGCCGGGCGCCGGCCACGCCGAAGCGGTACCGGCACGGGCTCGGGCGTGACGGTGGCGGATACCACCGCCACCACACCGCTCGTCCCCGCCGCCACGACCACCGTCCCCGGCGCGGCGACCACTGTCGTGTGGACGATGCGAGGCGGCCGGGACGTACGGCGGGTCAGCCCCGCCACTCCCGACCGCCACGTCCGGCGCGCCGTCGCCACCGGCGACGCCGGACCCGAAAACCATCAGACCTCGGTACACCCGACGCCTGCCGGCCGGTACGCCAGCGACGACGGGCTCACGGGACGGGGTCGGCGCTCATCGGCACCAGACATGTGTGGGGCGACATGACCCGTACCGGGTCGGGCGAAAGGCGTGCATCATGAGTCGAGCCATCACCATCGCGCGGCAGTTGTACCGCGCCTTCGCCATCGTCATCGGCGTCCTCCTCGTCACCGGCACGGTGGCCTCCTACGCGGCGTGGCAGCAGTACCGATCGGTGAACGCGCTGGCCGGCCAGGTGCTGCCGGAGCGGCAGGCCAACGGCCGCGTGTACCTGACCCTCATGGAAGCCCAGCGCGGCATCTGCAGCTACCTGCTCTCCGGGGAGCCCGGGTTCGAAGACGCGTACCAGGACGCCAGGCGCGAGTACGAGTTCGCGGCGGCAAGCCTGCGCCGGGTGGCGCCGCCGAAGGACCGGACCGTGGTGTCGTCGCAGCTCGACCGGGCCGCTGCCTGGTTCGACATCGCCAGCCGGCAGCGCGAGGTGGAGCCGGGCAGCGACGAGGACGTGTGCTTCGCCCACCAGGGCGGCCCGGTGTTCGACCAGTTCCTGTCCGGCAACGCCCACCTCGACCGCGCCCTGTCCCACCGGGACGATCTGTTGCAACAGCAGACCCGCAAGACCCAGGTCGTCGCCGCCGCCGCGCTGCTGGGTACCGCCGCGTTCGGGATCCTCGCCGCGATGCTGGTCGCCGTCCGGACCGCCCGGCGGGTGACCCGCATGCTGCGCGAGGAGAAGAAGCAGAACCAGGCGCACACCCGGATGCGGGAGGCCGGCCTGCGGGTACGCGACCACGTGTCGGTGGACGCCGTGCTGGACGCCGCGGCCCACGTACTGGGCCCGGAGTTCCAGGCCGACCTGGCCGTCGTCCGGCTGGCCGGCGCCGACGGCGAGCGGCAGCGCACCGCCTCCTGGGCGGCCGACGAGCGGGGCGGGGCGCGTCCGCTCGCCGCGCAGCCGGTGTCCTGGCTGTCCGACCGGCTCGCCCGCGGTGACGTGTGGTGCAGCGGCGACGTACGTACCCAGCCCAACGGCGCACCGAAGCGGGAGCGCGACGAACTGCTCGCGGCCGGCGCCGTGAGCGCGCTGACCGTACCGTTCGGCACCGGTTCGCAGCCCGACGGCGCCATCACCCTCGTCCGGTGTGCCGGCGGCCGCCCGTGGCAGCCGGCCGAGGTCGAGGCGGCCGGGTGGGTCGCCGCCGACGTGGCCCGCTGGGTGCAGCAGAGCCGGCTGTACGAGCGGGAGCAGGAGCTCGATGCCCGGCAGCGGGAGCTGGAGCGTACGCAGGACGCCTTCGTGTCGACCGTGTCGCACGAGCTGCGGACGCCACTGACCAGCATCAGCGGCTTCGTGGAGTTGCTCGCCGACCCGGCGTCCGGTCCGCTGACCGACGAGCAGCGGCAGATGCTGGAGATCGTCGAACGCAACACCAACCGGCTACGCAGAATGATCGAGGATCTGCTCACGCTGTCGCGGATCGAGACCGGTACGTTCACGATCGAACGCCAGCTGACCGACGTGACGGAACTGGTCACGCGGGTCGTGCGCACGATGGGCGCGACGACCGATCACACCGTGTACACCGACTGCCCGGCCAAGCCGCTCATCGCGGTCGTGGATCCCGAGCAGATCGACCGGGTACTCAACAGCCTGCTGTCCAACGCCGTGAAGTTCACGCCGAGCGGCGGTGAGGTCGTGGTGTCGGTACGCGAGGACGGCGACGACATCGTGCTGTCGGTCTCCGACACCGGCATCGGCATCCCCGCCGAGGAGCAGGACCGGCTGTTCAGCCGCTTCTTCCGCGCCTCCAACGCGGTGTCGGAGTCGATCCCCGGTACCGGCCTGGGGCTCACCATCGTGCGCAACATCGTCGCCAACCACGACGGCGACGTCACGCTGCGGTCGGAGCCCGGAGCGGGAACGACGGTCACGGTACGGCTGCCGCGTGAGTTGACGCTCGCGTCGTAGCCGCACCGCCGGACACCGGGAGGACCCCGACCCGCGCGCGGTCGCCCGGTACCGCCGACACCACGCCGAACCGGCCCCGGACCACCGTCGAGCACGGTCCGGGGCCGGTTCACGTCATCTGTGGCAGGGACATCAGACACGTGGGGTCGCCGACCCGTGCGTCTTGTGGAGATACTGACCGATGCGTATCCGTGCCGTCCGCACCGAGGAGCTGTCCGCGCTACGGGACATCGAGCGCGCCGCCGGGACCTGTTTCCGCGACGTCGGGATGCCGGAGATCGCCGACGACGACCCCCTCCCGCTGGAGGTACTCGCTCGCTACCGCGACTCCGGTCTGGCCTGGGTCGCGGCCGATCACGCGGACGTACCGGTCGCCTACCTGATCGCCGAACCGATCGACGGCAGTCTCCACGTCGAGCAGGTGTCGGTCCACCCGTCCGGTGCGCGTCGCGGGATCGGGCGCTCGCTCCTCGAATATGCGGCCCGTCGCGCGACCGACCTCGACATGCCCGCGTTGACGCTGACCACGTTCGCCCACGTGCCGTGGAACGCGCCCTACTACGTACGGTGCGGGTTCCGGCCGATGGCCGAGCGCGAACTGGGGCCCGGCCTCCGGACGATCCGGCAGCGGGAGGCGGCCCACGGCCTCGACCGGTGGCCCCGGCTATGCATGATCAGGGAGGGTGCGAGCCGCGACGGTGCCCCGCACCCTCCCTGATCACGAACCGCATGTCAGATATCGTCGCCGCGGTCGGTGTCGTACGGCGTGGCTATCTCGGATTCCGCCTAGACCGTGGTGCTGCCGTCGCCGGTAGCGGCTTCCGCGGCAGCATCGGCGTTACTGCTCGAGCCGCCGTCCGAGCCGGTGCTCACCTCCTCGTCCCAGTCCTCGACGGTCGTGTCCTCATCCCAGTCGTCGGCTGCGGCATCCTCATCCCAATTGTCCCCTGAGACGTCCTCATCCCAACCGTCCGCCGCGTCCTCCTCGTCCCAGTCCTCGGCGGTCGCATCCTCGTTCCAGCCGTCCGCCGCATCCTCCTCGGCCCACTCTTCGGCCACGGCGTCGTCGTCCAGGGCCTCGGCTGCGGCGTCCCCGGCGTTCCCGTCGTCGGTTGCGGTGCCGTTGCCCGTGGCGGAGTCATTGCCCGTGGCGGAGTCATTGCCCGTAGCGGAGTCATTGCCCGTAGCGGAGTCATTGCCCGTAGCGGAGTCATTGCCCGTAGCGGAGTCATTGCCCGTAGCGGAGTCGTTGCCCTCAACGTTCTGGTCGTCGGCCTCCGCGACGTAGCGACTCATCGCGACGTGCGGCTTGACGGTGGTCACGGGTGTGGTCACGGCCTGCGCCGTGGCGGGCAGTAGGAGCGCGCCGGCGGTGGCAACGGCGGCCAGCGGTAGGAACCTGATCATCGGCAGGTGCGACGTGACGGCGGTCCGGATGGCTCTCATCTGGCGGCGGTGGGTGGAAATCGGCGTCACAGCTTGTCTCCTTGTCAAGGGCACAGTCGTCAAGGCACGGGTCCGGTCTGCTGAGGCATGGCACGGGTAGCCGTCGTCGCGCCGACCACAGCGGTGGCCGCCCGGCAACGGCGGGGCAGGGGCAACCAATGGCCGGACAGCCGGCACAGCCACCGTCGATGACTGGTACGGCGACGGCGGCCGGTCCGGTATGTCCGACGGCGACGGCACTTGCCCGCCCCGGCGCCGCTAAACCTGGCGACCGCCCGCGCGTACCGAGACGCCAAGATCCACGCAATGTCGCAATCAATGCTGCTGTCGGAGCCGCCGATACAGCAAAGATTGCGACATTGCACGGATCTGGGAGGCGCGGGAGACGCAGGAGACGCAGGAGACGACGCGGCCCACGCGGAGAAACACGACGGGCGCGGGTCAGGGGCCCCGCGTGTGGTCAGCCGGCGACGGGCGCGAGGTCCCCGCTGACCCGTTCGACGTGCCGCCAGCGCCCGACCTCGCTGGCCTGGCGCGCGTCGCTCGCGGCGACCAGACGCGCTCCCCCGGCGGCGAACAGTGCGGCCAGTCGCGCGGACGGCGCCTGGTGACGCTCGCTGATCTCGACCTGGGTGTTGGTGAGGCGACACATCGCGGCCAGCTCGGCGACCGCGGCGTCGTCGATGTCGGAGTCGGTGAACCCGGCCCGGGTCAGGAACGCCAGCGGACGGGCGAGTCGGGTCGGGGCGTACCGGCTGACCCGCTCGACGGCGCGCGCGGTCACGGTCACCAGCATCTCGACCACGTTGGCGGAGGTCAGTGCGCCGGCGTCGACAAGGGCCCGTACGGTCTGCGGCCCGGCCAGCCCGGACGGCATGGGCAGTGCGCCGACGGCGACCGACACCACGTCGAGCCCGCCGAGGTCGGCCGGGAAGGCCAGCCACCCGTCGGTACCGATCGCCTCGACCTCGATGCCGGCCCGCAGCACGATGTCGGTGCGCTGCTGCGCCCGCTGGATGGAGGCCAGGTACGACGACATCCACCGGGTCTCCGGCCCGGCCTCGTCGCAGAAGACCAACTCGGTCAGGCCCATCTGCTCGGCAGCGGCCACGACGAGACTGACGCTGTCGCGCCCCGCGGAGAACGCGGTGTGCACGTGGCTGTCCACGGTGAGGTCGAGCATGTCCGCTGCCTTCGGGTCGGCGTCGGTGGCCCTGGTGGGACCGCCGGCGTACGCGGGTCGGTTGAACCCGGCGGGCGGATCCGGGGTCCCGGAAACCACCTGCCGTGCCATCATGGTGCGACCCGACCGACGCGGCGTCGGTGCTACTCGGTTGTCATGCCGTTGCGACGCTGGCGAAGCCGGACGGCCTCGGGTAATCGGCGAAACGGCGAACGGCCGGCGTAACCGGCGAACGGCCGGCGTAACCGGCCGTTCGCCGGCGTGACCGGCCGTTCGCCGGCGTGACCGGCGGGCCGGCCGGGGATGACCGGGAGCGGTCCCCCCTCGGCCGGCCCGCGAGCGGCTCTACTCGGTGATCCGCTCCATGGCGGGGCGGCGGTACCGGTATCCGAAGCCGCGTACCGACTCGATCGGTGAGGCGTCCGGGTCGGTCCAGCCGAGCTTGCGGCGCAGCCGCAGGACCGCGAACTTCACCCGCTCCGGGCCGATACCGGTCGGGTCGTCCCACGCCTGGGCCAGCAGCTGGTTGGGCGACAGCACCGCCCCGGCGTGCCGTACCAGGACATTGAGCAGGCGGAACTCGGTCGGAGTGAGCCGCACCTCCTCGCCGTCCACGTAGGTGCGCCGGGCGGCCGGGTCGATGCGCAGGACGCCGTCGTCGTACACCTCGTCGGCCCACTGCGACGCGCCGGCGCTACGGCGCAGCAGCGCCTCCACCCGGGCCACCAGCTCGGCGTTGGTGAACGGCTTGGTGAGGTAGTCGTCGGCGCCGCCGCGCAGGCCGCGTACCTTGTCCGACTCCTGGCCGTGCGCGGTCAGCAGCAGGACGGGTACGTCGCTGACGTCCCGCAGCCGCTCCAGCACCTGCCAGCCGTCCATGCCCGGCAACCCGATGTCGAGGATGACGAGTTCGGGCCGTTCGGTGTACGCGTCACGCAGGCCGGCCCGCCCGTCCTTGGCGTGCGCGACCTGGTGTCCGGCCCGGGTCAGCAACAGGCGCAGCGCCAGCGCGATGTCCGGGTCGTCCTCAACGATCAGTAGTCGGCTCACCCTCAAGACCTCCATCATTCCCACGAGGGCGCGCCGGCAGAGAGACTGTCACCGTCGTACCGACGCCTTCCGTACTGGCGACGTTGATGGCGCCGCCATGCAGTTCCACGATGGCCCGGCTGATCACCAGGCCGAGTCCCGCGCCCGAGGTACCCGCCCAGGCCGCCGCCCCGACGTTGGAGGCGCGGAAGAAGGGGCTGAACAGCCTCGGCTGTTCGGCCGCGGGTATTCCGATTCCGTTGTCGCTGACCACCAGTTCCCACCCGGTACGCACGGGCCGCGCCCGGACGCTGATGCGGCCGCCGGACGGGGTGAACGCGAGCGAGTTGGCCAGCAGGTTGCCCAGCACCTGCTGGAGCCGGGCCTCGTCGCACACCAGCTCGGGTCCGTCCACCGCGTGGAGCGCCAACTCGATCCCGGCGGCCTCCGCGGCCAGCCGGCGCTCGGCCACCACCTCGTCGAGCAGCGCCGGTACCCGTACCGCGGTGTGCTTCAACGGCAGGGTGCCCGCCTCCAGCCGGGACAGCGTCAGCAGCTCCTCGATCAGGCGCAACAGCCGGTTGGCGTTGCGGTCGATCACGTCGAGGTAGGTGCGCTGCTCGTCGGTGAGGCCGCCGCTGCCCGGGTCGCCGAGCAGGTGCGCGAACGCGACCACCGCGGACAGCGGGCCGCGCAGCTCGTGCGCCACGGTCGGCACGAACGACGACCCCACGACGCCGCCGGAGGTCGGCGTGGCGGCCGGCCGGTTGCCGCGCAGCCGGGACAGTTCCTCGCGCAGTACCCGTTCGGTGGCGCGCTGGGCGGTGACGTCGACGCCCAGGTAGGCGACCGCGCCGACCTGCGGGTCGTCGAGGAGCCCGCGGACGGTCACCTCAAGCGTGCGCCACTGGCCGTTGGACGCGCGTACCCGCAGGTCGAACGGGCCGTCGGGGCCGCGCCCGGCGCACGCGTCGACCAGCGACGCGACGGCGACGGCGTGGTCGTCCGGGTGGACCAGGTCCAGCGGGGAGACCGGGGGCGGCGCCTGCCGGTCGTACCCGAGCAGCACCGTGAACTCGTCGGACAGCGCGACCCAGCCGGCCGGCGGGTCGACCAGGACGACGGCGGCCCGGTCGGCGGCGAGCAGGGAGCGCCCGAGCGGGTCGACCGGCATCGCGCGATCGGCGGGCATCGCCGGACAGGGCCGGGTCAGGCAGCGCTCGACGGCCGCGGCGATCTCTTCCACGGCCGGCAGTGCCTGGCGGTAGCTCAGCTCGTCGACGGCGTACACCTGCAGCGCGAGCCGCCACCGCGCCGGCCCTACCGGAATGCCGCCGGGGCTCGGCGACGCCGAGGACTCCAGGGCGGCGTCGCGCACACCGGGCAGCGTCCGCAACTCCCCGAGCAGCCGTTGCACCTCCACCAGGCTGCTCGCCCGCTCCGCGCGGGCAGCCAGGGCACGTGCGGCCGGCGGGGTCAGCTCCGCTGCCACGCGATCGCCCGTATAGCCACGCACGGTCCTCCTCACCGGTCGGCCGTCGTCGCTGCCGCGAGCCGGACCGAGATTCCCTACTCCGAGTGCTGCTCTATTCTACGCATTGTCAATACTTGTGCGCTAAAGTTTGAGATTAGTACTAGATGTCATGATTTCGCGGGAGGCTGGTGTTGAGCGTGGGCGCGTCGGACCAAGACGGGTCCCCCGTGATGTCCCCACCGACGGAGCAACCGGCCCACCAACGACTCCCCGCCGCCCTCGCCGCCGAGCGGCAGCCCCAGGTCGAGACCGTCCGACTGATGGCGCTCATCGAGTCGCTCAACGTCGCCGTGCTGCTCCAGGACGAACAGCACCGGGTCGTCCTGGCCAACACCGCCTTCGTCGAGATGTTCGCCCTCGGCGTCCCACCGGAGCGGCTGCGCGGCGCCGCGGGTGGGCCGGGCGGCGTGCCGCTGGCCGCCCTGTACGCCGACGCCGAGGAGGTGCGGCAGCGGACCGCGGCCGCGATGCGGCACGGTCGCCCCCTACGCGGCGAGGAGATCCCGCTGGTAGACGGCCGGGTACTCGAGCGCGACTACGTACCGATCACGCTGGACGGCTCGACGCTCGGGTTCCTGTGGGTCTTCCGGGACGTCACCGCGCAGGCCGAGATCCGCCGCGGCCTCGAGGAGCGGGCGCGGATGCTGTCGGAACTCTCCACGCTCAAGACCGAGTTCATCGGTGTCGTCTCGCACGAACTGCGCACCCCGTTGACCTCCATCAGCACGTTCGCGACGCTCCTGGAGGAGGAGGTGGCGGCACTGTCGGCCGCCGACCGGGCCGCCATGACGCTGGCGATCCGGCGCAACGCCGACCGGATGCTCAACCTCGTGGCCGACCTCATCCTGCTGGCGAAGCTGGAGTCCGGGGAGCTGGGCCTGCACGAGACCGAGATCGACGTGCCCGCCCTGCTCCGCGACGCCGCCGCCAGGAACGGCACCGGCGGGAACAGCCCCAGCGCCGCCAGGAACGGCACCGGCGGGAACAGCCCCGGCGCCGCCAGGAACGGCACCGGCGGGGACGGTCCCGTCGCCGTGCGGCTCGACCTCCGCCACGGCCCACGGCTCACCGGCGACACCGACCTGCTCGCCCAGTTGTTCGACACCGCGGTCGGGGTACTCGTCACGGCCAGCGCACCCGGCACGGAGATCGTCGTCCACGCCGCGCCGCTGGCCGACCGGTGGCAGGTGACCGTCAGCGCCCCGGCCGCCGACGCGGCAACGGCCGAGCGGCTGCTCGCCACCCACCTGCCCCACCCCGACGTGGCCGACGAGCGCCGGACCGGCGCCCTCGCCGTCATGCTCGCCCGGGCCATCGCCGGTCGCCACGGTGGCGACCTGTCGCTCGCGGTGGCCGAACCCGGCGCCAGGCTGACCATCGGTCTGCCGTTCCGCCGCTGACCGCCGGCGCGTCGGCGGCATGTCCCCCGACGCGCCGACAGCGGATTACATCGCAACCTCCCCGCATCCTCGCCGCACCCGGTTGGCTGCCGTTCGCGAACAGCCTCGGTTGGAGCGTGCGGTTGATCGGACCGCGCCCGGTCACCAGAGGGAGAGTCATGGGTCGATCATTCACCCGGATCCTGTCCGCGGTCGCGCTTTCCACGGCTGCGGGCGGCGCGATCCTGATCGGCGGCACCGCGCCGGCGTCCGCCGCGGTCACCGGCACGGTGGGCACGGTCGACAGCGGCAGCACCCCGCTGAACATCCGCTCGACCGCGAGCACCTCGGCCGCCACGGTCGGTTCACTGCGCAGCGGCAGCACGCTCACCCTCGTCTGTCAGGTCACCGGCCAGTGGATCAGTGGCCGGGTACGCGCCACGAACCTCTGGGACAAGCTCCCGGACGGGCGCTACGTCTCCGACGCGTACGTCCGCCGGGGCACGGTCAGCCCCTGCGACGCCACCCCGCCCCCCCCCCCACCGCCGGCAACCGACGGAACCACCCAGGCCCTCGGTACGGTCGACAGCGGCAACACCCCGCTGAACGTGAGGTCCGGCCCGACGACCGCGTCGAGCGTGGTCACCCAGCTGCGCACCGGTGCGGTGGTGAGCCTGCAGTGCCAGGTCACCGGCCAGTGGATCAGCGGCCGGGTACGCGCCACGAACCTCTGGGACAAGCTCGCGGACGGGCGCTACGTCTCCGACGCGTACCTCCGCCGGGGCGCCTCCTTGCCCGACTGTTCGAGCCCGAACACGCCGTCGCTGCCGCCTCAGGCCGCTCCGGGGACCGCCACCGGCTGGACGATCCCGGTACCCGGCAGCCCCGTCCAGACGTTCCGACCCGCCACCAACCCGACCCACGACGGCGTGGACATCATGCAGCCACGCGACACGCCGATCGCCGCCGCCAGCGCCGGCCGGGTCAGCACCGTCGAGTGCAACACCTCCGGCTCCAGCTGCGACGTGGACGGTAGCCCGAGCGTGCGCGGCTGCGGCTGGTACATCGAGATCCAGCACGCCGGTGACGTCATCACCCGGTACTGCCACCTGGTACGCCAGCCGTCGGTCGCGGTGGGTCAGCAGGTCCAGGCCGGGCAGACCATCGGGTACGTGGGTACGTCGGGCAACTCCGGCGGCACGCACCTGCACTTCGAGGTGCACATCGGCCCAGGCCCGGCCACCCCCGCCAACGCCGTCGACCCGATCGAGTTCATGCAGCGGATGAACGCGCCGCTGGACGTGCCGACCACGACCCGGCGCTGAACTTTCGCAGGCAGGTGCCCTCCCGTCAGGTTCGGCGCCGGCCGCGACCCGGCGTCCGGGCCGCGGGAGCACCCCGGCGGGCCGCGACGATCGCGCCGGCCAGCAGCAGCACGAAGGCCGACGCGACCGTCACCACCCCGGCCCGGTCCAGCCCCGCGGCGAGGACCTGCTGCAGCGCGGTCCCGGCCCGCACCACCGGGTCGGGCGCGGCGCGGCGATCGAGCGGCCGGAGTTCGTACCAGCCGTAGTAGGCGACGTACCCGCCGGTGAGGACCAGCAGGGCACCGCCGGCACGGGAGATCCTGGCCGCGGCGGCGCGCAGCCGGCGTACCAGGGACGCGCGGGCCAGCGCCACGGCCAGCGCCAGCGTGCCGACGACGAGGCCCATACCGACCGCGTACGCACCGAACAGGCCGAGCCCGCCGAGGAGGGAACCGGCGCGCAGGCTGGACACCACGATCGCCAGGAACGGGCCGATGGTGCAGCCCAGCGACGCCAGCGCGTACGCGGCACCGAACAGCGCCATCGACGCGAACGTACCGGTGAGCGCCGGCGCGCGGGAGGGCTTCCAGGGCATCGCCGGTAGCTGCCGGCCGGCGACGAGCCAGCCGCCGAGCACCGCGAGCAGCAGGCCGAAGCCGATCGTGAACCAGGGCAGGTGGTGCTGGACGGCCGACGCGACGGGCGCGAGGACGAGGCCGAAGGCACCGAAGACCGCGACGAACCCGGTGGTCATCGCGGCGGTCAGGGCCAGCGCGCGCCCGACCGCGACGCCACGCGCCGGCACCGCCCCGCGCTCCGGTGCGCCATCGGCGACCACCAGCAGCGACAGGTACGCCGGCAGCAGGGCGAACCCGCACGGGTTGACCGCGGCCAGGATGCCCGCGGCGACCGCCAGCAGGACCGGTACGTCCGACATCTCAGGCGGCCAGCTTCCTGATCCAGGCGTTGAACTGCTGGCTGTCCATGAACCCCTTGGTCACGACCTTGCCGCCGCGGTCGATCAGCACGAACGTGCTCTGCTCGGTGATGCCGAACCGCTTCCACACGACGCCGGTCCGGTCGGCGAGGTGGGTGACGTCGCCGACGTCGAGGTCGGAGACGAAGGTGCGCATGTCCTTCTCGTCGCCCAGGCCGGCCACCCCGACGATGTCGACCTTGCCCTTGTACTCCGCCGAAAGGTTCGACACGGTCGCCGCCTGACCGGCGCACGTGGCGCACCACGGTGCCCAGAACCACAGCACGACCGGGTGGCCGGCCAGGCTGGCTCCGTCGAATTCCCGGCCGTCCAGGGTCCGCGCGGTGAACGTCAGGGTGTCGGGGACCGCGGCGCCCGGCGCTGGCACGGCCGCGCCGGGTGATCCGGAAGCGGTACCTGCGAGGGCGGCGCCCTGGCCGCCCGCGCGGGCCGCCGTGGTGGATCCGGGACCGCCCGCTCCGTCTCCGGCGGCGCCCGAGCCGCACCCGGCGAGCGCGACCAGCGCGGCCAGGGCGGCGGTGGCCAGTACGGGCGGGATGAACCGGACGCGCATACGAGTCTCCCTGACGTAGGTCCCTGTCCCTATCAACGTCCCGTGCCGCCCGCCGGTTCACCCGTCGCGGGTCCGGCGCCGCGCGCCTCGCTACCGGATCGCACCCGGCCGGCTACGGAGCCGGCGGGTCAGGCGCGGTGCAGTGGAGAGCCGTGCCCGCCCCGACGCGTCGGTTGGCGGAGGCGCAGGTGCAGGCCAGGTGCGGAACAGGTAGTTAACGGTCACACCCATAGATATGGGCACGAACCACTGTCACGCTGAGCTGAGCCCCCGTCTGTCGCGGGCACGAGAGGACCCCGCCCCGGGAGGATCGATGAGTATCCGGCTGGTAGCCGTCGACGAACATGTGCTGCTGCGCCTCGGCCTGGCGAGCGTGCTGGCCGGTTCGCCGGACATCACGTTCGTGGGCGAGGCGGCGAGCGCCGCCGAAGCCGAGCGCGTGGTCGAACAGACCCATCCGCACGTCATCACGATCGAGCTGACCCTGCCCGACGGCGACGGCATCTCGACTGCCGGGCGCCTGCGGGTGAACCGCCCGGAACTGGGCATCGTGCTGCTCACCGCCGCGAACGACGACGCGCTGCTGTACCGGGCGCTGGACGCCGGTCTCTCCGCGTACGTCACGAAGGCGGCCCCGGTGTCGACGGTACTGGCGGCGGTGCGCCACGCGGCGGCCGCGCCGACCTCGTTCACCGCGCCCGGGCTGCAGACCGCGCTGACCCGCCGGCACGCCCAGAGTGGCCTGCTCAGCCCGCGCGAGCGGCAGGTGCTCCTGCTCATGCGCGACGGCACCAGCCTGCCGGCGATCGCCAACCAGCTCCAGGTCTCGGAGGCGACCGTCAAGACCTACGTGTCGCGCCTGTACAGCAAGCTGCGGGTCAACAACCGGGCCCAGGCGCTGATGGTGGCCGTCAACCAGGGCCTGCTGCCCACCAGCGACGCGGCTGCCTGAACCGGCCGTGGTCAGGCTGAGCCGGCCGCGGTCAGGCTGAACCGGCCGCGGTCAGTCAGGAAGGGGCCGGTTCCCGGGCCGGACGCGCACGTATTCACCATCCGCGTATAGCCCTATAGACCCGCAAGAGCATCGCACTTCGCATATTTGTCGAAGCCCCCAAACCGTGCCACGCTGATTTCTATCGACCCGGGCCGGCGTCCCCGAAACCCCCACCGGTCCCGGTCGTCCTGGACGGGTGCGGCGGTCGGCTTACCCACAGAGGTCCGGCTGCCGTGCCCCCGTCCTGCCGTGCCCCTCCCTGCCGCTCCACCGCCCACCCGGCCGCGCCACCGGCAACCGGGCACCGCGCGCCCGGCGAAACCGCTCAGCTGACCGGCCGCCCGTCCGATGGGTCGCGCAGAGAAACCATGGTCGCGCAACGAAACCACGGGTCGCGCAACGAAACCACGGGTCGCGCAACGAAGCCATGGGTCGCGCCGAGATCCCACGCGTCGGTAGGAGTGGCATGTACGAGACGTTCCGCCCGCTGCTCGACGCCCTGCAACGGCGGGGCGCCGAGCCGCGGGCGCTGGAACGGGCCGCCGCCGAGGCGGAGCGGACCGGCCGGTCCATCCGCGCGGTGCTCATCAACGACCACGTCGTCACCGAGACCCAGCTCACCGAGGCGTCCGCGGACGCGTACGGGATCAACTTCGTCGACCTGGTCGGCTATCCGATCGACCCGGCCGCGATGGCGAAGATCCCACTCTCGCTGGTGCTCCGGCACCGGGTACTGGGCCTGTCCGTCAACGACCACGAGATCGTCGTGGGCATCACCGACCCCGGCGACGTGGTCGCCCTCGACGACGTACGCGCGGCGACCGGCCTGACCGTACGGCCGGTCGTGGTGGCCCGTACCGAGCTGCGCAAGATCATCGACCGGTTGCGGCGGGAGGAGAACGACCTCGCCGACATCGCCGATACCCTGCGCACCGAACCGGCGCCGACCGCCTCCACCCTGACCACGGCCGGCGACGACGCGCCCATCGTGCGGTACGTGAACTCGCTGATCGAGCAGGCCATCGTCAACCGCGCGTCGGACCTGCACCTGGAACCGACCGAGAACGACATGCGGGTGCGGTACCGCATCGACGGTGTCATGCACGAGGTCGACGTGGTACCCCGGCACGTGCAGTCGGCGCTCGTCTCCCGGCTGAAGATCATGTCCAACGTCGACATCACCGAGCGCCGCATCCCGCAGAACGGCCGGATGACCGTGGAGGTCAACCAGCGCCCGGTCGACCTGCGCACCGCGACCCTGCCCACGGTGTGGGGCGAAAAGGTCGTGCTGCGCGTCCTCGACACCAGCGGCATCAACCTCACGCTGGACTCGCTCGGCTTCACCCCAGACAACCACGCCCGGTACGCGGCGGCGTTCACCAGGCCGCACGGCATGCTGCTGGTGACCGGGCCGACCGGTTCCGGCAAGTCGACCACGCTCTACGCGACCCTGGCCGAGATCAGCAAGCCCACGATCAACATCATCACCGTCGAGGATCCGGTCGAGTACCGCCTGCCGGGCGTGAACCAGGTGCAGGTCGACCACAAGGCAGGCCTGACGTTCGCCGCGGTGCTGCCGGCGATCCTGCGCTCCGACCCCGACGTCGTCCTCATCGGCGAGATCCGCGACCGGGTCACCGCGCAGCTCGCCGTCGAGGCGGCCCTGACCGGTCACCTGGTGCTGTCGACGCTGCACACCAACGACGCGCCGAGCGCGGTGACCCGGCTGACCGAGATGGGCATCGAGCCGTTCCTCGTCGGCTCGTCGGTCGACTGCGTCCTGGCCCAGCGGCTGGCCCGGCGGCTGTGCGACTGGTGCAAGCAGGAGTACGCCCCCACGCCGACCGAGCTCGCCGCCGCCCGCTGGCCGACCGGCCTCCTGCCCCAGCCGGAGGTGCTGTGGAAGCCCGGTAGCTGCCGCTCCTGCGCCGGCACCGGCTACCGGGGACGCCTCGCCCTGCACGAGGTGATGCCGATGTCGACGACGCTGGAGGAGCTGACGATCCGGCGCACGTCCGCGTCCGAGTTGCACCGGGTGGCCATCGCCGAGGGCATGCGCGACCTGCGGGTGGACGGCCTGGCCAAGGCCGCCGACGGGCAGACCTCGCTGCACGAGGTGCTGCGCGTCGCGGTGTGACGGGACAAATCTCCTCGATTCTGTGCTAAACCGCAGCACCTCCCTGCCGACGTGTCGAACGACCTCGAATGGATGTCCGGACGGCAAGGAGACGCGCGGTGGAGGCTGGGTACTCGCTCGACCGCCCGGTCGTGCCCGTCGACCTGGGGCGTGCCCGGGAGTCCCTCAACGCCATGCTCGTCGCGATGGTCGGCGCTCAGGGCTCCGACCTGCACCTGACCGCGGGTGCACCGCCCACCGCCCGGATCAACGGCCGCCTGCAGCCCCTCCCCGGCTACGACCGGCTCATGCCCGCCGACACGGCGCTGCTCGCCCGCGCCGCGGTGACCGCCGAGAAGTGGGACACGTTCGAACGCGACAACGAACTCGACGTGTCGTACAGCATCGACGGGGTCTCCCGCTTCCGGGTGAACCTGTACGCCCAGCGCGGATCGTACGGCGCGGTGTTCCGCGCCATCCCGTACAGCGTCAAGTCCCTCGAGGAACTGGACCTGCCGGAGTGGGTGACCCGCCTCGCGCACCTCCCCCGTGGCCTGGTGCTGGTGACCGGCCCGACCGGATCGGGCAAGACGACCACCCTGGCATCGTTGCTCGATCTGATCAACCGCACCCGGTCGGCGCACATCGTCACGGTCGAGGACCCGATCGAGTTCCTGCACCAGCACAAGGGCTGCATCGTCAACCAGCGCGAGGTGGGCGCCGACACCGCGACGTTCGCCTCGGCGCTCAGACACGTACTGCGCCAGGACCCCGACATCATCCTGGTCGGCGAACTACGCGATCTGGAGACCACCGCGACCGCCATCGCCGCGGCCGAGACGGGTCACCTCGTCCTGGCCACGCTGCACACCCAGAGCGCGGCGCAGACGGTCGACCGGATCATCGACATGTTCCCCCCGCACCAGCAGCCGCAGATCCGCGCGCAGCTGTCGACCGCCCTGCAGGGCGTCGTGACGCAGGCGCTCTGCCCGCGCGCCGACGGCACCGGCCGAATCATCGTCGCCGAGATCATGTTCGCCACCCCGGCGATCCGGAACCTCATCCGTGAAGGCAAGAACCACCAGATCCCGTCGTTCATGCAGTCGGGTGCCGGCGAGGGGATGCTCTCCTTCGACCAGCACCTGGCCGAACGGGTCCGCCAGCAGATGATCTCGTTCGAACAGGCGCTGGAGATCTGCCACTCGGTCGACGACTTCAAGCGCCTCGCCGGGCGGTGGTGAGCACGGTGGCCACCACGAAGACGTTCGACTACCGCATCGTCGACCGCGACGGCAGGCGGACCAAGGGCAAGATCGAGGCCAGCGGCGAGGCCGCCGCCGTCCAGCTCCTGCGCCAACAGGGCCTGGTACCGGTCTCCATCTCCGAGGCGGGGTCGCTGCTGCACCGGGAGATCACCATCCCCGGGCTGAGCGGGCGTACCACGCTCAAGGATCTGGCGATCTTCGCCCGCCAGTTCGCCACGATGGCGGCGTCCGGCATGTCGCTGCTGCGGTCGCTCGCGGTCCTGGAGGAGCAGGCGGCCAGGGCGCCGCTGAAGCGGGCGATCAGCGAGGTCCGTACCGATGTCGAGGCCGGCCTGTCGCTGTCCGCGGCGCTGGCCCGCCACCCCAAGGTCTTCCCGGCGTTGATGGTGGCGATGATCCGTGCCGGCGAGACCGGGGGCTTCCTCGACGGCGCGCTCGAACGCATCGCCACCACGTTCGAGAAGGACGCCGCGCTCCGCGGGAAGATCAAGAGCGCGCTCACGTACCCGGTGATCGTGCTGATCTTCACCGCGCTGCTGATCAGTGGCGTCCTCGTCTTCATCGTGCCGATCTTCGAGGACATGTTCGCGCAGCTCGGTGGCGAGCTTCCGCTGCCGACCCGGGTCATCGTCTCGGCCAGTCACAGTCTGGTCTGGTCCGGGCCGCTGTTCCTGGCGGTCGCGGTCGCCGGCACCGCGCTGCTGCGGCGCGGGCTGCGCACCAGGCCGGGGCTGCGGCTGGCGTTCGACCGGCTGAAGCTGCGGCTGCCGGTGTTCGGTCCGCTGTTCACCAAGCTCGCGATCAGCCGGTTCGCCCGCAACCTCGGCACGCTGCTCGGCGTCGGCGTACCGGTCATGCAGGCCCTCGACGTCGTCGGCGCCACGACCGGAAACGCGGTCATCGCGGAGGCGATGACCGACCTGCAGGCGTCCATCCGCGACGGCCAGCCGATGTCGGCCCCGCTGGGCAGGCACCCGGTGTTCCCCCGGATGGTCGCCCAGATGATCGAGGTAGGCGAGGAGAGCGGCCAGCTCAGCCAGATGCTCGACAAGGTCGCCGACTTCTACGACCGCGAGGTCGACAGCGCGGCCGAGGCCCTGACCGCGTCCATCGAACCGATCATGGTGATCGTCATGGGCGTCGTCGTCGGCGGCATGGTCGTCTGCCTGTACCTGCCGATGTTCACGATCTACCAGAACATCCAGGGCGCCCAATGAAAGCCCCTTCACCGTCGCGTACCCGCGACTCCCTTTCCCACCCCTTCGGAGTCTTCAGGAGGCTCACCATGCAGGAAACACTCCGCCGGATGCGGGAGCAGCGCGCGACCGGTGATCGCGGCTTCACCCTCATCGAACTGCTCGTGGTCGTCGTCATCATCGGCGTCCTGGTCGGCATCGCGGTGCCGGTCTACATGAACTACAGCAAGGGCGCGGCGAACAAGTCCGCCCAGTCCGACGTGCGGACCGCCATCACCGCCGTGGAGCAGTACTACTCCGAGAACGGCAACGTCTACCCGGCGGACGCGAACGGCACCGGGGCCAACATCACCCTTCCCGCGCAGACCAACGGCTCCGCCCAGACGATCACGCTGTCGTCGGGCAACACGCTCAAGCTCAAGAACAACACCACGAGCTACGTGATCTGCGCCCAGAACGCCTCCGGCAAGAAGATCTACGTCTTCAACAGCGCCAACGGCGGCTCGGTGAAGGAGTCCGCGAAGTCCGACATCGACACCTGCCTGTCGAGCGGTAGCTGACCGGGCCGGGGTGGCGGCGTGCCACGGGGCGCCGCCACCCCACCCCCACCACGGAGAGGAGGCCGACCCCATGACGACAGCCCTGCTCGTACTCGTGAGCGTGCTGGGCCTCGCCGTGGGCTCGTTCCTCAACGTGGTGATCCACCGCCTGCCCCGCGACGAGTCGCTGGTGCGCCCCGGCTCGCACTGCCCGCACTGCCGGGCCGCCGTCCGGCCGTGGCACAACGTGCCGGTCCTGGGCTGGCTGGTGCTGCGTGGCCGGTGCGCCGACTGCCGGGAGCCCATCGGCCTCCGGTACCCGCTGGTCGAACTCGGCACGGCGGTGCTGTTCGTCGCGGTCACCGCCCGGTTCGGGGTCACGCTGGTGCTTCCGGCGTACCTGTACCTGGCGGCGATCGCGGTCGCCCTGGCGCTGATCGACCTCGACGTGCGCCGCCTGCCGAACGCGATCGTGCTCCCGTCGTACCTGGTCTGCGCGGTGCTGCTGGTGCCCGCGACCGTGGCGCACCGGGACTGGTCGGCCGCGGCGCGCGGGCTGGCCGCCATGGCCGCGCTGTGGGCGTTCTACTTCGCGCTCGCCGTCGTGTACCCGGGCGGCATGGGCTTCGGCGACGTGAAGCTCGCCGGCCTGCTCGGCCTGTACCTGGGCTGGCTGGGCTGGAGTGCGGTGCTGGTCGGCGCGTTCGCCGGCTTCCTCCTCGGCGGCCTGGCCGGCGCGGCGCTGCTCGTCACCGGGCGGGCCCACGGCAAGACCGCGATCCCGTTCGGCCCGGCCATGCTCGCCGGCGCGCTGCTCGCCCTGTTCGCCGCCGGCCCCCTCGCGGGCTGGTACGGCTCCCTGCTCGTCCCCACCGCCTGACCCGTCATGCCAAGGAGCAACTGATGGCCGCCACCGCCCCGACAGGACTGGACATCGGATCGATGTCCATCCGCGCCGTGCAGGCCGGCCGCGCCAAGGACGGCCCGGTCGTCGCGCACGCCGGTCAGGTGCCGTCGCCTCCCGGCGCGGTGCACAGCGGCGTTATCCACGACGACAAGGCCGTCACCCTGGCACTGAAACGCCTGTGGGCGGACGGCGGGTTCCGCGGCCGGCGGGTCGTCCTGGGCGTCACCAATCCCCAGGTCGTCGTCCGGGAGATGACGGTGGCGAACGTCCCCGCCCGGGAACTGCGCAACTCGCTGCCGTTCCAGGTCCGCGACTCGCTGCCGCTGCCGGTGGAGCGCTCGCTGCTGGACTTCCATCCACTGGAGACGCCCGGCCGGGGCGAGACGGTACGGGGACTGCTGATCGCGGCGCCCAAGGAGGCCGTGCTGACCGCGGTACGCGCGGTCGAACGGGCCGGGCTGCACGTGGTGCGCGTCGATCTCGCCTCGTTCGCGCTGCTGCGCGCGGCGTCCCGGACCGACGGGCAGGTCGAGGCGATCGTCGACATCGGCGCCCGGTCGACCAGCGTCGTGGTGCACGCCGACGGCGAGCCGCTGATCGTACGGACCATCCCGCGCGGCGGAACGGAGATCACCGAGACCGTCGCCGGCCGCCTCGGGGTCGCCGCCGCCGAGGCCGAGTCCCGCAAGTGCCTGGTCGGGCTGCGACCCGACGGCGACCCGGAGACCGTGTCGGCGGTCCGGGACGCGGCCGGGCCCCTCGTCAACGAGATCCGCAGCTCGTTCGCGTACCTCACCGCGGGTGGCCGGCAGGCCCGCGTGTCGCGGCTGGCCCTGTCCGGCGGCGGTGCGCTGCTGCCCGGACTGCCCGAGGCACTGGGCACCGACCTCGGGGTCGAGACGATCATCGCCGACCCCACGCTGCGGCTGCGGCGCGGACACCGGGCCGGCGCCGACCCCCGCGACACCCTCGGCCCGTCGGCCGCGGTCTCGATCGGCCTCGCGTTGGGAGCAGCCTGATGACCACGACCCTCATGCCACCCGGGCCTGCGGCCGAGCAGGCCGCCCGCCCGTTGGCGATCTCGGCGGACCTGCTGCCACCGGAGATCGTCGAGGCCCGGCGGGCCCACCGGGTCCGCCGGATCGTCCTGTCCATCCTGGTCGGCTTCACCGCCCTGCTGGCGGGCTGGTACGCCCTGGCCAGCTACCAGACCGCGGTGGCACGCGACGACCTGCGCATCGCGCAGGGCGACGTGCAGCGCCTGTCCCGGCAGCAGAAGGACTTCGCCGACCTCGTCCGGACCCAGGCCGAGTCGCAGACGGTGAACGCCCAGCTCGCCAACCTGCTCACCGGCGACCTGCGCTGGTCGCGGCTGCTGGAGGCGCTGCGCGAGCAGGCGCCCGCGCAGGTGCGGCTCGGCAGCGTCGCCGGAACGTTCACCGGTGACGGGGCCGCCGGTTCGGCCGCCGCACGACCGCTGAACGCCTCCCCCGACAAGCTGGTCGGCGCCGTCACCATCACCGGCACCGCCGACAGCAAGGCGTCCGTGGCGGCCTACCTCGACGGGCTCGCGACGGTACCCGGGCTGGCGAACCCGTTCGTCGACAGCGTGACCCAGCAGGACACCCGGTACGAGTTCATCGTCCGCGTGGACATCACCGGGTCGTTCCCGCTCAGCGGCCGCTACCCCACCCGTACCGGCGACCACACCGGAGGGAACTGATGCGTACCGGGTCCGCCCACCGGCTCTGGGCCGCTGGCGGCGTCCTGGCCGCCGCCGTACTGCTCGCCTTCGCCTGGTTGGTCCTCATCAACCCGCAGTACGGCGAGGCCGACCGGCTGCGCGAGCAGACCGAGACGGCGCAGATCACCCTGCCGCGGCTGCAGAAGCGGCTCGCCGACCTGCGCCAGCAGAACCGTGACCTGCAGGGGTACCGGGACCAGTTGCTACGCGACCGTGAGGCACTGCCCACCACCTCGGACCTGTCGGACTTCCTGCGCGGGATGCAGACCATGGGCGGTGACACCGACGTCACCGTCAGCGGCGTCACCGTCGGCGCGCCGACCCCGGTGACCGCGGCGGGTACGCAGGTCTACGCGCTGCCGGTGTCGCTCACCGCGACCGGCAGCGCCGCCAGGGTGGAGCAGTTCCTGGACCGGCTGCAGGACGGGCCGCGCGCGGTGCTGATCAAGACCGCGAACGTGGCCACGTCGGACGAGCAGGGCTCGTTCACCGACCGGGTCACCCTCACGCTCGCCGTGCACGTGTTCGTCGCCCCGGCGACCCCGGCCGTCTCCGCGTCCCCGGCCGTCTCCGCGTCCCCGGCCGTCTCCGCGTCCCCGGCCGCTCCGGCCGCCTCGGCGTCCCCGGTCGGCTGAGTCGACCCATGCGGACCGGTCTCCGTCGCCGTGCGGCCGTGGCCCTCCGGTGGGTACCGGAGCGGGCCCCGGACGCCGGTTTCAGCCTGGTCGAGATGGTCGTATCGATCGCGGTGATCAGCGTCGTCATGGGCGCGCTGACGACCTTCCTCGTCACCAGCCTGTCGGCGATCAACCAGCAGCGCAGCAAGCAGACCGCGATCCAGTTGGCCAGCAGCGGCATCGAGCAGGTGCGCGCGCTCAAGGGCTCGGTCGTCGCCGCCGGTCACGCCGGGGTGGCCTGGGACCGCAGCGTACCCGGGGTCGCGCGGTACCTGGCCGAGATGAAGGCGCTCGCCGCGCCGCCCTCCGCTCCCCCGGCCAGCGCCCCGCTGCCGACCACCGCGGAGGAGGTCCGGGTCAACGGCGTGGCCTACCAGCGGTACTGGTACGTGGGCGAGTGCTGGCAGGCCCGGACCGGCGGCGCCTGCACGGCCACGCCGGGGCCGGCCGCCGTCAAGCTGCTGCGGGTGGTCGTCGCGGTGACCTGGCCGGGACCGGAGCGCTGGTGCGGGCGCGCCGCGTGCGCGTACCTGACGTCCACACTGGTCAGTGCCGTGCCCGACGAGCCGGTCTTCAACCCGAACCGGGCCGAGCCGCCGAAGATCGTGGAGCCCGGCGACCAGGCCGGCGACCGTACGGTCGCGGTGGGGCTGGAGCTGGTCGCGACGGGCGGCCAGCGGCCGCTGACCTGGTCGGTCGCGTCCCCGCTGCCGGCCGACCTGACGATGAGTGCGGGCGGTGTGATCAGCGGCAAACCGAAGACGGCCGGCGCGTACCCGGTCACGGTGGTCGTCACCGACGCCGCCGGGGCCAAGGCCAGCGCCACCTTCACCTGGACCGTCAACGAGCTGCCGAAACTGTCGAAGCCCGGGGACCAGACGTCGGCCGCTGGCAACCCCGTCTCCCTGCCGATGCCGCTCACCGGCGGGACCGCCCCGCTCACATGGGAGGCGAAGGGGCTACCGGACGGTCTGGCGATCGACCCCGCCACCGGGGTGGTCACCGGCACCCCGACGAAGGTGGCCGCCGCGAAGACGGTCACGGTCACGGTCACCGACCGGGACAAACAGTTCGCCTCGACCACGTTCACCTGGAAGGTCATCCCCCGGCCCACCATCGACGAGCTGGTGGGCGGGCGCACGAACCGGGTGGGCGACCGGGTCAGCCTGCCGGTCACCGCGACCGGTGGCACGGGGACCTACACCTGGTCGGCCGCGAATCTGCCGGCCGGCCTGTCGATCGACGCCGCCACCGGGCTGATCTCCGGCACCGTCACCGCGGGTACCCGCTACCTGTCCACCGTGACGGTGACCGACCAGGCCGGCGCCGCCCACTCGGTCACCGTCGAGTGGCGGGTGGACGCCCCGGACGGCCCCCGGGTCACGGCACCGGCCGACGACCGCACCGACACGGTCGGCCAGGCCGTGACGACCATGCTGTCGGCCGCGGGCGGGCGGGGCACCGGTTACGCCTGGTCGGTGTCCGGCCTGCCGCCGGGCGTGACGGCCACCGGCGCGACGGTCTCCGGCGTACCCGTCCAGGCCGGCGCGTACGTCGTCACCGTGACCGTGCGCGACGGCGCGGGCCGGGTCGCCACGTTCATGTACACCTGGACGATCCGGTGACCGGCCGCCCCGCCCCCCGGCTCCGGCGGCACGGGCGCACCGGCGACGACGCGGGCGCCACCCTGGTCGAGCTGGTGGTCGGCATGTCGGTCATGGCCGTGGTCATGGTCATGTTCACCGCCGGCATCCTGCAGACGTACCGGTCGGTCAACAAGGGAGTGTCCCTGTCGACCGCCCAGTCCCAGCTCCACGTCGCGTTCCTGCGCCTGGACAAGGAGCTCCGCTACGCGACCGGGATCAGCCAGCCCGGGCGCCTCGGCGGGAGCTGGTACGTCGAGTACCTGACCCAAACCGGCGGCACCGAGACGTGTACCCAGCTGCGGCTGAGCACCGACGGCCGGCTCACCCGCCGGGTCTGGCCCACGACCTCGTCACCCACACCGTGGAGCCGGTGGTCGCCGCTGGTCTCCGACGTCGCGGCGGTCGGCCCCGCGGACGCGGACGCGCCGTTCAGCTACCCCGGCAGCGACGACGCCGGTGGCAGCGCCGGGTTCCAGCGCCTGCGGGTACGCCTGCAGGCCCGGTCCGGGGCGGGCGACACCGCCACGTCGACCGGTACCGACGTCACCTTCACCGCCCTGAACGCCCCGTTGAGCACCGCCGCCGACGCGGGCGTCTGCACCGACGCGAGGACGAAGCCTTGACAATCCTCCCCGACCTAAAGGACGGGGATTCCCTGGGTCGCCCCAGGGGGTTCCTGCTTCGCCGACGACCGCCTCGTCCGAGAGGACTCTCGTTGAGGTCTTACGCCGCCTCCACAGGCAATCACGGAGAGCCCCTCCGCGAGAATGTTGCGGGCCGCGTTGACGTCGCGGTCGTGGGTCTGCCCGCATCGGCAGGTCCACGACCGCACGTTGGGCGGCATCCGCTCAGCGCGCGCACCGCAGGCCGAGCACAGTTTGGACGACGGGAACCAGCGGTCCACGACGACCAGGTTGCGGCCGTGCCAGTCGGCCTTGTATTCGAGCATGGTGCGGAACTGCCGCCAGGCCGCGTCGCTGATCGCGCGGGCGAGGCGGTGGTTTTTGACCATGTTGCGCACGGTCAGGTCCTCGATCACGATCGTTTGGTTCTCACGAACGAGTCGAGTGGTCAGCTTGTGCAGGTGGTCGCGCCGCCGGTCGGTGATGCGGGCGTGGACGCGGGCGACCTTGAGCCGGGCCCTGGCCCGGTTCGCGGAGCCCTTCTCCTTCTTGGCGAGGTTGCGCTGGGCGCGGGCGAGGGCGGCCCGGTCGCGGCGCTCATGCTTGGGGTTGGTGACCTTCTCCCCGGTGGACAGGGCAAGCAGGCTGTCGAGCCCGGCGTCGATACCGACCGAGCCGGACGCCGGGGCCTGCTCGATCACATCGTCGCACAGCAGCGACACGAACCAGCGGCCCGCGCTGTCGTGCGACACGGTCACCGTGGACGGGGTCGCGCCGTCGGGCAGCGGCCGGGACCACACGATGTCCAGGGGCTCGGCCATCTTGGCCAGGGTGAGCCGGCCGTCGCGGTAGCGGAACGCGCTGGTGGTGTACTCCGCCGAGCGGCGCGACTTCTTCTTGGACTTGAACGTCGGATACTTGGCCCGCTTGGCGAAGAAGTTCGTGTACGCGACCTGCAGGTGGCGCAGCGCCTGCTGCAACGGCACGGAGGAGACCTCACCCAGGAACGCCAGCTCGTCGGTCTTCTTCCACGCGGTCAGCATCGCGCTGGTGGCGTTGTAGTTGATCCGTTCCTGGCGCAGCGTCCACGCTTCGGTCCGGGCCTGCAACGCCAGGTTGTAGACCAGCCGGACACAGCCGAACGTTCGGGCAAGCTCGGCGGCCTGCGCGGGGCTCGGGTAGAAGCGGTACTTGAATGCCCGCTTCACGGCCCTGGACATGGCTCACATGGTAGCGGCCTAGCTAGTGAACTTTGCGGTGACACGCGGGTAGACGCCCATCCGCCCTGGCGGCGGATCGGCTTTCCCTGCCCTGCTGCGCAGGGGTTGGCGTTTCCTCGCCGGCCCGAAGGCCGGAGTATCCACGGAAGGAATCCGATGACCGCCGTACCGCACCGGCGCGCCGGCCGCCTCGCCGGTCGGGTCCGCCCGGCCGACGACACCGGCTCGCTCGCCGCCGCCCTGCTGCTGGCACTGGTCGGGATCACGCTGACCGCGCTGCTGGTACCGGTGGTGGTCAACCAGTTCGGCGCCACCCGTACGGCCGCCCGGCGGCTGGGTGCCCTCAACGCCGCGCAGGCCGGGCTGGACGCCGCGGTCGGGCACATCCGGGCCGCCAACGACGGCCCGGATGTCGGCCGCTTCTCCGACCTGCCCTGCGGCGAGCTGAGCGGACCCGCGGGCCCCGGCGGTACCGCGGCGTACCGGGTGACGGTCAGCTACCTGGACCCGGCCGAGAAGCCGGTGCCCTGCGGGGACCGGAGCACCGCGTACGCCCGGCTGCGCGCGACCGGGACCGACGGGTCGAGCACCCGGACCCTGAACGCGACGTACACGTTCCGCACCTCGAACGAGAACATCCCCGGCGGCCTGATCCACGTGTTCAAGACCGGCACCGTCGACCTGTGCATGGACGCCGGGTCGGCCACGCCGAAGCCCGACGACGTGCTGCGGATGCAGGTCTGCAGGCCGGGCAGCGTCCAGCAGAAGTTCGCGTACAACACGAACCTGACCCTGGTCCTCGTGGCGTCGAAGACTGCGGCCAACCCGCTCGGCATGTGCCTCGACGCCGGCCCGCACGCCGTCGGGAACGTCGTGCGGTTCCAGAAGTGCGCGGACCCGACGAGTTCGCGGCAGCAGTGGAGCATCAACGACAGCGCCAACTTCGAGGGCGCCAACGACCAGCGGAAGCTGGACGGCTTCTGCTTCAACGTGCAGAGCCCGAACACCCCGACCAGCCTGGTGGTGCTCACGAAGAAGTGCCGCGGCGGGTACGACAACGTGCAGACGTTCTCCCCCGACGCGTCGGTCGGCGCGGGGGCGGCCGGTGCCGTCTCCGGCCAGCTGATGAACTACCGGCAGTTCGGCCGCTGCCTGGACGTGACCGAGACGGATGTCGACTCGGCGTACCTCATCGCCTGGCCGTGCAAGCAGGCCCCGAACCTCGACGACGTCCTCTGGAACCAGAAGTGGGCGCTGCCCGGCGGGAACGGCCGGATCACCACCACCCACCCGTCGAAGGGCCGCTACTGCCTGCAGAGCCCGGCGACCGCCGGCGGGTACGTCCGCCTCGTGTCCTGCCCGAACAGTTCGGCACCGGCGCGTACCACCTGGACGGTCCGGCGGGGGACCGACAGTTACGCCAGCAGCTACCGCATCGAGGTCGGCTCCGGAACGGGCGTCTGCCTGTCGGTGACCGACCCGGCGGCCACCCCGCCCGACTTCTACCAGCCCGACAAGTTCTACCAGGTCAGCAAGGTGGTGACGGCGCCGTGCGACTCGTCCACGCTGCAGAAGTGGAACGCCGACCCCAACGACCTCCAGTCGGGCCCGCTGACGGAGCTCAGCGAGGAGTAGGGATGCCGGTGCCGGTGCCGTCCGGCGGCCGAAACGGATCGAACGCCGCGGGCGCCAGAGCCCCGCGGCGTTCGACCTCTCTCCACCCGACCGGCGGAAACCTTCAGGAGTCACCCTCCGGCGCCGGCGGCTTCTCGGCGTCGGGCCGCAGCATGCGGGTGAGCGCCTCGACGGCGGCGTCGCTGGGCGAGGCCGCGTCCTGGTTCACCTTCTGAAGTTCCAGGTACACCTCTTCGCGGTGCACCTGGACGCTGCGCGGCGCCTTGATACCCAGGCGCACGACGTCCCCCCGCACGTCGAGGACGGTGATGACGACGTCGTCGCCGATCATGACGCTTTCACCGGGACGGCGGGTCAGAACGAGCACATGCTCCTCCTTCGAACGACCGGTAGGCCCGGCGAAAGCACAATACCCGATTTATCCAATAAAAAGGGGAGCACGCACCGGAAGTCCCGTACGGCTCATGATCAGCTGTACCGCGCGGCGGCTGCGCTGCGCGACGACGATCGGGGCCAGCAGGTTGGCGGTGGCCTCCCCGGGCCGCGTGCCGGCGTTCACCATGAGCAGGACGAGCAGCTCGTCCGCCGCGGGGCCGCCGAGCGCCTCCAGCGCCTCGTCGTCGACCTCCACGGTGTAGCCCGGGAAGAACGGCGCCGGGGGCGCCACCAGGAACCGCAGCTCCGGCCGGTCCACCGAACGGAGCGAGTACAGCATGCCGGCCTCGTCCACGCGGACCAGGACGAAGCGCCGCTCCTGCGGGAAGCCGGGGATCGGCGCCACGAACTCCAGGACGGGCATCTCAACGGTGTCGACGGACGGGGGCGCGTCGAGTACTAGAGCGGTCATGAATCTCCTCTGAAACGTCTTAACGCAGGAAGTCGACGAGGGACGGCTGGACGACCCGCGCGGCCGCCGCGAGCGCCGCCTGGTACGCCGTCTGCTGCAGGGACAGGTCGGTCAGGGTCTTCGGCAGATCGATGTCCTCGACGTCGGACAGCTGATTCTTGAGGTCCAGTACCTTGTCGTCCGCCGCCTGCCTCATCCGGTCCACCTGGTTGTAGCGGGCACCGACCGAGGACAGCCCGGCCTGTACCTTCTGGAGCGCCGTGTCGAGCCGCCCGAGGTCGTCGCCGAGCGCGGCCGGGTTGGTGCGCAGATGCGTCGTGATGTCGTCCAGCACCTTGAACAGCTGGGTGTCGCCGGTGCCGAACACCTCCTCGCCGCCGGTGTCCACCCGTACCTTCATGTTCTCGCCGACGGTGCGCGTCACTGTCCCGGTGTCGCCGACGTAGGTGCCGCTCTGGTCGTAGGCGACCGTGCCGCCGGTGGTACCACCGAAGACCGGACGGTTGAGGTATGTGGTGTTGGCCGTACCGATCAGCTCCTTCCGGATGTTGTCGATCTCGGCGGCCAGGGCCTCCCGGGACTCCGCCGAGCCTCCGGTACCGGCGCTCATGCCCTGCAGCACGAGTTCCCGCGCGCGCCGGCCCGAGGACGAGACGTTGGTCAGCGCGGCGTCCGCGGAGCCCAGCCAGCCGATGCCGTCATCGGCGTTACGCCGCTGCTGCTGCGCGGCCGATATGTCGCTGCGGAACTGCATCGCCGCCACCGCGCCGGTGGGCGAGTCCGAGGCGCCGTTGATCTGCTTGCCGCTGGACAGTTGCTGCTGGGTCCGGCCCAGCCGGTCGAGGTTGTACTGCAGCCCGGTCAGGACCCGGCTGGCGACGGAGCGTTCGGTGACGCGAAAGGAGGACATCGGTTACCTTCCGACCAGGCCGGTGCGGTTGATGAGCGTGTCGAGCATGTCGTCGACGGTCGTCATCACCCGGGACGCGGCCTGGTACGCGCGCTGGTAGGAGATCAGGTTGGTCATTTCTTCGTCCAGGTTGACCCCGGACTGAGCGGATCGGGCCGAGTCGACGTCCGTGGTGACGACATCCTGGATGGCCATCCGGCGGTCCACGGTCTGCTTGGCCGAGCCGAGGTTGATGATGAACTGGCGGTACTCGCGGTCGGCCCCGTTCGCGGCCGTGGCCAGCGCCGCCAGGGCGTCGGCGTTGCCGCTGTCGAGCGGGCCGGCGCCGGCCTTCGCCGCGGCGATCTTGTTCGTGTCGGTGATCGCGACGGCGAAGTCGACGGCCTTGGTCGAGGTGAAGAAGTCCTCGCCGGGGTCACCCTGCGGGTCCTGGCCCAGCTTGTGCTGGGCGTTGACGGTGTTCGCGAGCGTGGCGGTGACCGCGTCGAGCCCGGCACCGATGCCCGGCAGCGTGGTGCTTAGCGTCTCCATGGCGGCGGCGATGGAACCCGAGGTCACCGCCGCCGGCGTGTTCGCCGGCTTGTCCCAGACCAGCTGGACCGGACTGGCGCCCTGGTCGGCCATCCGCTGCGCGCCGGTGACGCTCAGCTGGCGGAAGCTCGCGCCGCTGACCAGGGGCGAGCCGCCGAGGAAGACGTCGACCGAGCCGTCCGGGCGGGCCAGCGCGGAGGCGCCGGTCAGCTCGCTGATGTGCATGATCAGCAGGTCCCGCTGGTCGGCCAGCTCGTTGGCGGGCTGACCGGCCTGGCCGTTGCGCACGATCGCCTGGTTGAGCTGCGCGACCCGGGCGGCCGCGCCGTTGAGGTCGGTGACGTACCCGTCGAGCTGCTCGCGGGTGGTCCCCCACAGCGAGCCGAGCGTCGCGTACGACGACTGGATGGTATTGGCGAGGGTGGTACCCGTCGCCAGCACCTGGCTGCGGGCCGCCGGGTCGCCGGGCCGGTTGACCAGGTCGTGCCAGGACGACCAGAACTCCGACAGCTGCTTCTGCAGCCCGGTGTCGCTGGGCTCCTTGAACACCTGCTCGAGCCGGCTGTACACCTGCTGCTGCCCGGCGAGGTAGGCGCTCTGTCCGTGCTCGATGCGGGCGCGGGCCTCCAGGAACGCATCCTGGATGCGGGTGACGTCGGTGACCGTGACCCCGCCGTTGGCACCGTTGGGGGTGGAGTAGATCGCGGGAACGGACGAGCCGCCGGTCGCCTCGAGGTTGACCCGCTGCCGCGAGTAGCCGTCGGTGTTGGCGTTCGCGATGTTCTGACCGGTGACGTCCATCGCGCGGCGCTGCGCGTGCAGCGCGCTGAGGGCACCGGTCAGGCCGGAGAAGGTACTCAATTACATCGCCTCGTCGATCAGTCGGGTACGGGGAGCCGTGGCGACGGTCTCGCCGCGGCGGCTGTAGGTCTCCATCGAGCCCGCGAACGCGAGCATCGTCTCGCGGGCCGCGCGCTGACCCGCGGTGAGCAGGTCGCGGTTGGCCTCGGCCAGGGCGCTTATCTCGGCGGTCAGGGCCAGGAACGCCTTGCGGTGGTCGCGGAACAGGTCCGACCAGGGCGCGCCGACCAGGTCCGCCAGCTGCGCCAGGCTCGGGTTGTCGCCGGCGCCCAGCTCGGCGCCGACGACGGCCACCTCGGCGGCGCGCAGTACCTCGGTCTGCCGGATCTGGTCGAGGACCATCTCGACCTCCCGGGTCGCGTGCGCCAGCCAGCGGGTACGGCCGGAGGCGAGCACCAACTGCTCCTCTTCGAGCTTGAAGAGAAGCAGTTCGAGCATCTCGCGTTCGCGCCACAGGATGCTCGACAGGTCCGCCAGGCCCATCTCGTCGCCCTTCCGCCGTCGGCTGCGCCCCTCGTAGCGCGCCAGGTATCGGACACGTCGGCAGATCCGCTCCCGCCCTGAGGACTTTCGGAGGACTCGCTCGACGATTTCGCACCCGGCCGGCACCCGGCCCGCCACTCCCCCGCAACCCACGCGACGGTCCCTCCCCGGAACTTGAGGACAACGGCGCGTGGCAGTTCTCACCGCAACCGCACTGCAACTCTTCGTGACCAGTTCGTACACCCCGAGCAACGGACCGTTACTCCTGCCCGGCCGACCACCGCGTCGATCGGGGCGCCAGCAGGACAACAGCCGCCACGAAGAGGTATCCGTGTCTGTCACCACCGCCACGCCGTCGCCGCGTTCGATCGAGGACCTGGTGCGTAGCCACCTCCCACTGGTCGGCCACCTCGTCCGCGAGATGCTGGGCCGCCTGCCCGCCCACGTCAGCCGCGAAGACCTCGTCTCCGCCGGCATGGCCGCCCTCGCCACCGCCGCCAAGGCCTACGACCCCGACCGCGGCACCCCCTTCGGCAGCTTCGCCACCGCCCGCATCCGCGGCGCCCTCCTCGACGAACTCCGCGGCCTCGACTGGGCCAGCCGCTCCGTACGCTCCCGCGCCCGCCGCATCGACACCGCCGCCCAGCACCTCACCGCCACCCTCGGCCGCACCCCCACCACCGCCGAACTCGCCGAAACCCTCGGCGTCGCCGTCAACGACATCAAAGCCACCGACGACGACGTCCAACGCGCCGTCGTCCTCAGCCTCCAGGGCTTCGCCGCCGGCACCGCCGAAGACCTCGTCCCCGAACGCGCCGCCGGCCCCGAAGACCTCCTCCTGCACCGCGAACGCATCGGCTACCTCCACCACGCCATCGACGCCCTCCCCGACCGGCTCCGCCTGGTGGTCACCGCCTACTTCTTCGACGAACGCCCCATGACCGAGATCGCCGCCGAACTCGGCGTCACCGAATCCCGCGTCTCCCAACTACGCGCCGAAGCCCTCGTCCTGCTCCGCGACGGCCTCAACACCCACCTCGACCCCGACCTGATGGCCGAACCCGACCGCCCCGGCGGCTGCGTCGCCCGCCGCCGCGAGGCCTACTACTCCGCCATCGCCACCCGCGGCGACCTCCGCGCCCGCCTCGAACTGACCACCCAACTCGGCCTACCCGTCGCCCACACCGCCTGACCGGCGCACCGGCGCCGCCGTCGCGAAGCCGGCGAACCACGCGTGAGTCCCCCGAGGACGCCGTCCCGACAACGGCACCCCGGGGGACTCACGCGTTTCCGGTGACGGCGACGGCGACGGTGACGGCGACGGTGACGGCGACGGCGACGGCGACGGCGACGGTGACGGCGACGGCAGGCGACATCGAGGAAAAGAAAGCCGCCGAAAGTCTTCAGGAGGCCGGGCGGCTGCCGAACAGTACGTCGACCGGGCCACGGACGGACCGGCAAGGACCCCAACCAAGGAGTGAGTACACATGGGTCTGCGTATCAACCAGAACATCGCGGCGATGAACTCGTACCGCAACCTGTCGGTCACCGACGGCCAGATGGCCAAGTCGCTGGAGAAGCTGTCCAGCGGTTACCGGATCAACCGGGCGGCCGACGACGCGGCGGGTCTGTCCATCAGCGAGGGCCTGCGCGCCCAGGTCGGTGGCCTCAAGGTCGCCGTCCGCAACGCGCAGGACGGCATCAGCGTCGTGCAGACCGCTGAAGGTGCGCTCACCGAGGTGCACTCCATCCTTCAGCGCATGCGCGACCTGGCGGTCCAGGCGAACAACACCGGTTCGCAGGACACCCAGGCCCGCCAGTCGGCCCAGACCGAATTCTCCCAGCTCAACCAGGAGCTGGACCGGATCGGTTCGACCACCTCGTTCGGCAAGTCGAAGCTGCTCGACGGCACCTTCGGCAACACGTCCGCGAGCCTGTCCGGCGCGGTCAGCGGCGTCAGCGGCTCCGGCCTGGTGGTCGCGGGTACTGAGAAGTTCAACATCACCGGTGACTTCCAGAAGGCCGACGGCACGTACGGGACGCTGGCGGCCACGGACGTGACCATCGCGGCTGGCACCTACACCAGCGCCGGCGCGTACCAGACGGCGATCCAGAACGGTCTGGACAGCGTGTTCACCGCTGCCGGCTACACGGCCGGCACGGTGAAGGCCAACGTCACCGACGCCGGTGGCGGGGTCTGGAAGGTGGAGCTCTCCTCGGAGAAGGCGCTGACCAACGCCACCACCGGCTCGAAGTTCACGGTCGCGACCGGCGGGGACCTGCCGGGTGTCGGTACCGGCGACTCGACCACCACCGGCACCGGTGGCGGCACGTTCCAGGTCGGCGCGAACAACAACGCCGCCGAGCAGATCAAGATCTCGATCGCGAAGGTCGACTCCACCGCCCTGGGCACCGGCGCGCTCGACCTGGTGGCCAGTGGTGGTGCCGCGACCGCGATCAGCGCGCTCGACACCGCGATCAGCACCGTCTCGACCCAGCGGGCGAACCTCGGTGCGTACCAGAACCGGTTCGAGCACACGATCAACAACCTGAACGTGGCGGTCGAGAACCTGTCGGCGTCGGAGTCGCGGATCCGTGACACCGACATGGCCCAGGAGATGGTCCAGTTCACCCGGGCCCAGATCCTGACCCAGGCCGGTACCTCGATGCTGGCCCAGGCCAACCAGGCGCCGCAGTCGGTGCTGTCGCTCCTGCGCGGCTGATAGCCGGACAGGCTGAACAACTGAACACGTTGGACAACTGAACAACGGTCCGGAAGGGGCGGTCGGTCGCCGGCCGCCCCTTCCGGCACCCACCCGGTCTCCGGCTCCCCCGCCGGATTCCGCGCACCTATCCCCAACCAGAGGAGCAGCAACCGTGACAGGCAGCGTCGACGGCCTCATCAGTGGCATGAACACGAGCCAGGTGATCGCCCAACTGATGCAGCTCGAGGCCGCGCCCCAGGCCGCGCTCCAGAACAAGGTCAAGTCCGAGCAGACGGTCAAGAGCGCGCTCCAGGGCATCAACACCCGGCTCGCCACGCTCAAGACGGCGGCCGAGACGCTGACCAAGGCCGACACCTGGAAGGGCGTCCGGGCGACCTCCTCGTCCTCCGCGGTCGCCGTCAGCGCCACGCCGGGCGCCTCCACCGGCGCGCTCACCTTCAACGTGGTCAACCTGGCCTCGGCCCACGTCGTGACCGCGGCGGTCCCCGCCTCGGGCTCGATCACCGACGGCAGCCCCTTCGAGATCACGTTCAACGACGGTCGGGTCGTGCCAATCACCCTCGGGACCGACACCAGCGCCCAGGGCGTCGCCGATTCGATCAACGCGGCGAAGACCGACGTGCGGGCCGCGGTGATCACCACCGCGAACGGTCCCGTCCTGCAGCTCACCGCGACCAAGACCGGTCAGCAGGCCGGCTTCACCGTCAGCAGCGGCCTCCAGTCCACGATCACCCAGAAGATCGCGGCCGCCGGCGCCGACGCCACGATCGCGGTGGGCGACCAGGCCGCCGGCGGCTACACCGTCACCAGCCCCAACAACGTCTTCACCGGGCTGATGTCCGGGATCACGCTGACCGCCACCAAGGTCGAGAACGGCGTGACCGTCACCGTCAACCCCGACAAGCAGGGGCTCGCCGACAAGATGCAGGCGATGGTCGATGCGGCCAACTCCCTGCTGAACGAGATCAAGCTCCAGACCGCGTACGACGCGACCAAGAAGATCGCCGGTACCCTGCTGGGCAACTTCCAGGTCTCCGAGATCCGGTCCGGCGTGCTCAGCCAGGTCAGCGCGCCCGTGGACGGCCTGCCGGACGGCTTCAAGAGCTACAAGGCGCTCGGCGTGGAGCTGGACAAGTTCGGCAATCTCACGTTCAACCGGGACACGTTCCTCGCCGCGTACGACGCGAACCCGACCGACACCCAGACCGCGGTCACCACCGGTCTCGCCAAGCAGCTCGTCGACCGGACCAGCACGGACAACACCTCGCTGACGGCCACGATCACCAACCACGACGACTACATCAGGGACCTCAACAAGCAGATCGACGGCTGGGACGACCGGCTGGCCCTGCGCCAGGAGGCGCTGAAACGCCAGTTCTCCAACCTCGAGGTCGCGCTCGGCAAGATGCGCAGCCAGTCCACCTGGCTGGCGGGCCAACTCGCCGGCCTGCCCACCGGAGGGGGATCCTGACGATGACCAGCCCCGCCCTGCGTGACCGCTACCTGGCCGACGCGATCAACACCGCGTCGCCGGCCCGCCTGCTCGTCATGCTGTACGACCGGCTCCTGCTCGACCTCATCCGGGGCGAGCAGGCGCTGCGCGAGGGGAACCGCGACGAGGGCAGCGCCCAGTTGCTGCACGCGCAGGAGATCGTCCTCGAGCTGACCACCACCCTCGACACCGGGGCCTGGTCGGGCGCCGCGGCCCTCGCCCAGGTGTACGTGTTCCTGCTCAACGAGCTGATGGCGGCGAACGTACGCGCCGACGCCGAGCGCGTCGCCGAGTGCCGCAAGCTGGTCGAGCCGCTGAGCGACGCATGGCGCCAGGCGGCACTGGCGGCGGCCACCGAGTCCGCCCCCAACCCGTCCGCGTCGCGGGTCGCGTGAGCCGGCCGTGAGCGACTGGCACGAAGCGTGGGTCGCCGCGCTCGACGCGCTGGAGGCCGACGTGGCCACGGTCGAGAAGCTGCTGGAGACCAGCCACCTCCTGGCCGACCTGCCGGTCGCTGACGCGTGGACGCCTCCTCCGGGACTCGGCCCGCTGCCGCTCGACCTGCGCCCGCGCGCCGACCGGATCCTGGGCCGGCAGATCAACGCGGCGGAGGCGATCGCGGTCGCCATCGTCACCAACCGCCGCCAGGCCCGGGTCACCGAGCGGATCGGCACCGGGTACGACAGTGGTCAACCCCGACCCGCCTACGTGGACACCGCCATGTAGTCATCCGCTCCCCCGATACCCGCGCCCCCTCCGCCCCCGGCGGTGGGGGCGCACCCGTTTGGCAACCGTCGAAGTCTTCAAGGCCCGCGCCCGCTGCCGATGGGAACCGGCGAGCACGGAGCGCTCACCTACGTCGCCATGGATCGGCGACCCGTCAGTCAGTCGCCGAAGGGAGCTGCCTCCGATGCTGGACGACGTCACGTCGGTCGCTCTGCACACCGCCCTGTCCGCGCTCAACCTGCGGCAGCGCGTGACCGCGGACAACATCGCCAACGTTGAGACACCGAACTTCCACGCCCGGAAGGTCTCCTTCGAAAGAGCCCTGGGCGCGGCCGTCGCGAACGGCGACGACCCCGCCGGCGTGGTGCCGTCCGTCGACCGGTCGCTGGAACCCACCCGGCTCAACGGCAACAACGTCAACCTCGACGAAGAGACGGTGTCGAACATCAACACGAACCTGGCCTACCAGCTCGCGCTGCGCGCGCTGGACAGCAAGGCCGGCCTGCTGGGCACCGTGATCAAGGGAACTGCGTGACATGGCCCTCCCCACCTTCGGCGCGATCGGCATCGCCGGTACCGGCCTGACCGTGTACCGCAAGTGGCTCGACGCGGTCTCCGACAACCTCTCCAACCTCAACAACGCGAGCCCGACCAGCGCGGCCGCCTTCCAGGCCCGCTACGTCGTGGCCCAGGCGCAGACCGACGCCAACACCGGCCAGGGCGCCGGGGTCGCCGTCGGCGGCATCGCGCTCGGCGACGCCCAGGGCCGCCTGGTGTACGAGCCGGACAACCCGCTCGCCGACGCCGACGGCATGGTCCGCTACCCCGACATCGACATGAGCGGCCAGATGGTCCAGATGATCATGGCTCAGCGCGGCTACCAGGCGAACCTCGCCGTGGTCGACCGGGCCAAGACGGCCTACGAGGCCGCACTCCAGCTCGGGAGGTCCGCATGACCATGCCCGGTATCGAGGCCATCGGCGCCATCGGCGCCGTCACGCCCGCGCTGCCGCTGTCGGGTACCGAGGCGGCCGCGCCGTCCTCCTCCGCCGGCTCCGGCTTCGCCGCCGCGCTCGGTCGCGGCCTCGAACAGTTGCAGCAGGTGCAGACCCGGGCCGACGACCTCGCCGTCCAGGCCGCCACGGGCACGCTCAGCGACCCGGCCGAGTACATGCTCGCCAGCACCCAGGCGTCGCTGGCCACCCAGCTGACCGTGGCGGTACGTAACAAGGCCCTCGAAGCCTTCAACGAGATCATGAGGTTGCAGGCCTGATGCGTGACCGCGCCACCGCCGCCCTCCGCCGCGCCGTCGAGACGTTCGGATCGTTCACGCCCGGCCAGAAGGCGATCTCCGTCTTCGCGGTGCTCGCACTGGGCATCGGCGGGTACTTCTTCGCCACCTGGGCCGCACAGCCCACGTACGCTCCCCTGTTCTCCAACCTCGCGCCGGCCGACGCCAGCGCGATCGTCGACAAGCTCAACGCCGACGGGGTGCCCTACCAGCTCACCAACGGCGGCCAGACGATCACCGTCCCGACCGACCAGGTGTACGCGCAGCGCATCAAGCTCAGCGGCGCCGGCCTGCCGGCGCAGGCCGACAGCGGGTACGCCCTGCTCGACAAGCAGGGCGTCATGACCAGTGACTTCATGCAGCAGGTCGGCTACCAGCGGGCCCTGGAGGGCGAGCTGAACAAGACCATCAAGTCGATCTCCGGCGTGCAGGCGGCCGCCGTGCACCTGGCCATCCCCACCAAGGACGTCTTCACCGACAACCAGGAGAAGCCGACCGCGTCGGTGCTGGTGCAGACCGCGCCGAGCGCGAAGCTGAGCGCCGCCCAGGCGCAGGCGATCGTCCACCTCGTGTCGTCGAGCGTGCCGGGGCTGGACGCCAGCAACGTGACCGTCGTCGGCGCGGACGGCAAGGTGCTGTCCACCCAGGACGCCGCCGGCGCGAGCGGCGCCGCGGACGCCCGTACCCAGCAGACCCAGGCGTTCGAGCAGCGGATGACCGGTTCGCTGCAGCGGATGCTGGACCAGGTGGTCGGCACCGGGCACGCGGCCGTGCAGGTCACCGCCGACCTCGACTACGACCAGACCGAGACCAAGACCCAGAAGTACATCGCCGACCCGAGCACCCCGCCGCTGGCGGAGACGAAGAAGACCGAGACGTACACCGGCAGCGGCACCCCGGGCAGCGGCGTGCTGGGCCCGGATAACATCCAGGTACCGGCCGGTACCGGCACCAACAACGGGTACAACTCGCAGTCCGAGACCCGCAACAACGCCGTCGGCATGGTCACCGAGACCCGCAAGTCCGCCCCCGGGTCGGTACGCCGGCTGTCGGTGGCGGTGATGCTCGACAGCGCCACCGCCAAGGGTGTGGACGAGGCGCAGGTGCAGCAGCTGGTGTCATCGGCGGTCGGGCTGGACACCAACCGCGGTGACTCCATCGCCGTGAGCACGATGCCGTTCGACACCTCGGCGGCGAAGACGAACGCCGACGCGCTCGCCGAGGCCAAGAAGGCCGAGCAGCAGGCACAGCTGTACTCGGTGCTCAAGACCGGCGGGGTCGTCGCGGCGATCGGACTCCTGGCACTGATCGCCTGGTGGCGGTCCCGGCGGCGTAACAAGGGCCTGCGCAGGCTGCAGGCCGATATCGCGCGGGCCAACGAGGAGCGGATGGCGATCGAGGCGGCGGAACGGGCGGCGCTCGAGGCCGACCTCAACGCGGAGGCCAGGCTCGCGCTCGCACCGGGCGGGGCGGGCGACGACGGGGCCACCGCCGCCGAGCGTGAGGCGCGGCAGCGCGACATCACCTCCCTGGTGGAGCAGCAGCCCGAAGAGGTCGCCCAGGTGCTGCGCGGCTGGCTCGCGGATCGGAGGAGCTGACCATGTCGACCGACACCGCGCAGATCTCCGGTGTGCGCAAGGCCGCGATCATGCTCGTGCAGATGGGCAAGGAGCAGTCGGCCAAGGTCCTGGCGCAGATGCGCGAGACCGAGGTCGAGGAGATCACCGCCGAGATCATGCGGCTCGGCACGATCGACGCCGAGACCGCCGGCCGCGTACTCGACGAGTTCCACGACATGACCATGGCGCACCAGTACGCCCACCAGGGCGGTATGGACTACGCCAAGGAGCTGCTGGAGGCCTCGCTCGGCCGGGAGGCGGCCGAGGCCGTGGTCGGCCGGCTGTCGGCGGCCTTCGTCGAGATGCCGTTCGGCTTCCTGCAGAAGGCCGACCCGCGCCAGGTGCTGTCGTTCGTGCAGGACGAGCACCCGCAGACCATCGCGCTGGTGCTGGCGCACATGCCGGCCGCGATGGCCTCGCAGATCCTGTCCGGCCTCGCCGGCGAGCTGCAGGCCGACGTCGCGCACCGCATCGCGGTCATGGACCGTACCTCGCCGGACATCATCCGGCAGGTCGAGGCGACCCTGGAGCGCAAGCTCTCCTCGGTGCTGCAGCCCAGCGACCTGTCCGCGGTCGGCGGTCTCCAGCCGCTGGTCGACATCATCAACCGCGCCGACCGCGCCACCGAACGGCTCATCATGGAGGGTCTCGCCGCCCGCGACCCGGAGCTGGCCGAGGAGGTCCGCTCCAAGATGTTCATGTTCGAGGACATCACCAGCCTCGACGACCGCGCCGTCCAGCTCGTGCTGCGGCAGGTGGAGACCGGCGACCTGGCGACCGCCCTCAAGGGTGTGCGCGAGGACGTCCGCGAGAAGGTCACCCGCAACCTGTCCGAGCGTGCCGCCGAGAACCTCGTCGACGAGATCGACATGCTCGGCGCGGTACGCCTGCGCCAGGTCGAGGAGGCCCAGGCCAAGATCGTCCAGGTCATCCGCACCCTCGAGGAGTCGGGCCAGATCATGATCAGGCGGGGTGACGATGACGAGTTCGTTGCCTGAGACCGTGGTCCGGGGCGACCGGGCGGTGGCCGCCGTCCGGTTCGACGTGGACCTGCGCGAGCAGCCCACACTGCCCAACGAGGTCGCCCACCGGCTGCGCGCCGAGGCGCAGTCCGCCGGCTACGCGACCGGCTGGGCACAAGGTCGCCGGGAGGCCGAGGTGGCCGCCCGGGCCGCCCGCGAACAGACCGCCGCGCAGGTCCGCGAGCAGGCGGAGATGCAGGCGCTGCGGGTGGAGCAGGCGCTCAGCGCCGTCAGCCGGGCCGTGGCGCATCTGGAGCGGCAGATGGTGCCGGTGGCGACCGAGCTCGAGGACCTCATCGTGCGTACGGCGTTCGCTCTCGCCGAGGCGGTCATCGGCCGGGAGCTGGCGGTCGCCGCCGACCCCGGCCGCGACGCGGTGGCCCGGGCGCTCGCGCTGGCCCCTGCCGGCCGGCCGGTCACGGTACGCCTGCACCCGGCCGATCACGCGACGGTGACCGGCGGACAACTCCGGTCTGTCGAAATGGACGGACGTACGGTCACACTCCTGGCCGATCCGGGCCTCCAACCGGGGGACGCGGTCGCCGAGTGCGACGTCACCACCGTCGACGCCCGGATCGCGCCGGCGCTCGCCCGGGCACGGGAGGTACTGGGACTGTGACAGCCACCCTGCAGCAGCGCCTGCACCGTGGCGCCGCCGCCGCCAGGCCGCTGGTGACGGGACGGGTCAGCAGCGTGCTGGGCCTGTCGGTCGCGGTCCGCGGCCTCCCCGGCCGGGTCGGCGACCTGGTATCGGTGGACACCGGCGGTCAGCCCGTTCACGCCGAGGTCGTCGCGATCGACGGCGAGCAGCTCACCTGCCTGCCGCTGGGCCCGCTGGACGGCATCGGCGCCGGGAACCCGGTCGTGTCGACCGGCGGCCCGCTCCGGGTGACCGTCGGCGACCACCTGCGCGGGCGCGTCCTCGACGGGCTCGGCCGGCCGATGGACGGCGGGCCGGAGCTGTCCGGCGGCGAGCGCGTCGGCGTGGACCAGGCCGCCCCGAACGCGCTGGCCCGCAAGCGGGTGGACGAGCCGCTGTCGCTGGGTGTCCGCGCCCTCGACACCCTCATCCCGGCCGGGCGCGGTCAGCGGATGGGCATCTTCGCCGGCTCGGGCGTGGGCAAGTCCAGCCTGCTGTCGATGATCACCCGCGGTACCGACGCCGAGATCAGCGTGATCGCGCTGGTCGGCGAGCGGGGTCGCGAGGTACGCGAGTTCATCGAGAACGACCTGGGGCCGGAGGGCCTGGCCCGCTCGGTGGTCGTGGTCGCCACGTCCGACCAGCCCCCACTGGTCCGCCTGCGCGCCTGCTTCGTGGCCACCCGGATCGCGGAGTGGTTCCGCGACCAGGGCCGTGACGTCCTGCTGATGATGGACAGCCTCACCCGCGCCGCGATGGCGCAGCGCGAGGTCGGGCTGTCCGCCGGCGAGCCGCCGGCCACCCGCGGGTACCCGCCGTCGGTCTTCGCCCTGCTCCCCCGGCTGCTGGAGCGCGCCGGGCCGGGCGCGACGGGCACCATCACCGGCCTGTACACCGTGCTGGTCGACGGCGACGACCACAACGAGCCGATCGCCGACGCCGCCCGGTCCATCCTGGACGGTCACGTCGTCCTGACCCGCCGGCTCGCCACCTCCGGCCACTTCCCCAGCATCGACGTGCTGGAGTCGGTGTCCCGGGTGGCGAACGCGGTCACCACCCGCGAGCAGCGCGCCGCCGCCATGGAGCTGCGCCGGCTGCTCGCGGCGTACCGCGACGTCCGGGAGCTGGTCGAGATCGGCGCCTACGTACCGGGTACCAACCCCGACGCCGACCGGGCCGCCGCGCTGATGCCGGCGATCAACGCGTTCCTGCGCCAGGACCTCGACGACCCGAGCACGGCCGGGCAGGCGTGGGCGGCACTGGCCGCCCTGGTGAGCGGAGGTGCCGCGTGAAGCGCTTCCGGCTGCGCGACGTGCTCCGCGCCCGGCTGGTCCAGGAGAACTCGGCGCGCGGCGAGCTGCTGCGCGCCCGCCGGGAGGCGGCCGAGGCCGCCGAACGGGTCCGCCGGATGGACGCCGCGATCGGCGCCCGCCCCCGACCCGACTCGCCCAGCGGCGTCGCGTTCGCGGCCACCATGTGGGCCCGCCAGGCGATGGCCGGGGAGCTGTCCATCGCGGTGGCGGCGGCCGGCGAGGCCGACGCGACGGTGGACGCCCGTACCGAGGACCTGACCGCGGCCGCCACCCGCCGGCGCATCGTGGAGAAGCTCGCCGAGCGCCACGCCGAGGCCGAACGGGCCGCCGAGCAGGCCGCCGAACAGCGGGAGGTCGACGACCTGACCAGCACCCGCAACCGAGGGGGGAACCACACCCGATGACGGTCGTCGACGTCATGGACCGTGTCCACGAACTGCGCACGCAGCTCGGCCTCAACCGGCCGGCCGTCGCGGTCGGTGACAGCGCGTTCGCCAGCGCCCTCGGCTCCGCGCAGTCGGCCTGGTCGGCCCTGGACGGTACCGCGTCCGCCGGCTACGGCTCCGCGGCGACCGGGGACGCCGTCGTCGCCTCGGCGCGCAAGTACCTCGGCGTGCCGTACGTGTTCGGCGGCAACGACCCGGCCACGGGGCTGGACTGCTCCTCGCTGGTGCAGCGCGCCTACGCCGACCTGGGCGTGAAGCTGCCGCGCATCGCCGCCGACCAGGCGCGTGAGGGGCAGCCGGTGGCGAGTCTGGCCCAGGCCAGGCCCGGTGACCTGCTGGCGTTCAACTCCCCCGTCGACCACATCGCGATCTACATCGGCGACGGCAAGATGATCGCCGCGCCGCAGACCGGCGACGTGGTCAAGGTCCAGAACGTGTACAAGACACCGAGCGCGATCCGGCGCATCCTGCCCGACACCGCACCGTCGGTCCTGCCGGCGCTGCGCCCCCCGGCGCTGTCGGGCACCGCCGGCATCGCTGGCCTGACCGGCTCCGCCGGCATCGCTGGCCTGACCGGCTCCGCCGGCATCGCTGGCCTGACCGGCTCCGCCGGCGTCCCGTACGCCGACGCCTTCGCCGCCGCCACCGCGAAGTACGGCCTGCCGCAGAACCTGCTCGCCGCCGTGGCGAAGGTCGAGTCCGGGTACGACCCGCGCGCGGTCAGCCCGGCCGGCGCGCAGGGGCTGATGCAGCTCATGCCGTCCACCGCCCGTGGTCTCGGGGTGAACCCGTTCGACCCGGCCCAGGCCATCGACGGCGCCGCCCGGCTGCTGGCGGGCAACCTGCGCGAGTTCGGCTCGGTGCCGCTGGCCCTGGCCGCCTACAACGCCGGCGGCGGGGCGGTCCGCACGTACGGCGGCATCCCGCCGTACGCGGAGACGCAAAGCTACGTACCCAAGGTCCAGGCGGCGCTGGCCGCCCTGCAAGGAAGGGGGACGTCGTGACCGTTCTCCCGGTGAACACGGCGACCATGCCGCGCCCGTCCGCCCGTGGCGGTGACGGGACCGGCAGCGCCGACGGGTTCGGCGCGGTCCTGTCGACCATGGTCGGTGACGCGCCGGCCGGCCGGAGCACCACCGACCGCGACAGGACCGGCCGGAGCACCACCGACCGCGCCGCCAGGGACCGCGACACGACCGACCGCGCCGCCACCGACCGCGCCGCCACCGACCGCGCTGCCGGCCGGTCCGAGGCGTCCGGGGACCGGGCCGGTGCGCCGGGCGGCCGGGCCGGCGCCGGCACCACCCGGGACGGCGCCACCGACGGCCGCGACGACCCCGACCGTGCCGGCCAGCCGGCCGCGGACCCCAGCGCCACCGCCGCGGCGACCGCCAGCGCGGCGGCCACCATCGCGTGGCTGGCCATCGCGGCGACCCCCACCGCGGGTACCGCCACGCCCGCCGGCACCGGCGCCCCCGTGGTCTCCGGCACGTCGGCGATCGCGGGCATCTCCGCACCGGCCGGCACGCCGACCGGCCCCGCCACGCCGGTGCTGACCGCCGTCCCTACCGGCCCGGTACCGGCCGCCGGCACCGCGCCGGACGCCACCACCACGGCCACCCCCACTCCGGACGCCACCGCCGTACCGGCCGGGACGCAACCGACCCCCGCCGCACCGTCCCCCGGCACACCCGCCGGCCCGGTACCGGCCGCCGGCACCGCGCCGGACGCCACCACCACGGCCACCGGTGCACCGGACGCCACCGCCGTACCGGCCGGGACGCAACCGACCCCCGCCGCACCGTCCCCCGGCACACCCGCCGGCCCGGTACCCGCCACCCGGACCCCCCCCGCCGCCACCACCACGGCCACCCGCGCCCACCACGCCACCGCCGCGCCGGCCGGGACGCAACCGGCGGCCGCCACCGCGGACGGCAGGCCGGTACGCGAGACGGACGACCGGGCCGGCACCGACCCCACGCCAGCGGCAACGACCGGTACCGACGCCCTCGCCGCCGCCCCCACCACCGTGGCGCCCGCCCCCACCCCGGCCACGGCCCCGGCCGCCGCGCCCACCGCTGCCGCCCCGACCACCCCCGCGGCCCACGCGGCACAGCTCGCCGAGCGGCTGGTACCGCTGCGAAAAGGCCCCGACGGCGTACATCGTTTGACGATCCATCTCAACCCGGTGGATCTCGGGCCGATCAGTGTGACGGCGGAAGTCCGCGGCGGGGACATCCACGTACACCTCGCCGGCGCGACCGACGCCGCCCGGGACGCGCTCCGCGCGGCCCTCCCCGAGCTGCGCAAGGAGTTGCAGGGCTCGGGGTTCGGTTCGAGTTCGCTGGACGTGTCCCGGGACGCGCCCGGCAACGGCGGTGCGCCGGGCCGGCAGGCCCGCGACCACCAGCCTGGCACCCGTCCCGAACCGGCGCGACCCGACCGCACCGAGCGGTACCGGGCCTCGACCGGGACGGTTGCCCCGCGTACCGGCCACGCCGGCCTCGACCTGCACGTGTAGAGCGAAGGAGTTCCGTGACCACCATCCCGACCGGCTCGATCGGGGACGTCCTGAGGGCCAGCGGCGCCACACCGACGACGGCGCCCGCCCGCCAGACCGGCGGCGAGCTGGGCAAGGACGACTTCATGAAGTTGCTCGTCGCCCAGCTGCGCTACCAGGACCCGAGCAGCCCGAGCGACCCGAGCGCGTTCATGGCGCAGACCGCCCAGTTCACCATGCTCGAGAAGCTCACCAACCTCGCCGACGCCCAGCAGCAGCTGGTCGCGGCCCAGCTCCAGTTCGGTGCCAGCAACCTGGTCGGCAAGACCGTCAGCTACACCGACTTCGACGGCACCGAGAAGACCGGAGTGGTCTCGGCCGCCACGTTCACGGGCAGCAGCCCGACCGTCAGGGTCGGGAACACGGACGTACCGCTGTCCTCCGTCAAGGAAGTCCGCAACGGCAGCACAGCCGGCTGACGCCGGCTGAATGCAGCAACGCCGGCTGACCGGCAACCCTTACCGAGGAAGGCTATTCATGCTCCGTTCCCTGTTCAGCGGCATCAGCGGCCTGCGCGTCCACCAGACGATGATGGACGTGACCGGCAACAACATCGCCAACGTCAACACCGCGGGCTACAAGTCCTCGCAGAGCGTCTTCGAGGACACGCTCAGCCAGATGCTCAAGGCCGCGGGCGCGCCCCAGAACGGCGCCGGCGGCACCAACCCGGCCCAGGTCGGCCTCGGCGTGCGCCTCGCCGGCATCAACACCAACTTCACCCAGGGCGGTACCCAGACCACCGGGCGCAGCACCGACCTGATGATCAACGGTGACGGCTTCTTCGTCGTGAAGAGCGGTGCCGAGAACATGTACACCCGCTCCGGCGCGTTCAACTTCGACACCAACGGCGTCCTGACCGGCCCTGGCGGCGCGGTGGTCCAGGGCTGGATGGCGACCAACGGCGTCATCAACACCAACGGCGCGACCACCGACGTGAAGCTGCCGATGGGCACCCTGCTGCAGCCGACGATCACCACGAAGGCGGCGGTGAGCGGCAACCTGCCGGCCGACGACCTGAGCGCGGGCACCACGCCGGTCCTCACCTCGATGACCACGTACGACGCCCAGGGCAACGAGGTCACGCTGTCCGTGTCACTCACGCGCAACTCGGCCAACAGCTGGGACGTCACGATCAGCGACGGCGTCAACCCCCCGTCGACCAGCACCCTCACCTTCACCAACGGCGGCACCCCCACGTTCGTGGCCGACGCCACCACGCCGACCGCGACGACGAAGCTGTACAACGGCATCACCGTCGACTTCGCGGGCATGAGCAGCTACGCCGGCAGGTCGACGGTGTCGTCGCGCAGCCTGGACGGCTCGGCGATGGGCTCGCTCCAGTCGTTCACGATCTCGCCGGACGGCACGCTCGTCGGCGTGTTCTCCAACGGCCTCAAGCAGCCACTGGCCCAGATCGCCATGGCGACGTTCAACAACCCGAACGGCCTGGAGAAGGCCGGCGGCTCGATGTACCGCACGACCGTCAACTCCGGCGTGGCGCAGCTCGGCACGGCCGGCTCCGGCGGCCGCGGGGACCTGCAGAACAACTCGCTGGAGATGTCCAACGTGGACCTCGCCCAGGAGTTCACCAACCTGATCATCGCCCAGCGCGGTTTCCAGGCGAACTCCAAGGTGATCAGCACCTCCGACGAGCTGCTCAACGACCTGGTGAACCTCAAGCGCTGACGCGCGTACGCCACCGCGTCGGCGGAGGGCGGTGGGCCGGCTGCCGTCAGCCGGTCCGCCGCCCTCACCGCGTTTCGGCCGACAAACCCTCAGCCCCGCCCGAAATCCGCCGATGTAACCGACAGACCCAAGGATGGGTCCCCAGACTGTCCACCCCTCGGGCCACGAGCCGGGGCCCGGGCGGTCGCCCGACCACCCGCTCCAAGGACGGACCACCGTGATACTCCTGACGCGCCTGAACGGCCCGGTCTTCGCGCTCAACCCGGACCTGGTCGAACGCGCCGACGCCACGCCCGACACCGTCATCACCCTCGTCGACGGCACCAAGTACGTCGTGGGTGAGTCGCTGGCCGAGCTCGTCGCGCTGATCCGGCGGTACCGCGCGTCCGTGGTCGCCGACGCCCAGCAGATGGTCAGCCAGCCCGCCGTGGCCCGCGGTGAGGCCGTTGTCTCCGACGGTACCGACGGCACGGACGGCGACGATCCCCGTGCCAACGTCGTCCCCCTTCACCGCAGGGAGCGCTGATGGATCCGGCAAGCCTCATCGGCGTCGGCATCGCGTTCGTCGCCATCTTCATCTCCATGACCATCGAGGGCACCCCGGTCTCGCACATCATGCTGCCGGCACCGCTGCTCCTGGTGTTCGTCGGCACGTTCGGCGTCGGTATGGCCAGTGGTCTCCTGCGCGACACCACCGGCTTCGTCAACCAGATCAAGCGCGCCTTCCTCGCCAAGCCCGGCAAGCCCGACGATCTGGTCGAGACGATGGTCAAGCTGGCCGAGAAGGCCCGCCGCGAGGGTCTGCTGGCCCTCGAGGACGCGATGAAGGACGTCGAAGACCCGTTCCTCAAGCGCGGCCTGCAGCTGGCGATCGACGGTACCGACTCCGAGGAGCTGCGCGAGATCCTCGAGGGCGAGGTCGACGCCAAGCGCAAGGCCGACAAGGCGGGCGCGAAGATCTTCACCGACATGGGCGGCTACGCCCCCACCATCGGCATCATCGGTACCGTCGTCGGCCTGGTCCACGTGCTGTCCAACCTCAGTCAGCCGGAGACGCTCGGTGAGATGATCGCGGCGGCGTTCGTCGCGACGCTCTGGGGCATCCTGAGCGCCAACGTGATATGGCTGCCGATCGGCAACCGGCTCAAGCGTGTGTCCGAGGTGGAGTGTGCCCAGATGGAGCTGGTGATCGCCGGCATCATCAACATCCAGGCCGGCGCCAACCCGCGCCTGGTCGCCCAGAAGCTACGCAGCCTGCTGCCGCCGGGCAGCGAGCCGAAGAAGAAGGCCGCCTGATGCGCACCGGGCGACCCCGACGCGAGGCACCGCGATGAGCAGCCACAAGGTGGGCCGCGGCCATCACAAGAAGCACTCCGCCCACGAGGAGGAGCACGAGAACCACGAGCGGTGGATGGTCTCGTACGCCGACATGCTGACCCTGCTCTTCGTGCTCTTCGTGGTCCTGTTCGCGATGAGCCAGGTTGACGCCAAGAAGTTCACGGCGCTACGCGACGGCCTGGCCAAGGGCTTCGGCGCCCCGGCGGTCATGTCGGGCACCCAAAACTCGGTGCAGACCGCGGGCGGCTCGAGCAGTGCGATCGACGTCGCCGCCGGGGTCGGCCAGATGCCGGACAAGCCGCAGACCCAAGCTCAGGACGCGGCGCTGCAGAAGGCGGTGCAGGACGCCGACCGGGCCCGCCAGCAGCGCATGCAGGGCAACGCCGAGAAAGAGGTCAGCAACCTCGAGGAGATCAAGAGGCAGATTCTGGAGGCGGCGAAGAAGCAGGGCATGGAGGACTCCGTCCGCTTCGGCATCGACGAGCGCGGACTGGTCGTCACGATCGTCACCAGCGAGGTCGTCTTCGCCGGTGACCGGGCCGACCTGCTCCCGGCGGGCCGGCGCATCCTGGACGCGGTGTCGCCGGTGCTCGCGCCGCTACCCAACAAGATCGAGGTCGACGGGCACACCAACCAGCTACCGGTACCGACGGTGAACTACCCGAGCGCCTGGGAGCTGTCCAGCGCCCGGGCCTCCACGGTGGCGCGGTACCTGATCGCCCAGGGCCACCTGCCGGCCTCGCGCCTGTCGGTCGCCGGTTTCGCCGGTGAGCGGCCGCTGTACGACCCGAAGGACCCGAAGGCGCCCGAGCTCAACCGGCGCGTCGACATCGTCGTCCTGTCCACGCTGCCCGCCGCCGAACGGGCCCTGCTGCCGTCGGCCGTCCACGCCGAGTGACCTCTCACGCGGTCGAGTGACCCCTCCCCGCCCGCACAGACGAAGGAAAGATCATGGCCAAGGAAGAGAAGGCCGCCGACGCGGCGCCGAAGAAGAAGTCGAAGAAGAAGCTGATCATCATCGTGGCCGCCGTGGTGGTGCTGCTCGGTGGCGGTGCCGGCGGGTACTTCGCGTTCTTCTCCGGCCCGTCGGCGCCGCCCGCGCCCAAGCCGGGCAAGGTCGTCGCGCTGGACGCGATCACGCTCAACCTCGCCGACGGTCACTTCCTCAAGCTCAAGCTCTCCCTGCAGGCGACGATGGACGCGACCGAGGAACCGGACGGCAGCAAGGCGCTGGACATCGCCATCTCCGAGTTCAGCAACCGGCCGCTCGCCGAACTGGCCTCCAACGCCGCCCGCGACAAGGTCAAGGCCGAGCTGCGCAAGAAGATCAACGAGGCGTACGAGGGCCACGTGATGGACATCTACTTCACCGAGTTCGTCATGCAGTAGCGCTCCGGGGCCCCCGCCCGCCTACCGGGCGACCGGGCTCCCCCAATCACCCGACAGGGTTTCCTCAAGCGGGGCCCCGGCCGGCCGATGGTGGCGGCGTGACTCAAGCGCCGTCCATGGCCGGCCCCTCCCGCACCGCCGGCCGGATCAACCGCCGGGCCAAGAGCGCCGGACCGGAGCCGTACGACTTCCGACGCCCCAGGAATCTGTCCCGTGAGCACGTCCGGACGCTGCAGATCGCGTACGAGACGTTCGCACGCCAGTTCACCACCATCCTGACCACCAGCCTGCGCGCGGTGTCCCAGGTCACGCTGGTGTCGATCGAGCAGTTCAGCTACGACGAGTACATCTCGTCGCTGGAGAGCCCGACGATCGTCGCCAAGGTGAGCATGGAGCCGCTGCCCGGCACGGCGCTCGTCGAGTTCTCGCTGGCCATCGCGATGGCCTCGATCGACCACATGCTCGGCGGTTCCGGCGGCGCCCAGCCCCAGCGGCCGCTGACCGACATCGAGACCCCGCTGCTGCAGAACCTGCTCGACCGGGTGCTCGGCGAACTGCGCTACGCGTTCGAGGGCATCGCCTCGATCAAGCCCCAGCTCGCCGGCATCGAGTACAACCCGCAGTTCGTCCAGGCCGGTGGCGCCTCCGACCCGGTGATCGTGGCCTCCTTCGAAATGCGCGTCGGCGCCGAGGAGTGCGTGGCCACCATCTGCCTCCCGTTCGGAATGATCTTCTCGCAGCTGCAGGGCGACCGCACCGACGTCCGGCTCAGCCCGGCGCAGCGCGCCGCCCGCGACGCGGCCCACCACAACCTCGTCGCCGGCATGGAGAGCGTCCCCCTCGACGTCGCGGTGCGCTTCGCGCCGATGCGCATGCGCCCGGAGGACCTGATCAACCTCCGCCCCGGTGACGTCGTGACCCTCAACCACCCGACGACCCAGCCGCTCGCGGTCACGACCGCCGGCTTGACCTTCGCCCACGCCGTACCCGGCAGCCAGGGCTCCCGCCTGGCCTGCCTGATCGTGGCACCCGCCAAGGAGGAAGACCGCTGATGACCGCGCACACGTTGACCCCGCAGGAACTGGGCCGGGTACTCGCGGCCGCCGAGGCCGCGGTGGCGCTGCTGCCCGCCAGCAGCCCGCTGTCGACCGGTACGCCCACCCAGGACGCGGCCGCGATCATGCTCGAGGGCCAGGCGATCCGGGCCCGCTTCGCCGGCGCCGCGCAGGGCGAGGTCCTCGTCATCGTCGCCCAGGACCTGGTCGACGCGTTGAGTGACACCCCGCTCGGCTCGCTCGACGTCACCCAGGCCGTCCGGCCGGCCATCGAGGCCGCCGCCGGCACGCTCGGGCCGGTCGTCGTCGACCCGGGCAACGTCACCGACGCCGCCGAGTCGCTGGCCGCGCTGGCCGCCGCGGGCGGGGCACTGGTACCGCTCACCGACGGCACCGAGGTGCGCGGGGTCGTCGGGCTGCTGGTCAAGGTCGACACCACGCCCGCCGCCGAGGCGGGCGACCGGTCGGCCGCCGCGGAGCCGTCGGCTCCGGCGCTGCGCAACGGCCTGGACCTGCTCCACGACGTGGAGATGGAGGTCACCGCCGAGCTGGGCCGGACCCGCATGAGCGTGCGGGAGCTGCTCTCACTGACCCCCGGCAACGTGGTCGAGCTCGACCGCGCCGCCGGCGGGCCGGCCGACCTGCTGGTCAACGGCAAGCTCATCGCCCGCGGCGAGGTCGTCGTGATCGACGAGAACTTCGGCATCCGGATCACCGAGATCATCTCCCCCACCGAGCAGCGGGCGTAAGGGGCGCCGCGTGATCGAGCTGACCCTCCGGATCGTCTTCTCGCTGCTGGTCGTCGTCGGCCTGATGTGGGGCATGGCGAGACTGGCCCGCAAGCCGCTCGGCCTCCGCCGGGGCGGCGGGCTGATCGAGGTACTCGGCCGGCAGCAGCTCAGCCGGGGCGCCTCCGTGGCGGTGGTGCGCATCGCAGACAAGGCGATGGTGCTGGGCGTCACGGACGGCCAGGTCACGCTGATCGGCGAGACCGACCTGGCGGCGGTCGAGGAGTACCAGCCGGAGGAGCCGGTCCGGCGCGAGCCGCTCGCGCTGGACTCGCTCGACGCGCGGGAGGCGGCCCCGACCGCGACCGGACCGCTCGGCGGCTCGGTGCTGTCGGCCGCCACGTGGAAGCAGACCCTGCAGTTCCTGCGCGAACGGACGGTACGCAAGTCGTGAAGCACCCGATCCGCCTGGCCCTCGCCACCGTCGGCGTCGGCGCGACCCTGCTGCTCGCCACACCCGGCACGGCCACGGCGGCCACCGGCGCCGCACCCGCCGCCGCCCCCGCGTTCGCCACCGCCCCTGCTGTCATCGCCGCGGCACCTGCCTTCATCGCCGTGCCCGCGTATGGCCCCGCGCCGCAAGCGCCCACGCCGCCGGCACCGCCCACCGCGCCGGCCGAGCCGCAGGGCACGGTCACGATCAACGTGGGCGGTACGGACAGCAAGCCGAGCCAGTCGATCGTCATCCTGATCGCGCTGACCGTCCTGTCGGTCGCGCCGGCCCTGCTGCTGCTGTGCACCAGCTTCACCAAGGTGTTCGTGGTCCTGAGCATCACCCGCAACGCGCTCGGCCTGACCACCGTGCCGCCCAACCAGGTCCTCGCCGGGCTGGCGCTGTTCATCAGCCTGTTCATCATGGGGCCGGTCATGTCGGACATGAACCGTGACGGTGTGCAGCCCTATCTCAAGGGCGAGAAGACCCAGAGCGTGGCGTTCAACGACGGCGTGAAGCCGCTGCGCGAGTTCATGCTCAACCACACCCGCAAGGACGAGCTGGCACTGTTCACCAAGGTCGCCAACAGGCCGATGCCCAAGGACCGGGACTCGGTGCCGCTGACCACGGTGGTACCCGCCTTCGCCCTGTCCGAGCTGCGGGCCGCCTTCATCATCGGCTTCGTCATCTACATACCGTTCCTGGTCATCGACATGATCGTGTCAGCCTCACTGATGAGTCTCGGCATGATGATGCTGCCCCCGGTCACGGTGTCGCTGCCGTTCAAGATGCTGCTCTTCGTACTCGTCAACGGCTGGGGGCTGGTCGTCACCGCCCTGGTCGCCAGCTACCACTAGGGACGCCGCGCGCATGACCGACACCCAGATCATCCACCTCGGCCTGCAGGCGATGACCGTCGCGGCGAAGCTGGCCGCCCCGGTACTGCTCACCGCCCTGCTCATCGGCTTCGCCGTGTCGCTGTTCCAGTCCGTGACCCAGATCCAGGAAGCCACGCTGTCGTTCGTACCGAAGGCGATCGGCGTCGGGATCGCGCTGCTGATCACCGGGAACTGGATGCTGCACGAGATCACGAACTTCACCACGACACTGTTCGCGCAGATCCCCACCCTGCTGGGGAGCGCATGAACCTGTCCTGGCCGACGGCGGAGCTGACCGCGATACTGCTGGCCTCGGTACGGGCCTCCGCCTGGCTGACCATCTCCCCGCCGTTCAACAACAAGGTGGTACCGCCACCGGTCAAGGCGCTGTTGTCGGTGGCGATCGCGCTGCCGGTCGTACCGGCCCTGGTGCCGAAGGTACCGGCCCTGGACACCGCCGGGATGGTCGTCAGCGTCGCCGAGCAGGTGGTACTGGGTACCGCCCTGGGATTCCTGACCGCTCTGCTGTTCGCCGCCGTGTCGGCCGCCGGCAGCCTCATCGACCTGTTCGGCGGTTTCTCGCTGGCGTTCGCGTTCGACCCGATGGGCGCGAGCGGCAACAGCGGCAGCGGCATCTTCGGCCGCTTCTACAACATCATGGCGATCACGCTGCTGTTCGCGACCGACGGCCACCAGCTGGTGCTGCGCGGCTTCACCAGGTCGTACGACGTGCTACCGCTGGACGGCACGCTGTCGCTGCACACCCTCCAGCAGCTGGTCACCACCGGCGTCGCCGACATGTTCCTGGCGGCACTGCAGATCGCCGGCCCGCTCATCGCCGTGCTGTTCTGCGCCGACATCGGGCTGGGCCTACTGTCCCGGGTAGCGCCGGCGCTCAACGCGTTCTCGCTCGGCTTCCCGGTGAAGATCCTGCTGACCCTGGGCGGCGTCGGCCTGGCGCTGACCATGCTCCCGCAGGCCGTCCGCCACCTGGTCGACGCCTCCGTCAAGGCCGTCCTCCAGGCGGTCGGCGCATGAGCACCCCGCCGCGCCCGTCGCGCCCGCCGCGCCCGTCGCGCCCGTCGCGCCCGTCCCGCCCGTCGCGCCCGTCGCGCCCGTCGCGCGCCCAAGATCCGCGCAATGTCGCGAACTTTGCTGCTATCCGGCGATCGGTGACAGCAATGTTCGCGACATTGCGTGGATCTTGGGACAGCGCGGCGTCCGCGGTGACTCTGGAGGGGGTGTCGTGAGCGGCGAGAAGACCGAGAAGCCCACCGAGAAGCGCAAGCGGGAAGCGCGTCGGGAAGGGCGCATCGCCCGTACCCCCGACCTGGGCTCGTGGGGTGGGTTGCTGATCGCGAGCGTGCTGGTACCGATGGTGGTCCGCAGCACCATGAAGACCGCCGAGAAGGTGTTCCTGCTGTCCACCGCCGTGATCAGCGACCCGGATCCGGCCAAGGCGATGAAGGTCATGGCCACCGGCCTGCGGGACGCGGCGACGACGGTCGCGCCGCTGGCCCTCGGCATGATGGCGACCGGCATCCTCGCCGCGGCGGCACAGGGTGGCCTCCGTCCGGCCACCAAGCTACTCAAACCGGACTTCAAACGGCTCAACCCGTTCTCAGGTCTCAAGAGGACGTTCGGCCCCCATGCGATGTGGGAGGCGGTGAAGGCCACCGTCAAGACGGCGATCCTGGGCACCGTCCTGTACCTGCAACTGCGTACGATGCTGCCCGGCCTGGTCACGGCCGGTTCGATGCCGCTGCCGGCGCTGCTGAACCTGATCGCGGACACCGTGCTGACCCTGTTCCGGACCGCGGCCGCCGCCGGCCTGGTGATGGCCGTCGCCGACTACGCGGTGGCTCGCCGACGCATCGGCAAGCAGCTCAGGATGAGCAAGCACGATGTCAAGCAGGAGCACAAGCAGCAGGAGGGCGACCCGCTCCTCAAGGGCGCCATCCGTTCCCGGCAGATGGCAGTGAGCCGCCAGCGCATGATGAGCGACCTGGTGAAGGCCGATGTCGTCCTCGTGAACCCGACGCACGTCGCGGTGGCGCTGCGCTACGACCCGAGCCGGGGCGCGCCGCGGGTGGTGGCGAAGGGCGCGGGAGCCATCGCGGCGCGCATCCGCGAGGTCGCCGCCGAGAAGCGCATCCCGATGGTGCAGGACGTACCGCTGGCGCGGGCCCTGTTCAAGGAGTGCGACCTGGGCGACGAGATCCCGCCGGAGCTGTACAACGCGGTCGCGCGGGTGCTCGCCTTCGTGATGACACTCAAGACGCGCGGCTCGGCTGCCGGCCTGCACCGCGCCCCGGTGCTGACGCACTGACCGGATCGAAGACTCCCCGGCCGGATCGAAGAACCCCCGGACTCGGCACCGGCAACCCTCCCTCACGTGCGAGGGGGCCGGTAACTCTCCCCTCACCTGCGAGGGTGGGAAGGATCCGACGGGTGGCCACAAAAAATGATCAGGGAGAGTTCGGGCCGCTACGGGGACCCGAGTTCTCCCTGATGATGTGACGTGCGGGACAGCAGCTCACGCCGGGGCGGCGACGCTGTCGGGCGGGGCGGCGTTCGCCGACGGGCCGAGCACACCCTGTACGGTCCGCACCGACCAGCCCACCGCGCTCAGGTACGCCTGGGCCAGTTCGGCCGGCGACACCTTCGTCCGACTGAGCATCTCGGTGTCGGCGCCCTCGTACGCGCGCACCATCGCCACCACCTCACCGATCGGGCCGACACCGTGGACCAGCGCCTCGGTGACCTCGTCGGCGAGCGGCAGGGTGCCGACGAGTTCGGCCACCGGTACGCCGAGCACGTCGGAGATTCCCCACAGTAGGCCGGCGATGAACGCGGCGTCGCCCGAGGCGTCGATCTTGGCGGCGATGGTCTGGCACAGCCGGGCCCGGGCCATCGCTGTCGACAGGTTCTCGTCGCTGGCCTCGGAGATGTCCGACACCAGCATCAGCGTGACCCACTCGCGGATCCGACGGCCACCGAGCATGACCACAGCTTCGTGCACCGAGGAGATCCGCCGCGACAGCCCGCCGGAGGCCGCGTTCGTGGCGCGCAGCACCCGGAACGTCAACGCCGGGTCGCTGGTCACGATCGACACGACGTGGTCGATGTCGGTCTCCGGGCCGGTCAACGCACCGAGCAGTTCCAGCCGTCGCAGCCGCGAGGGCGCGAGGGTCGCGATGGACACCACCTGGGTACGGCTCAGCGCGTACCCCTGGTACAGCTCGAACCCGAGGTCGTGGGCGAGCATCGTGTGCGCCGCGGTCTCCACCTTCTCGGCGACCAGCTTGATGCCCGGGTACTGCCGGCACGCCTCCACGACCGAGGTGATGCGCTCCACGTCGCCGTCGAGTACGTCGATCTTGACGTACGAGGCGAGGTCGAGCAGCCGCTCGTGACCGAGGCCGAAGACGAAGTCGTCGAGCGCGATCGGGTAGCCCTGCTCCACCAGCCGGGTGACCCCGGCGATGACCTCGTCGTCCATCTCGACGGTCTCGAGGATCTCCAGCACCACCTGGCCGGGCTCGAACGGCAGCGCCAGCTCACCGACGATGAACTCGCGGGTGAGGTTGATGAAGCAGGTGTGGTTGCCGACGAGCTCGGGCAGCCCGAACTCGGTGAACGCGTTGACGATCACCTGACTGGTGGCGTACGCGTTGCGCCGTGACGCCGCTACCTCGGCCCCGCCGCCGCGAAAGAGCAGCTCGTAGCCGACGACGTCGCCTGCGGGGTTGTACAGCGGCTGACGGCCCACGTGCACGATCTGCCCGGCCTGAGGTTCCGATGTGGTCACGTTGCGTCGATCGGCATCCGACGGCAGGTACTGAGGGAAAAATCCTCACCTGGCCGGCCGCGGTACCGATGTGTCGGCTGCCAGGACGGCAAGGTACGGCCACGGAACGGGCTTGAAGCAGTCGCCGACAGTAGAAGGTGTCGTGTCCGGTCGCCGGTTGAGCCAGTTCGCCGTCCCCGTGGGCGTGGTTGGGATCATCGTGATGATGGTCGTGCCGCTGCCCACCATGCTCATCGACCTGCTCATCGCGTTGAACATCACCGGTGCGCTGCTGGTCGTACTGGTCAGCATGTACGTCAAGCGCCCGCTGGACTTCTCCGCGTTCCCCTCGCTGCTGCTGATCATGACGCTGTTCCGGCTCGCGCTGAACATCAGCGCCACCCGGCTGGTCCTCATGGACGGCTTCGCCGGCAAGGTCATCGACGCGTTCGGCCACTTCGTGGTCGGCGGTCAGCTCGTGATCGGCCTGGTCATCTTCATCATCCTGATCGTGATCCAGTTCCTGGTGATCACGAAGGGTGCCGAGCGGGTGGCCGAGGTCGGTGCCCGGTTCACCCTCGACGCGATGCCCGGCAAGCAGATGGCGATCGACGCGGACCTCAACGCCGGCCTGATCGACGAGACCGAGGCCCGCCGGCGGCGCACCGAGGTCGCCGCCGAGGCGGACTTCTACGGTGCGATGGACGGCGCCTCCAAGTTCGTCAAGGGCGACGCGATCGCGGCCATCGTCATCACGTTGATCAACCTGCTCGGTGGCTTCGCCATCGGCATGATCGGCAAGGGCCTGTCACCGATGGAGGCGGTGCAGAAGTACAGCCTCCTGAGCGTCGGTGACGGCCTGGTCTCACAGATCCCGGCGCTGCTGCTGTCGGTGGCGACCGGCCTCATCGTGACCCGCTCGGCCACCGAGGGCGACATGGGTTCGAGCGTGGCGCAGCAGCTCGGCCAGCACCGCAACGCCATGCGCATCGCCGGCGGCGCGGCCCTGGGCCTGTGCCTCATCCCCGGCCTGCCCAAGATCCCGTTCCTGGTGATCGGCGGTGCCGTGCTGTTCATCGCGCAGCGGCTGCCCGCCACCGCGGCCGACCCGACCGACGAGGCCCAGGCCGACGCGCCGCCCACGACCGACGCGACCGAGACGCTGCTCGGCGAGATGCGCGTCGACCCGCTGGAGCTGGCGCTCTCCCCCGACCTCGTCGACCTCGTCGACGGCGCCGGCGGGGACCTGCTCGACCGGGTACGGTCGCTGCGCCGCAAGGTCGCCCTGGACCTCGGCATCGTGATGCCACCCGTGCGCACCCGCGACGACCTGGACCTGCCGCTGTCGACGTACGCCATCCGCATCAGCGGCGTAGAGGTGGGCCGCGGCCAGGCGCCTCCCGGCACCGTCCTGGCGATCGGCGAGAACCTGGACTTCCTGCCCGGCCGCGCCGGCGTCGAGCCGGTCTTCGGCCTGGCCGGCAAGTGGGTACCGGCCGAACTGCGCCACCAGGCCGACCTGTCCGGCGCCACCGTGGTCGACCGCGCATCGGTCGTCATCACGCACCTCGCCGAGATCGTCCGCGCCAACGCCAGCCGACTGCTCGGGCGCGAGGACGTCCGGGCGCTCACCGACGTCGTCAAGCAGACCAACCCGGTCGTCGTCGAGGAGCTGACCCCGGCCCTGCTCAGCCTCGGCCAGGTGCAGCGGGTCCTGCAGAACCTGCTCGACGAGGACGTACCGATCCGCGACCTGGTACGCGTCTTCGAGGCGCTCTCGCTGACCGCGAAGACCGTCACCGACCACGACGCGCTGCTGGAGGCGGCCCGCGCCGCGCTCGGCCCGGCCATCGCCGCCCGGTACGCCGTCGACGGCGCGCTCACGGTCGTCACGTTCGACCCTCGCCTGGAGCAGTCACTGCTGGAGTCGCTGCGGCCCACCGACAACGGCCTTCAACTGCTGGTGGAGACCGCCCTCGCGGAGAAGATCGTGGCGGAGCTCAACCAGCTTGTCGAGGCGGCCGAGCAGCGCGGCGCCAGCCCGGTGGTCGTCTGCTCGCCCCAGCTGCGCCTGGCGCTGCGCCGCCTGCTCCAGATGGCCGTGCCGCGGCTGCCCGTCCTGTCGTACTCCGAAATCGCCCAGAGCGCGCTGCGCGTCGAGACCGTGGGAGTGGTGAACGGTGCCTACTCGATTGCTGCTTGAAGGTAACGACATCCAGCAACTGCTGGCACAGGTACGGGCCGAGCACGGCCCCGGCGTCAGGATCGTGGCGGCCGACCGGGTCCGGCCGGCCGGCCTGTCCGGCCTGTTCGGCCGCGAGCGCTACGAGTTGACCATCGAGGTCGCCGACGACGCGCCGGCCGGAGCCGCCGCCCCTGCCAGTGCCCGTACCGGCACCGCGGTCACTGGCGCTCCGGCCGCCCGGGTCGACGCCGCCACGGCGGGTACACCGGCCGCCGTCAGCCCGGCTGACGCGCTGATCGCGCTGGTCGAGGCGCAGGAGCGGCAGTTGATGCCGTACCTCGACGCCGACGGCGCTCCGGCCGGCGGATCAGCTCCGGCGACCCCGGCCGCTCCGGCCGCGACGACCGCCCCCGTTGCCAAGGCCGCCCCGGCGACTCCGGCGGCCCCGGCCGCTCCGGCGACTCCGGCGGCCCCGGCGGCCCCGGCGGCTCCGGCGACTCCGGCGGCTCCGGCGACTCCGGCCGCCCCCGAGGTTCCGTCCACTCCGGCCACTTCCCCGGCCGCGGCTGCCGCCGCCGCGAGCGGTGCCGCCGCGACGTCGTTCGCCGAGGTGCTGTCCGGGTTCGGCGCGCCGGGCTGGAAGGTACCCGTCATCGCGGACGGTATCCCGGTCGTGTCGGCGCCCACCCGGCCGCAGGTCGCCCCGCCGCGCACCGGCGTGGTCATCGCACCACCGGCACCGGCGCCGGCACCGCCGGTCACCGTGCCGGCCGCTGCCGTACCCCCGCCGGTCACCGTGCCGGCCGCTGCCGTACCCCCGCCGGTCACCGTGTCGCCCGCTGCCGTACCCCCGCCGGCCCCCGTGCCGGCCGCGGCCGTGCCGTCGCCGCGGATCGCCGTGTCGATGACGCAGCCCTTCTCCCACCCGGACGTGCCGGACGTCCCGCTGATCCCCCGCTACCAGCCGGTACGGCTGCCCGCGGACGCCCCACTGCCGACCGTGCTGGCCCACCTGGGCCTGCCGAAGCAGCTCGAGGAGCGGGTCACCGGGGCCGACTCGTACCGGGCGATCGTCAAGGTCCTCAAGCTCCTGCCCGAGGCACCGAAGCCGCCGGTGGGCGCCGGCGACGTCCTCGTCATCGTCGGCGACCTGCACCGCGCGCTGCCCGTCGCCCGGATGGTGACCGAAACCCTACGGCTGGGACCGGCCCGGGTCGCACTGGCGGCGGCCAGCTGCGCGGGTACCGGCATCCACCCGAGCCGCCGACTGGCCGGCCCCGAGCACGCCGCCAAGCGGATCGCCAAGCTGCGCCGTACCGGCGACGTACCGGTCGTCGTCGTGGTCGACAATCCAGCCGACGGCAGTGGTACCGAGTGGGCGCGCTCGATCATCGAAAGCTTCGACGCCACCGCGGTGTGGAGTGTGGTGGACGCCACAGCCAAGACTGCGGATAGTGCGCGCCGGCTGGCCGATATCGGGCGTGTGGATGCGATCGCGGCATATGCCTGCGCGGCTACCGGAGACCCCGCTACCGTGCTGCAACTGGGCCTGCCCGTGGCCCTGATCGACGGCCGGGTGGCCACCCCGCACGTGTGGGCCGAGCTTCTGTGCCGCAGGCTGGAAGAGGTAGTGGAATGACCGAGCCGATGCCGGACATCAGCCAACCCGTCACTGTGAGCGACGGCGAGCGGGATTACGAGTCGCGGGTCGAGCTGATCGACGGCCGGACCGTGGTCGTGGCCGCCCCGTTCAACGAGACCGTCGAGATCCCGGACATCGGGTCCATGCTGAAACTCGGTTGGGTCGCGGGGCCGCGGGGCCGCTACGTCGTGGATGCCAAGCTGACGTCGACCTCGCGGGTCGAGGGCGTACCGATGCGATGCTGGACCCTGGCCCTCGAGTCGGCCCCGGAGATCAACCAGCGGCGCCGGTTCGTGCGCGCCGGCGGCGGCGAATCGGTACGGGTCCGCCTCAAGGACCGCGACGACGTAGTGATCAACGGCTCGGCCAGCGACATCAGCGAAGGCGGCGTACGGTTCCGCGTCCAGGGCGCCAAGCCCGACGACCCCAACCGGGTGAAACTCGACAACGGCGTACCGGTGAGCGTCGTCGTCCATCTCGACGAGGACATGCTCGACGCGGACGGCGCGGTGCTGCGCACCATCGAGGATCAGGTCGCGCACACCGTCGACATGATCGTGACGCTGCGGCTGACCGAGCGCCAGGCCGAGCGGGTGCGCCGGTACGTGATGCGCCAGCAGGTGCTCGCCCGCCGCGCCGCCGCCGACGCCGAGTACTGACGAGAAGACACCGACGCAGATGGCCAAGTGGTCGACGCTCCTCCTCGCCGGGCTACTGGACAGTCCGGCGCTGTACCACGCCTTCGTCCTCCACGACCTGGACTACACGTCCGCTCTCGTGCGGTACCTGATCGCGGTCGTCGTGGCGGCCGTGATGCTGGCGCTGCTGCGCGGTCTGGCGAACGGGTACAAGAGCCGCAACGACGCCGAGGTGCGCGCCGCCGCGCGCGCGGCCGCCCAGGAAGCCGCGATGGAGGCGCTCGATGCCGCCCGCGCCAACCCCGCGGTGATGGCGCACGCCCGCCGCAGCACCGACACCCAACCGGAACCCGACGAGCCCGCCGCATAGCCGCGGCGGGGCTTCCCGCTGCGCATACTGTGCCCCCAACGCCGGCATCGCCCCTAACTCCGGCATCGCCCCGCCCCACACCGGCATCACCCCCGACACCGGCATCACCCCCGACACCGGCATCGCCCCGCCCCACACCGGCATCGCCCGCAACGCCGGCGTCGACACGGGCGCCGAGGTACGCGACGTGATCGGACCACATCCGGGCTGAGCGCCAGGCCGGCCCACCGCCCCGGACCGGAACACGGCCGTCAAGATCTACACAATGTCGCGAACGTTGCGGTATCCGAGCTCCGGGAAGCAGCAATGTCGGCGACATTGCACGGATCTTGATACCGGGTCGCCTCACCCGAACAGGAACGCCTACCCGGACCCGCCGGTTTCGCCGGCCTGGTGCTCATCGCCGTCGTCCGCATGCTTCCGTGACCTACAGGACAGACCCCGGCGCGCCCGTCCACAGCGGGTGCTGCCCCGCCGCCACCGGTACAGGTCGCGGACAGGGGCATCCTCGTGTGGACCTTCAGGCCTTCGCACCCCATGACTGATCGGTCACTCCGGCCCCTCGGACCCTCGCACCGCTCGACCGATCCGACACTCCGGCCCCTCGGACCCTCGCGCCCCTCGACCGATCCGACACCCCGGCCCCTCGGACCCTCGCACCCCTCGACCGATCCGACACCCCGGCCCTTCAAACCCTCGAACCCCTCGCGCCCCTCGACCGATCCGACACCCCGGACCCTCGAACCCCGGGCCCCGGAGCCGCCGACCCTCCAGCCCCCGCCCGAAACGACGACTCCCCGGACGGCGTGGTTGCCGCACGGGGAGTTGACGCTGTCGTCGGATGAGTCAGTTGGCCCAGCAGTCAGATGGCCCGACAGTCAGATGGCCCGACAGTCAGATGGCCAGGGAGATGGACAACCGTCCGCTGCCGTAACCGCCGACCTCGACGGCGAGGTCGATCCGGTTGCCGAGCGCGCACAGGAGCGCACCGGCGTCGTTGGGGATCTGCTCACCGGGCACGAAGACCTGGTAGAGCTTCAGGTGGGGGCCGCCCTCGTGGTTGAGCAGGGTGGTCATGATGTTGCAGACCTCCCGGACGTTCTCGGCCTGGGTCGGCGTGACGACGCCGTCCTCGACGCAGTCCTGCGCGCCACCCGGGGGCAGCAGCCCGATCGCCGCGCCGGCGTACACCGTCAACGGCAGGTCCATGCCGACGACCGCCCAGAGCTTATGGTGGTTGTCGGTGTACAGGCTCACGAGCGTCGTCTTCAGGTCCTCGGCGAGAACCGGGTTGGCCGTTCCGACGGTGACCGGCCGCCCGAGGAGGTCCTCGAACAGGTCACGAACGTCTTTGGGTGCGGGCAGAAGCGACATACTTCACTCATCCTAGAATCGGGTCCAAAGCGTCACGAAACGCCTCAGCCGTGAACGGCTTGGTGATGAGGAAGAGCGCACCGGCCTCCTCGGCGGTGTTGCGCATCTCCGGAGTCCCCTCCGAGGTGACGAAGCCGAAGGGCACCTGGATGCCGTTGGCGCGGAGCATCCGCAGCACCTCGATGCCGGTCATCTCGGGCATGTTCCAGTCCGACAGCACGAGGTCCGGGCCCTCGTTCACCACGGCGTCGAAGGCCTGCTGGCCGTCCGCCGCCTCCACCAGGTCGTGGCCGTCGAAGCCGGCCTGGCGAAGGGTACGGGTGACGATCTGCCGCATCACCCGGCTGTCGTCAGCGATCAGAATCTTCATCGCTTCGGGTCACCCTTCCTTCTCGCTGCCGCCCAGCACCTGCACCGCGATCGACTCGCCCAGCCACTGGCCGTTGAGCTGGCACACCTCTTCGGCCGCGGGCCAGCCGGTGTTGCCGTTGATCGCCACGACCGGCAGCGAGAGCGCCGACGGCTCGGGCATGAGGCTCTTGACGTTGCCGCCGATGATGTTGGCCAGCTCGCCCAGGGCGTCGGTGACGTCCTCAGGGGCGGCGTCGTCGACCTCGATGCCCAGCAGCGCCGCGGCGGCGTTCCGCGCGGCCGGCATGGAGCAGGACACCACGATGTGGCCGCGCCAGGCACCGGTCACCGACACAGACGCGACGACCTCGTTCGAGGGCCGGGTCCGCTCCACCTGGAGAAGCGGGCTCGTACCGTCGACGTCGAGGTACGAGGCCCACACCTGCTCCGCGATCGCGAAGAGATCCTCGTCCGTCGGTGCGGGATGTGCGGTCATGCCGTGGCTCCGTTCGTCAGTACACCCAGCAGCGCCAACTTCTCCTCGATGGCATCCGGGGTGAAGGGTTTGATCACGTACTCATGGGCGCCAGCCGCCAGGGCTCGTACGATCTGGCTCTGTTCACTCTCGGTGGTGACCATCATGATGGTCATCGCCCGATACTTCGGATCTGCGCGAACTGCCGTGACGAACTCCAGTCCGTTCATCTCCGGCATGTTCCAGTCCACGAGCGCCACCGTGGGAACGGTCTCACTGGCTCCGAGCAGATTCAGGGCCTCCCGCCCGTTCTCCGCCTGCCACACCTCGAATCCCAGCTGCGTGGTGATCCGGCTGAGGATCAGCCGCATCGCCCGTGAATCATCGATCACCAAGGCAATCATTGGTGATCACCCCTTTCCCGATGCGCCGCCGGGCGGCGTGGTCTTTCCGTCTCGCAGGCGGTACGCGGAGCTGCGGCCTGCGGCAATCCGTTCGAACCTGTCGTCGATGCCGATCGTCGTCTCGGCCGATCCGAGGAAGAGCCAGCCGTCGGGACGTATGACGGCTCCCACCCGGGCCAGGACCTGACGTTTGGTCTCGACATCGAAGTAAATCAACACATTGCGCAGAAAGACGATGTCGAACTGCGGCAGCGGTGGCAGCGGAGCCGCCAGGTTCAGCCGCTTGAAGCTGATGTTGTTGCGCAGGCTCGACGAGACCCGCCAGTGGGCACCGTCGCGCTCGAAGTGGCGTACCAGCATGTGCGCCGGCAGGCCACGGTTGACCTCCAGCTGGGTGAAGCGGCCGGCCTCGGCGCGGGCCAGCATCTCCTGGGAGATGTCGGTGGCCAGGATCTCGTAGCTCCACCCGGCCGGCAGGGACTCCTGCAGGACCATCGCGAGGCTGTACGGCTCCTGCCCGCTGGAGCAGGCCGCCGACCAGACCCGCAGGACCCGGTTGGACGACCGCGTCGGCATCAGGTCGGGCAGTACGTGGGCGGTCACCGCCTGGAACGGTTCGCCGTCGCGGAACCACGACGTCTCGTTAGTGGTCAGCGCATCCACGATCTTCTCATGGGTGTCCGGCTCCGGCCGCTGCTGTGCGCGGCTGACGAACTCGGAGACGGTGGGCACCCCGGCCTGACGAGCCAGTGGGAGCAGCCTGGCTTCCACCAGGTACTCCTTCCCGGTCTCCAGCACGATTGCGGAATTACGCCGCACCAGGTCGCTGACGTAAGCGAACTCCTGGGCGCTCAACGTCATCGGGTCACCTCCTTGGACCGTGCGCCGCGGCTTACGGCGGTACGCGAGACGAGATAGTTGGCGATGTCGGGCAGCGGCAAGACGGCGTCTGCCAGCCCGGCGTGGGTGATGGCGCCAGGCATGCCCCACACCACGGACGTCGCCTCGTCCTGGGCGACGATCTCGGCACCCTTGGCCCGCAGGACCTCGGCGCCCCGCTTGCCGTCCTGGCCCATGCCGGTCAGGACGGTCGCGAGGACCTTGCCGCCGTAGACCTTCGCCACGGAGCGGAACAGCACGTCGACGGCGGGCCGGCAGAAGTTCTCGGGTGGACCGCTGGTCACCTTGGTCAGCACCGTGGAGCCGGACCGTACGAGTTCCAGATGGAAGTCGCCCGGCGCGATGTACACCGTGCCGGGGTGGACCGGCTCGTCCCCCGCCGCCTCGACCACGTCGAGGACGCAGGTGCGGTTGAGCCTCTCGGCGAACATCTTCGTGAACACCGGCGGCATGTGCTGGACCACGACGATGGGTACCGGAAGGTCGCCCGGGAGCGCCTGGAGCACCCGGGACAGGGCGTCCGGACCGCCGGTCGAGCAGCCGATCGCGAGCATCTCGACCCGGTCGGTGACCGGGCGGGCCGGCGCCGGGGTCGCGGTGGAAGGCCGGGCCGCCGGGCGCGACGGCACTCCGACCAGCCCGGGAAGTGCCGGCGGGAAGGCGAACCCACCGCCCGTCTGGGCCTGGCCGGGACGGGTCGGCGCCGCACCGTCCCGGGTACGGGCCCGCACCCCCCGCTCACACAGGGCGTGGATGCGCGGGATGATCTGCTCCCGGACGCTGCGCTTGGACTCCTCGAAGCTGCCCACGTTGGACGGCTTGGTGACGTAGTCGCTGGCACCGGCGGACAGCGCGTCGAGCGTGGCGCTCGCACCGGCCGCGGTCAGCGTACTGAACATGATCACCGGCAGGTGCGGGTAGCGGGATCGCAGCTCGCGCAGGGTGGACAGGCCGTCCATGACCGGCATCTCGATGTCGAGCGTCACCAGGTCGGGCTTGAGCTGTTCAATCTTGGATAAGGCGACGCGCCCGTTGGGCGCCGTACCGACCACCCGGATCGCGGGGTCCTCGGCGAGGGCGTCGGTGACGAGGCGCCGGATGACGACCGAGTCGTCAACGACCAGAACCGAGATCACGTAGCGGCCTCCCCGCACCGGGACAGCCACCGCCCGGCCATCCGCTCGCCGCCCATATCGGCGCGACGGGATACGGGATGAGGAAAGTGAGCGCCGATACCCGCATATTCGGGAAACCCGAACCAACGGGTAGATCAGTACTCAATCAGGGCGTTACCGATCGCGGCGCACCGGCCTCACGGCTCGCCGCGCCGCTGGTCACCGACCTCGGCCTGCGCGGACACCCCGATCGGGCCCAGCGCGGCCAGCAGCGGGTCGAGCAGCCGCTCCACCGTCTCGGCGGCCACCAGGTCCCGCACCATCATGGCCTGTACCGCACCGCTGAGCAGGTTCCACACTCCCCCGGCCCGCTCGGCCACCGGGATGCCCGCGTCGTCCACCGCCTGGACGAGCATGAGCTGGGCCGCGGCGGCGGCCCGTACCCGCTCGGAGACGTAGACCGCCCAGGAGGCGGCGTGGACGGCCGGCGCCCACTCGGTCGCACTGCGGCGGGTCGCCTCGGCGGCGGCGCCCAGCCGGACCAGCTGGGCCGAGCTGAGCGTACGGATGTGGCTCAGCAGCGTGCGGATGTCGTCATGCTGGGGACCGAGGTGCACCGGCCGCGCCGGCAGCCAGCGCACCGCCGACAGCCACCCGGCCGCGAGGCTGCGCCGCGACGGCACGGACAGCAGGTCGCGCAGGTACGCGGCGACGACGGCGTCGCAGATCACCGCGGTGGCCCGGGCCGCGGTCTCGCTCTGCGCCTTCCCCGCCCCGGTGGCCTTCCAGGTCCAGTCCAGGACGTCGTGGCGGACACACTGCAGCAGCCCGTCGACCGTTCCGATCGGGGCCCGCTCGATCAGCGCCAGCGTCCGGTCCGCGTCGCCCGGGTCGGCCGACAGGTCCCGGACGTTCTGGCGCCGGCGGGCCGCCTCGTCGACGTCCTGCCACAGGGCGAGCCGGTCCCAGTCGTCCATCCGGAAGTTCGCAAGCGCCTCAAGGTCACTTTCCGTAAGGGAAAGTGCGCGGAGGAGAACATCGGCAGCGGACGATCCACCCTCCAGGCGGGACAGGTCGAAGCCGAGAACGGGGGCGCTGACGAGGCTGTACATGCACCCAGTTTGCAACCGTCGCGCTCCCCGGTGCGTCCCCCGATCGGTCAGGTGCGTAACGGAGCGTGAACGCGAAAGGAGGGTACCCGCCCCGCACCAGGTCGTGCGGGGCGGATACCCTCCCCGGTCGTCGCGGGCCCTAGTCCTCGCCGGCCGAACCGGTCGAGGTGTGCACCGCGCGCACCGTGTCCAGCGCCAGCATCAGCCGGCCGTCCAGCTTGAACGCGCCGGTGATCAGCTCGCGGCTGGGCCCGGTCAACGTGTCCGGCGGCGGCTCGAACGTGTCGTCGTCAAGCTCGACAACCTCACCGATGCGGTCCACCAGCAGGCTGACCGACTCCTCCTCGGTGCGGACGATGACGTTCATCGCCGGGCCCTCGAAGTCGCGGGCCGACAGTCCCAGCTGGACCCGCAGGTCCACGGCCGCGATGACCTGCCCGCGGAGGTTGAACAGCCCGCCCACCGACTGCGGAGCCAGGGGCACCGGGGTGTACTCGTGGAACGAGAGCACCTCCTGCACCTGGGCCACGTCCAGCCCGAACAGCTGGTCGGCCACCTCGAACGTGGCGTACTGACGACTTGTCATCTCCTACGCTCCCACCATCATCGTCGGCTCGCTGTCGTACGTGTCGGCGTCGGCGTCGAAGCGCGGGTCCGCCGCCATGATCGCGCGGCGCACGTCGAGCAGCTCGGTGACGCGCTGCTGGATGACCGCCGACCCCAGGAGGCCGTCGTCGCCGAAGTCACGCTCGGCACCCACGACGTCCTCGACGATGTCGACGATCCGGTCCACCGCGAGGGCCACGCTGCGGCCGCGTTCGGTGTAGACCACCACCGGCACCGACGTGGTTTCCTGGCCGTCCGAGTAGACGCCGAGCAGCTGGGCCAGGCGCAGCACCGGCAGGATCTGGTCGCGGTACTGCACGACCTCGCGGCTGCCGACCCGCTCGAAGCGCTCCAGCGAGAACTCCTCCAGCCGGGTGACCATGTCCAGCGGGATCGCGACCCGCCGCTCGCCGACGCCGGCGATGAGCAGCCGGTCCACGTTGTCCTTGCGGGCCTGGTCCGTGGCGTCGACCTCCTGCTGTCCCCGCTCGACCGCACCCACGTTGAGGTGCGCCCGGCGGGCGAGGGCCGGCACGTCGAGGATCAGCGCGACCCGGCCGTCGCCGAGCAGCGTCGCCCCGGCGTACATGCCGATCTCCTTGAACCGCGACGACAGCGCCTTGACCACGACCTCTTCGGTGTTGAGCACCCGGTCCACCACGAGACCGAAGCGGCGCCCCTCCGCCTGGAGGACGGCGACGTACACATCCCGGTCACCGCTGCCGGTGGGCAGGCCCAGGGTCTCGTCCAGCCGGACCAGCGGCAGCAGCTTGCCCCGCAGCCGGTAGACCTGGGCGCCCATGGCGTGCTCGATCACGCGGCCGTTCTGGCCGTCGAGGTAGACCAGCTCGTGCACGGCGACCTGCGGAATCGCGTACCGCTCGGTGCCGCACTCGACGGTCAGCGCCTGGATGATCGCCAGCGTCAGCGGGATCGTCAGACGCCAGGTCGTACCCTCGCCCAGGGTCGATTCGACGTCGACCGCACCACCGATCCGCTCGATGTTGGTCTTGACCACGTCCATGCCGACGCCGCGGCCGGAGACGTTGGTGACCTTCTCCGCGGTCGAGAAGCCCGGCTTGAAGACGAGGTTGAGGATCTCCCGGCGCTCCATGTGCGCCACCTGGTCGCGGGTCAGCAGCCCGCGCCGGATCGCCACCTCGGCGATCCGGTTCGGGTCGATGCCCTTGCCGTCGTCGGCGACCTCGACGATGACGTGTCCGCCCTCGTGGTAGGCGCGCAGGGTCAGCACGCCCTCGGCCGGCTTACCCGCGGCGACGCGGTCGGCGGCAGCCTCGATGCCGTGGTCGACGGCGTTGCGGACCAGGTGCGTCAGCGGGTCCTTGACCGCCTCCAGCAGGCTGCGGTCCAGTTCGGTCTCGCGCCCCTCCATGGCCAGCCGGACCTGCTTGCCGACCGAGCTGGACAGGTCACGGACGACGCGGGGCAGCTTCGACCACAGGTGGTCGATCGCCTGCATCCGCGTCTTCATGACGCTCTCCTGCAGCTCGCTGGTGATCAGGTTGAGCCGCTGCCCGGTACGGGCGAGGTTCGCGTCCGACGACGCCGTCACCGCGCGCAGCATCTGGTTGCGGGTGAGTACCAGCTCACCGACGAGGTTCATCAGCTTGTCGAGCAGGTCGACGTCGACCCGGATGGAGCTCTCCGCGATGCTGCGGCGGGTCTGCCCGACACCGGGCTCGGCCGCGTGCTCGTCCTCGAGCAGCGCGCCCGCGAGGGCCGGTACCGGCAGCTCCTCGGGCTCGACGGCCGGGGCGGCGTCGGCGGCGGGAGCGACCGGGGCCGCGTCGACGGCGGGGGCGGCGTCCGCAGCCGGGGCCGCGTCGGCGACCGCCGGGGCGGGGTCGGCGGCCGGCGGCTTCGCAGCGGCCGGCGCCGGGGCGGGGTCGGCGGCCGGCTTCGCGGCCGCGCTACCACCGTCGATGCAGCGGGTGACGGCTTCGATGACGCCGTCGACGTCCACCTCGCCCTCCGCGCCGGTCTCCTCGATCGCGGTCAGCAGGGTCCGGACCACGTCGACCATCCGCAGCAGCGTGTTGGTCGTCTCCGGAGTCATCACCTGGGTACCGTCGCGCAGCCGGGCGAGCAGGTTCTCGCCGACGTGCGTCACGCGCTCCAGCCGGTTGAAGGCCAGGAACCCGCTCGTACCCTTGATCGTGTGAATAGTGCGGAAAATGCTTGACAGCAGTTCCCGTGACCCGGGCTCCTGCTCGAGCGCCACCAGGTCACGGTCAAGCTGGTCCAGGTTCTCGTGGCTTTCCACGAGGAATTCCTGGACGATATCGCCGAGCTCGTCCAACGCCGCCTCCCTTTCTACGAGGCTTCCATCGGCAGCGCCCGAACCCGGCTGAGAATTTGCCGGAATCTGGGTCGAGATCACCCCATACCGGAAGACGACCCGTCCGCTCCCGCGCGCATACCGGGCATAGTTCTCATCTCACCGCCGCCGGGCGGTTCACCTCGCACCGACCGGGGTAAGTAGGACGGCCTAGGGGGTGATCGAGAATGACCCGAAGCAACCCGGAGATCGAGCAGGTGTGGGACGTCTTCCATCGACTGGTCAACATGACCTCCCCGGAGCTACGTGACTGGCTACTGACGACCCCGGACGGCGCGGACGCATACTCGCCGGAGCCCGGCATCGACGTCCACGAGACGGGTGAACGGATCCTGCGGATCCTGGAGAAGCGGCGCGTGGACCTCACCGACGACGACGTCGCCACGATGCGGCTGGTCAGCGAACTGATCGTGGGGCGGCTGACCAACGCCCCGAAGGACGAAGCCACCAACGGACCATGGCGGCACACCCTGCTCACGCTCGGCCACGACCCGCTGCGACCGGACTCCCCGCGCGGCGAGGAAGCGGCCGCCCTGCTCCCGGCCGCTTCCACCACGCTGAGCTGACCCGCGGCGGGGGGGCCCCCCCCCCCCGGGGCCCCCCCCGCCGCCACCCTTGACCGGGACACACCCCGCAGCCTGCGGGCATGCCCCCTTCCCGGCACATGCCCGCAGGCTGTGGGCACGTCCCGCGGCGCCCGAGAACGCACCGCCCGGTGGACCCTGCCGCGCAGTGGACCCTCAGGTGCGACCCTCACGCTCCTGCGCCTGCCCCAGCGACGCGGCGTACGGCACCCAGTCGGCCAGCCGCACCGGCCAGCCCGCCTGCGACAGCGTCTCCACCACCGCCGGGTCGTCGTCCACCACGATCGCGACCTCGCCGGTACCGCCGAGGCGCCGCAACCGCTCCGCCTTGTACTCGCGCGCCGGCCGGTGGTCCGACGTCGGCCGCATCAGCAACTCGTCGACCGGTAGGTCGTGGCGGGACAGCCACCGCTCGGTCACCCGCCGCAGGTACTCCGGCCGCCCGGTGAGCCAGACGACCCGGTGGTCGCGGGCGTACTCGCGGGCCAGCTCCACGCCGGGGGCCAGCGGCGGGTCGCTGGCGGCGCCCGCGAAGAAGCGGCGCCAGTTCTTGGGGCGGCGGGCCACGTGGTGCAGTCGGTGGCGGACGTCGGCGACCACGCCGTCCACGTCGAACACGGCCAGGGGCCTCGCCTCGGTCATTTATCCATGATCCCCGCTCATCCGCCGCGGGAACCCGTGCGAGCCGTTGCCGGAGGGAGGCACGCGGGGTGGCCGCCGTCGTGCGGTGGCCGCCGTCGTATCCGTTCCCCGAACCGCTGGCGGAATTTGCGCCGGCAATACCCGAATTGCGTGACAACACGCCTGATGGGGGTAAGAACGAAGAACGTCAACCAGGGGGTAACTCATGCACCTTTCGATGCTGCGTCCGCTGGCCGAGCGCCCGGGACCGTGGGCGTCGGTCCTGATCGACGCGAGCCGTGAATCCGAGAACGCCACCAAGGCCATCGAGCTGCGCTGGCGGGCCGCCCGGGCGGAACTGGCCGAGCAGGGCGCCGACACGCCGACGCTGGCCGCGCTCGAGAACACCGTCCTCAACCACGAGCCCGTACCCGGCCAGTACTGGCTGGCCGCCTTCGCCAGCCACGGCGAGGTGGCGCTGAGCGTGCCCATTCTCGCCTCGCCCATCGACCACCTCGCGAGGTTCAGCCTGCTTCCGCACGCCATGCCGATGGTCTCCGGGTACGGCGAGCAGGTCGCGTGGCTGCGCATCGTCGTCAACCGGGTCGGCGCCGACTTCGAGGGCGCCACGGTCGGCGGCGTGCCGCGCCGCGGCCAGTTCGCCGCCCACAACCTCTACCCGCTCCACCGCGCCAAAGTGGGCGGCTGGTCGTACTCCCACCACTGGCGTGCCACCCAGATGACCTGGCAGCGCAACGCCAAGGAGATCGCCGAGGCGGTAGCCCAGATGGCCAGCGACATGGCGGCCGAGGCCCTCATCATCGCCGGCGAACCGCAGTCCCGCCGGCTACTCATCGGCCAGCTGCCGGAATGGTGGCAGAAGCGGTACATCGAGACGGACGCGGGGGCGCGGGCACCCGGCGCCGATCCCGACCATCTCGACGACGTCACGCTCCAGGCCGTCGCGGAACTGGCCGCGCGGCACGTCAACGAGGTCATCGACGCGTTCCAGACGCAGCGCGGCCGCGACGCCGCCGCCGGCGTCGGGCTCGCCGCGACGGTCTCGGCGCTGCAACGGTCCCAGATCGACACGGTCCTGCTGGTCAACGACCTGTCCTCGACCGCGAAGCTGTGGGTCGGCGAGAACCCGAACGAGATCGCGCTGACCGCCGACGAACTGCGGGCGATGGGTACCGGGAACCCGCAGCAGGTACGTGCCGACGCCGCCCTGCTGCGCGCGCTCGCCGCGACCGACGCGGACCTGGTCCTGGTCTCCCCCGACGAGGTGGACCTCGACGGCGGGGTCGGTGCGCTGCTGCGCTACGCCGACGCGTCGACCCGCCGCCAGTAGACCGCCGCCGGGTGGATCGTCCGGTCCGGTCACCCGGTGCCGGTCGCCGCCGCGTCGACGGCGACCGGCACCAGGTCGAAGCACTGGACGTCGCGGTCCGGGACCGTGGTCGGCGACTCCAGGTGGTAGGCGCCACTGGGTACGATCCCGGCCCCGCCGTACGCCGCCTGTACCCGCAACTGCACCACCACGTCCTCGCCGGCGTGCACCGCCGGCACCCGGGACCAGAAGTCGTACCCGCCGACGGCCAGCAGCTTCGCCCGGTCGTACAGCACGCACGCGCCGACCCAGGCGATCTTGTACGCCCGCCACTCCCCCGGCCGCAGGCCCAGCCGGTCGGTGAGGTGCAGCAGGTTCGCCGCGTTGTGCACGGTGTGCCGGCCCCACTCCGGCCCGCGCACCTCCAGCACCTCCGGCCGGACCGGGCCGTCCCACAGCGCGAACGTCGCCTCCTGGTGCGGACGGTGCTCACCGGCGTACGACAGCCCGTGCGGCGCGTTCCCGACGAATCCGCAGCCCAGCTCGCGGATGGCGGTCAGCATCCGGGCCACCGCGCCCGGCTCCAGCCAGATGTCGTCGTCGAGGAAGAGCACGTACCGGGCGCGCGAGCGGGCCAGCAGGTGCCCCCGGTGTTCGGCGAGGCCCCGCCGGGGCAGGTGCTGGCCGAGCAGGACGGGGTGCCCGGCGTGCCGGAGCACGCGGACCAGCCCGGCCACGGCCGGGTGGGCCCAGGCCGGGTCGCCGTCGGACTGGTCGCTCACCGCCAGGCCGAACCCGGCGTCCTGCGCCGCCAGCCCGGCGAGCGTGGCGGCCAGCTCGGCGGGGCGGTTGCGGGTGGGTACCAGGACGTCGAGCTCCCGGGGCCGGGTGAACGCCTCCGGGTCGCCCGGGTCCAGGGCCCGGGAACCGGCCGACGGCAGTGGGTACCGCCGGGCGGCCGGCGACGGGTTGTGCGGTGCGATCACTCCGGCGTGCTCACTCCGCCGACTGGGGCCCGTACGGTGACCTCTGGTCCTCCGGCACCTTGTGCAGTGCCCGCTTGTCGTCCTTGGAACTGCCGGCCGCGGTCTGCGCGGTGTCCTTCACGCTGCTGGTCACCAGCGGGTCCTGCTCACTGCGGCGCATCTCCGGCTGCTGGACGTTCGGCATCGTTCCTCCTCGTTCCGGCTCGCCGGTGTTCACGTTCGGCTCGCCCTTGTTCCACGGATCTGCGCCGTGTGCTACCCAGCACCGGAGCGGCCAATCCCGCCGGGACCGCGCCCGCGGCCCACCATCCATCAGGACCGCGCCCGCCGGCTCCGCGCCGGGTCGAGCGCGTGCCCCGGCTTCGCCGGGTGGGCGACCGGCCGGGCGGTCCCGGACCGGATCCGGCCGATCAGCTTCGTCGTCGACCGGTCCGGCAGGTAGTCCAGCGTCAGCACCTCACCCCCGAGCTCACGCACCAGCGGCGCCTCCGGGATCATTTCCGGCCGGTAGTCGCCGCCTTTGACGTACAGGTCCGGCCGGACCAGCGTGATGAGGTTGACCGGGTTGTCCTCCTCGAAGACCACGACGTGGTCCACGCAGGCCAGCGCCGCGAGCACCGCGACCCGGTCGGCGATCGGGTTGACCGGGCGTTCGGGCCCCTTGAGGCGACGTACCGAGTCGTCGGAGTTGACCGCGACGATCAGCACGTCACCCAGGCGCCTGGCCTGGGTGAGGTAGCCGACGTGGCCGCGGTGCAGCACGTCGAAGCAGCCATTGGTGAACACGATCCGGCGGCCGTGCCGGCGGTGCTCGGCGACCGCGGCGGCCAGCTCGGCGGTCGACAGCTCGGTATGGTCGGGGTCGCCGCCGACGTCCAGCAACCCGCGCGCGTCGCAGACCGCCGTGCCCGGGGTACGCCCGCGGGTGGCGGCGGTCGCGGCGAACTGCGCCACCGCGGCGGCGTCGGCCAACGGTGCCCGCACGGCGAGCGCGAGCGCGAACGCGGCGACGTAGGCGTCGCCGGCCCCGACGGTGCGGCTGGCGGGCGCCGGCTGCGCGTGGGTACGGACCGGCTCCAGGTCCCTGGTCAGCACGACCGCCCCATCGGCGTCCAGGGTCACCGCCACGGCCGGCGCCCCGGCCAGGGTGAGCAGGCGGTCGGCCATCGCGGTGATCCATTCGGCCCGGTGCGAGCAGATCGATGCGGTGCCGCACTCCAGCAGCCGGCACGCCTCGGCGAAGCTCGGCGTGACCAGGTCCGGACGGACGTCCGTCCACGACGCCGGGTCGTGTGCGTCGACGACCAGCAGCGGGACCTCGTCGCGGCGGCGGACCAGCAGGTCACGCACTGCCGGGTCGGCCCCGCCGCAACCGTAGTCGCCGACGATGACCGCGTCGACGCCGCCGTCGAGGGCCGCGCCGACCGCCTCGACCAGCGCCGTGGCGGCCTGCGGCGGCAGCGGTCCGGTGTCGCCCTCGTCGAAGCGCAGCATGATCTGCTCGCCGGCGATCAGTCGCCGCTTGGCCGGGGTGCGCCGACCGCGGACGGGTACCAGCCGGTGGTCGACCCCGGCGGCGTCGAGCCGGCGGCGCAGCCGGCCGCCCTCGAGGTCCTCACCGACCGCGGCCACCAGGACCGCCCGGCCGCCCAGCGCGGCCACGTTGACCGCGGTGTTGGCGGCCCCACCGCCCGCGTACCGGGTGCGCTCCACGTCGAGCACCGGCGCGGGCGCCTCCCGGCAGAGCTTGCTCGGGGTGCCCATCAGCCATCCGTCCAGCAGCGCGTCTCCCACGACGAGCACGGTCGCGCCACGCCACCGGGCGGGTAGATCGGTCAGCGTCATCGGCGCCCTCCTGTCGTCGGCATGAGTCGCACCAGGCTTACCCCGTACGGGTCGCGCAAACCGTCGCGTTCCGTGGGTGCGACGTCCGGGCACCGCCGGGGACGTCCGCGGCACCGCCCTGCCGTGCCGCCGGCGACGTCCGCGGCACCGCCCTGCCGGCAGGTTCGTCGATTCGGCCGATCGGGAGCCGAGCCTCAGCCTGGGCCGGAGTGCCCCTCCGGGGACGGGCGCAGCCGGCGCCCCGCCTCGGTGTCGGGGTCCGGGTCCCGGCTGGCCTTCCACTCGGCCAGCCGCTCCTCGTCGCCGAACTCCTGCTCGGAACCGGCGTCACCGCCGGTCGGATCGTCGATCTGCCCGTCGAAGGAGTACTGCGCCATCGCCTTGTGCAGCTCGGACAGGGGCAACCGCTGGTCGTCGCGCCAGACGCCGGACTCGTCGCGCGGCGCGCTCACGTTGTCCTCGCGTGGTGCGCTCATCAGAGATCTCCTTATCGTCACGGTCCGCATCCGCCTACCCGCCACGAGAAGTGTCGAAACGGTCACCCTGAGGGGTGTGGCCATGCGGACGGTGACGATTGGATTTCGTACCGGCGGGTAGCACCGGGGCATGAACCAACGGACCGGCATGGGGGGTACCGACACCCGCGACCGGGCCCTCGCCTGCGCCGCGGAGCCCGGCTACCCGGCGGCCGTGGTCCACGTCGCCGGTCGGCTCGACCGCGACAGCGCGAGCGAACTGCAGGCCTGCGTACGCGACTGCCTGGCGGCGGAGCCGGACGTGGTCGTCCTCGACGTGGCCGACCTGACCGTCGCGGCCGACGAGTGCGTCCCGGTCTTCGCGGTCCTGTCCGGTCAGGCGATGACCTGGCCGGGCAGCACCGTCGTCTTCGCCTGCGCGCCGCCGGACCTGCTTGCGGCCGTCCGCCGCACGGGCCTGGACATCGCCTCGTACCCCTCGGTGGAGGCCGCGTGCGACCGGCTCACCGCCGGCCGGTCACGGTACCGGCTGCGCGAGGCGTTGCCCGCCTCTCCGGTGGCCGCGCCGGTGGCGCGCCGGCTGCTCGGCCGGGCCTGTCGGTCCTGGTCGGTGCAGGAGGTGCTCGAACCCGCCGAGCTGATCACCACCGAGCTCGTCGCCAACGCCGTCCGGCACGCCGGCAACCGGGTCGTGCTGACCGTTTCCCTGCGCCACGGGCACCTGCAGATCTCGGTCGGCGACGACAGCCCCGCCCCGCCGCGCCCCCACGAGGCCACCGTCGCCGACGAGCACGGTCGCGGCCTGCTCATGGTCGAGGCGCTGTGCGACGACTGGGGTACGACCTGTGTCCGTGGCGGTAAGGTCGTCTGGGCCAAGGTCGCGACAGTGGCCACGTAGCGACCATGAGGCACGTAGCAGCCTTGGGCCACGTAGCGACCATGGGCCACGTAGCGACAAGACAGTGGCTGCGCAGACGCACGCCGCGCAGACGCACGCCGCGTAGATGGATCCGGCTGTCACCGACATGTTTTCGACAGCCCCGTGGGGTAGGCAGAGCGCCGCGTACTGGCGCCCCGAGGGGAGACATAGGGATGGGTAACGGAAACGGTCAGCTCCACGTGGTCGAGATCGCCTCGCTGCTACGGGAACTGACCGCCGGTCTCATCACGAGCGATGACCTCGACGAAGCGCTGGAGTCGCTGGCCGCCACCGTCGCCCAGGCCGTTCCGGGCGAGTCCTGGTGCGGGATCACCCTGATCCGCGCCGGTGGACCGACCACCCAGGCGGCGTCGAGCCCGCTCACGGCCCGGATGGACGACATCCAGTACAAGATCGGCGACGGGCCGGCCCTGACCGCCATTCGCACCCGGGAGATGGTCGTCAGCGAGGACCTGGCCACCGAGACGCGGTGGCCGCAGTGGCGCGAGGCCGCCCTGGACGACGGCATCTCCGGCGTCCTGTCGGTACCGCTCGACATCGACGATCAGGTCATCGGGGCGTTGAACCTGTACGTGGGCGAGCCGCACGCGTTCACCCCGGACGTCCAACTGGCGGCCATGCTGGTCGCCGAGCACGCCGGACTGCTGCTCGCGGCGGTGCTCGACCGGGGCCGACTCGCCGGCCTCGCCGCCGACCTGTCCGAGGCGCTGGCCAGCGGCGAATCGGTCAACCGGGCGATCGGCATCGTCATGGCGCAGCGCGGCTGCCGAGCCGAGGAGGCCCTCGAGGTGCTGCGCCAGGCGTCGAAGACGCTGCACGCCCCGCTGCACGAGGTGGCCGATCGGCTGGTCGACGCGATCGGGAACCGGTCGGCGTGAGGCCGCGGCCGGGGACGGCCGCGGCGTCGAAATGGCCCCGATGACCAGCACGTATGCTCACGCCAACGGACCGGAAGGGGCGGGCGATGGATTTCGGCATCGCGACCACGGAGGACACGGATCCGCTGGTCCTCACGCTGACCGGTGAACTGGACATCGCCTCGGCGCCGGCGCTGGAGGAGCGCGTCGGGCAATTGATCGACACCGGCCACGTCCGGGTCATCGTCGACCTCGCCGCACTGACCTTCTGCGACTCGACGGGGATCGGCACGCTGGTCCGCGCCAACAACGACTGCCTCAGCCGGGGTGGCTACCTGCGACTGGCGGCGCCCAACCGCAACGTGGCCCGGGTACTGTCGGTGGTCGGCCTGCTCGACACGTTCCCGGCCTACCACAGCATCGACGCCGCGCGCAGCGCCGATGCGGGCGGTCTGGTGGTGGTCACGCTCTGACCCGGTCCCGGGCCACCCCGGCACACCTCCCCGGCCCGGGAGCGACAGGTCATGGAGTCGACGTCGTCCGGAAGGGTTGGTTCCGTTGACCGAGGGCTCCCCCGCGGCCGGCCGCACATCTAGGCTGGTGCACCATGGGTGACGAGTGCGTCACGGTGGTGGAGATGTCGATCGGTGCGCTGGAGGCCGCCGATCGGGCCGACGCCGTCATCCAGTGGCTGCTCGACACCGAGGTGATCGCGCCCAACCCGGTGCGCGGCAGCGCCTGGCAGCCCAGCGCCTACCTTCCCGGCCCGCGGGCCCGCACCGCCGCGCCCGACTTCGACGACGCCGACTACACCCTGGCCAACAACGGCGTCGACATTCTCGTCGAGCGGGGGCTCTACCGGGACACCTCGCCGCACGAGGCACCGGCCTGCCCCGACTGCGGGTACGAACTGGCCGAAGCGACCCTGGAGAACCTGATCCGGCCCTGGCTGGACGGCAGCGAACCGCGGGTCGACTGCGCCGGCTGCGGAGTGGTGCGACCGCTCGGCGACTGGCCCGACGGGTACCTGGTCGCCGAACTGGCCGTACGGTTCAACAACTGGCCGACGCTGTCACCGGCGTTCCTGGCCGACCTCGGCAACCGGCTGGGCCCGCGCTGGCGCGCCGTCCACGAGCAGTACTGAGCACCGTGAGACTGCTGCTCATCGCCGATACGCACGTCCCCAGGCGGGCCCGTGACCTGCCGGAGCCGCTGTGGCGGGCGGTCGACGCGGCCGACGTGGTGGTACACGCCGGCGACTGGGTCGACGTGTCGCTGCTCGACCGCCTGGAGTCCCGGGCCGCCCGGCTCATCGGGGTGTACGGCAACAACGACGGCCCGCCGCTGCGCGCCCGGCTGCCCGAGGTGGCCCGGGCCGACCTGGCCGGGCTGCGACTCGCCGTGGTGCATGAGACCGGCCCGGCCACCGGGCGGGAACGCCGGTGCGCCGCCCGTTTCCCCGACACGGACGTGCTCGTGTTCGGCCACAGCCACATCCCCTGGGACAGCGTCGCGCCCGGTGGCCTGCGCCTGCTCAACCCCGGCTCACCCACCGACCGGCGACGCCAACCGGTCGCCACGTACCTGACGGCCGAGATCCTCGGCGGTGCGCTGACCGCGGTGACGCTCCACCCGCTGCCCCGGCCGCCGTCCTCGACGGCGTGAATGGCGTCGTAAATGGGGCAGCCGGCTCTTAACAGTCCTCATCGAACGGTGTTAACGTACGGCCTCGACTGTCGGTGGGGCGCCCAAGAATCGGTGGGGCGCCCAAGAAGGAGCGATCCGGTTGCCGAATGCGGACGTGCTCGCCCAGATCAACCGTGACGTCTGGATTCCGTTCTCCGCCGCGTACGCCCACTGCGACGCGGAAGCTTTCATCGCGCTGCACTGCCCCGACGTGATCCGCGTGGAGGGCAACGGCGGTTGGGTCGGCGGCTTCGACGAGTACGCCGCACGCCTGCGCGAGTGGTTCCAGTGGGTCGAGGTGCAGGAGGGCCGGCTCGACATCCGGTTCCGCTTCCTGGAACGCCACACCGGCGACGACGCCTCGTCCGAACGCGGCGTCTACCGGCTCAGCCTGGCCTATCCCGACGCCGAGGAGCGCCTCTGGTACGGGCTGTTCCACACCGTCTGCCGGCGGCGCGACGGGGTCTGGCGCATCGCCGTGGACTACGACTCCGACGAGGGCGGCACGATCGGCGAGGAGACGTACCTCCTCGGCCAGGAGTTGGACGGGTTCGCGCCGTCCACGGCGCTGTCGTGAGCGCCCCGGCGGACAGCGCCGGACCCCGGGCCCGTCCGGCGAGCGGTCCGGTGGGCGCCGGGGTCCGACACCGTAACCGTCGGACGATTCGGGGCAAACCTGAGCGGTTTCCGATGGTGGCACCCGCGACGTGGCCCTTCCCTCGGGTTTGTCGTCGCCCTCCCCTCGGGTTTGTCGTTCGCCACGCTCGGGCACCATGGAGAGGAACGGTGTAGCGTAACGGCGATTTACCTCTTCTGTCGCGCCGACGGTGACGATGCCGGTCGCGGCCGAACGTGAGGGGCTACATGGTGCAGGTGACGGTCAAGCTTTGCCTACCGAGAGACGCATCGAGCGTCTCCATCAGCCGCAGGGTGGTGCGGTCCGCGCTCAACGCGCTGGGTGTCATCGACGACATCCGCTACGACGTCGAACTCGCCTTGACCGAAGCCTGCGCCAACGTCGTGCAGCACGCCGCCTACTCCGACGAATACGAAGTCACCATCGACATCGAAGGCACCACCTGCAGCATCGACGTGATCGACAGCGGCCACGGCTACGACGAGGAGATGTTGGAGGCGTCAATGCCGCACCCCAACGCCGAAGAGGGTCGCGGGCTGCACCTGATCCGCATGTTGGCCGAGAACGTGCGGTTGGCCCACCACCCCAAGCAGGGCACGATCATGCACTTCGAGAAGAAGCTGGAGTGGGAGCCGCAGTCACCCGTCTCCCGGCTGGCCGGTCTCGAACGCTGAGCAACCGCTCACCCCTGCCGGCCGCCCCGGCCCCCGCTCACCGCGCCGTCGAACCCACCGGCTCCGCTCCCCGACCGGCCAGCGTGGCGTGCACGCGGTGCGTCACCTTGCGCTCGGCGACGAACGACAGGAACGGGATCGTCCCCGCGAGCAGCACCGCCACCGTGTACCCGAACCGCCAGCGGGCCAGCGCCGCCAGGTGGAACGCGAGCACCAGGTACACCATGTAGAGGAAGCCGTGGATCGGCCCCACGATGGCGACGAGCGCGCTCTGATCGGCCAGGTACTTCAGCGGCATCGCCACGAGCGTGAGGATCAACAGGAAGACCCCGACGACGTACGCGATCACGCGGTAGCGCTTGAGGGCGGACTCCACCAGAGGTCATCCTTCCGAACGGGGGTACTCGCTGGGCCGGCGGCCGGGGTTGGCCGCGAGCCATTCCAGGTACCGGTTGTACGCCACGAGCTCCGGATCGCCGTCATCGGCCCCCTGCCCATCCGGCGCGGGGGCCGCCCGAAGCGCCGCGGAGGCGTCGAACGGTACGTAGCCGGGGTGCGCGGCCAGGTCGTCCGGCACCGCCACGGTCGGGGCATCCTCCGGCTCCGGCTGCCCTTGTCGCAACTCAGCCCGGATCTCCTTGGACCAGACGAACACCACGAACGCCGCGAACAGCGGCCACTCGAACGCGTACCCGTAGCTGAGCATGTTGCCACCACGGGCCCGGTCGACCTGCCACCAGCCGGCGGCGAGACACCCGGTCACGAGCACCAGCATCAGCAGGTGGCGCACCAACCAGGAGGGCGTCAGAAACCGGGCCACGCCTGCGAGCGTACCTGTTCCACCTGCGCGCCCCGCTCGGCGAACCTGACCACCGCGCCCTCGATCCCGTCCGCGCCGATGACCGGGGCGCAGGAGTACGCGACCGGCAGCGGCGTACCGTCCCGGCGCCACATCACGTCCGTGTCGACGCGGTACGCCTCGCCGCCGCGCAGCGTCTCGCCGACCGGGCACTCGAACCAGGGGTACGGGCTGCCGTCGGGGCGCCGGTGGTGGATCAGCGCGTGCATCGCCAGGCCGATCAGATCGGCCGCGGACCAGCCGAGCAGCGCGGCGCCGGCCGGGTTGACGTACACGCAGTAACCGCCGCGGTCGACCCGGTAGACGCCCCGCGGGACGGAGTCCCGGTAGCTGTCCTGCGGGACGGAGGCCCGGCGGATACCCTGCGGAACAGGGCCGGGCAGCGGCCGCTGCGCGCCGAGCAGGCGGTCGGTGATCACGCCGGCAGCATCGGCGACCGGAGGGACCGCCTGAGCGAAAGTAGCCCGCACCGGGCGGGCGAACGCGCCGCCCGGTAACCCCATACCGCCCCAACAGTCGTATACCCGTTATTTCCCAGTTTGTCCCTGACTGGGGGTGAGATGGCGAACTCGACTGCGGCCGGCAGGTGTGAATTCCATCGACGGTTGAGTAGGGTGATGCCGCCTGCCAGCGGTTCGCCCGAGGGAGCGTATGACCAAGAAAGCACCATCGTCGGAGACGGTGGCAACGGCGGCTCTGACCGTCATCAGCCTGGTCGGCGGATTGGCGGTGGCGCTGACCGCCGGAGTGGGCGTACGCCCCGTCAGCCAGGCCGCCGCGGAGCCACCATCGCCCGTGGTCCGACCTCCGGCGGCCGTCACCGCACCCACTCCCGAGCCGACCCCGACCGGCGACCCGGCCCTCGACAGTCCCCGGCTACGCTTCCCGGCCGACGCGGTCGTCGACGTCAAGGCGGCCTACCACGCCATGGGTGACGGCAGCACCGACGACACCGCCGCTCTGCAGGCGGCGATCAGCGAGAACCCCGGCCGCACCATCTACCTGCCCGCCGGCACCTACCTGGTCAGCAAGACCCTGGAGGCGCGGGACAAGGCGGGGCGCTCACTGGCCGGTCTGCGACTGGTCGGCGAGGAGCGCAACAGCACGGTCATCAAGCTCAAGGACCGCGCCGCCGGCTTCGGCGACCACTGGAACGCACGGCCGCTGCTGCGGACGGGCACGGCCAGCGTCACCGGCGTCGGCCGCGCCGGCAGCGCCAGCGGGTACGGCAACCAGCTGGAGAACTTCACCGTCGACACCGGCGCCAACCCCGGCGCCAACGGAATCGACTACACCGGCAGCAATGTCGCGTCGATCCGGCGGCTCACCATCACCGGCCAGGGCCCGACCGGCCTGTCGATCACCCGGGGCCTGCCCGGGCCGGCCCTGATCTCCCGGTTCGTCGTCAAGGGCTTCGACTATGGCATCCGGGTCGCGCAGGGCCGGTACGGGCTGACGCTCGAACACCTCAACCTGTCCGGCCAGAAGATCGCCGGGATCGACAACGCCGGGAACGTGCTGGCCATCCGCGATCTCGCCAGCGCCAACACCGTGCCGGCGATCCGCAGCACCGAGCGCGGCGGCTTCATCTCCCTGGTCGACGCCACGCTCACCGGCGGCACCGCCGACTTCAGCGGGGTACAGAGCATCGGCGAGCTGATGCTGCGCCGGGTCCGCACCACCGGGTACCGGTCGGTGCTGACCCAGAGCGGGAAGATCGTTTCCGGCACCGAGCTGCCCCAGTACTCGTCGAAGACCCCGGTCGCCCCGTTCCCCGAGGCGCAGAGCCTCGCCACCGACCTTCAGGTGCGCGAGGCCCCCGAGTTCGTCGACGCCCAGCCGGCGGATTGGGTCAGCGTCACCGCGTACGGCGCCAAGCCCGACGACAACACCGACGACACCGCCGCGTTCCAGAAGGCTCTCGACTCCGGCAAGCCGGTGGTGTACCTGCCCACCGGCCGGTACGTGATCTCCAAGCCGCTGCACGTCAAGGGCGCGGTACGGCAGTTCGTCGGGTTCGGCTCGACGCTCACGCCCACCGGGACCGCCTGGGGCGACGCCGCCGCCCCGGCCGCCGTCATCCAGGTCGACGACGGTACCGCCCGGGACGTGACCATCTCCGGCATCACCATCGCCCGCGCGCCCGGCAACGGCACCCCGACGGCGGGCCTGGTCGGGTTCGCCCAGCGCACCGCCCGCCCGCTGGTCCTCAAGGACGTGGACTGCTGCGGCGACGCCGGGACCAGCTACCAGGCCCAGGCCGGTGTGGGACCGCTGTACCTGGAGAACGTCTCGGCCTCCGGTTGGCAGTTCGACCAGCCGCAGCAGGTCTGGGCGCGCCAGTTCAACCACCTCGACCGGGGCACCGCCGCCACCGGTACGGCGACGAAGTCGCCGCTGTTGGTCAACGCCGGGGCGACCGTGTGGGTGCTGGGCCTGGAGACCGAGCGGCGCGGCCCGCTGATGCGCACCGAGCGCGGCGGCCGTACCGAGGTGCTCGGCGGCGCGGTGTACGAGTCGTCGGCGAGCGCGGACGACATCGCCTTCGAGTGCCTGGACGGGGCGTCGATGTCGCTGTCGTTCACGACGATGGGGCCGGGCAACGGCGGCTACCGGGTCCTGGCCCGCCAGCGCCGGGGCGAGGTGACCAAGGACCTGCGTCGGGAGCAGGCGTACTGGCGTGGCGACGGCCGGACCGTCCCGCTGTACGCGGGCTGATCCGCGGTAGTACGTGGACTGATCCGCGGTACGTGCGCTGACGCGCCCCTGACCGTCCCGGTGGCTACGGGAACGGCCAGGGGCGCGTTTTGCGTCAGTCGAGGACGATCAGGGGCGCTTCAGCGCGTCCCGGATCCGGTCGACCAGGCCGAGGGCCGGTACGAGCAGCTTGTTCACCGGTTGGACGTCCGGCATCGCCGGGTGCGGCCGGGTCGGGGCGATCTTCTTGACCGCCTGTGCCTTGCGCGCCAGCTCGCGCAGCTCGGACGGGTCGGCACCGGCCCGCAACCGGGGGAACAGCTCCACCTCCTCCTCGAGCAGGTGCTGGCGCATCTCGGCCATCAGCTTCGTGAGCACGAACTCGAAGTCCGGGTCCGTCGCGTCCAGCCGTTCGAGCGTCTTCATGTCCCGCTCGGCCTCCGCGTGGTCGCGGATCTCGTGCTCGGCGATCCGGTCGCCGTCCGGGACGACCCGGCGCACGGTCGGGTACAGGTACTGCTCCTCGGCGACGGTGTGCCGCACCAGCTCGGCCACGACCGCGTCCACCAGCTGGCGACGCCGCTCCGCGCTGAGGGACCCGGTCTCCAACTCCCCGAACTTCTCCTCGATGGCGCGGTGATCGTGGATCAGAACGTCGACGAGATCCTCGCCACGATTATCCGGTGTGCTCACGGCGCCCTCCCGGTACCTGGGGTCAACGGGTCCGCTACCCGGTACCCACCGCGCTAATCCGCCGGCTGGCCGACCCGGCCCGGGAGCCGGCCCACCGGTCGACTCCCGGGCCGCCGGGTTCACCTCTTCGAGTGCGGACATCCGATCGGGTGACGTGTGCCCAGGACGCGGGTCGGTTACCGGACCCAATCAGGGGCCGGCCGCCGGTGCGCACCTACAGTGATCACATGGCACCCTTGGTCCTGCGTCTGGCCAGCGTCCTCCTGGTCAACCGGGACGGCGCGGTCCTGCTGCAACTGCGCGAGCCGGACGCGCGCATCGACCCCGACCGGTGGGGCCTGCCCGGCGGGCACGTCGAGCCGGGCGAGGAGCCGGCCGCCGCCGCCCGGCGGGAGCTGGGCGAGGAGACCGGCCTGCAGGTCCACGGCGAGATGGCGCTCTTCCGGCACGTGACGTACCCGTCGCGCCTCGACCCGGCGCTGCGCATCGATTGGCACGTGTTCTGCGGCGCGACCGTCGCCCGCGCCGACGACCTGGTCCTCGGCGAGGGTGCGGCGCTGCGCTTCGTCGGCCCGGCGGAGGCGGTCGAGCTTCCGCTGGCCAGCCGGGTCGACGAGGTGGTCCGGACCTTCCTCGCCTCCGAGGAGTACCGCGCCCTGCTGCGGTGACGCCCTTCCCTCATGATCGTGGCGGGTTTTCCGTGTCCCCGCACGGGAAACCCGCCACGACCCTGGGGAACGCCACGGACTAGCCGTACACCTCCAGCTCGTAGATCCGGGTCGCGTTGTTTCCGTTGTTGGTGGGCGTCGTCGCGGTGAACCGGACGTACCGGGCGCTGCGTGTCGGCACCGGATGGTAGGTACGGCTGGCGCGTGAGCCGGTGACGGTGACCGCCGCCGACCAGGCCGAACCGTCCACACTGGTCTGGATCGTGAACGCGCCGGTGTTCCAGCCGGTCGTCTCGCCGCCCAGCCCGGCGTGCTTGACCACGAACGCCGACACGTTCTGCGCCGAACCGAGGTCGACCTGGAGGAACGCCTGCGAGGTGAGCGAGCACCACTTGCTGTTGCCGGCGAGACTGCCGTCGACCGCCTTCGCGGCCGTCTCGGTGGCGGCACAGGCCGCCGACGCGGTGGTGGGCCGGTTCAGTGCCAGGTTCGGGCCGAGTTGGGGCGCGGCCGGCGGCGGCGCGGCGCCGGCGGTGAACGACGGTGGTACGTCACCCGCGCCGGTCCCCCACCCGCCCGGCGAGGCACCCATCGTGTACGCGAGCGTCGCGCCGTTCGCGACGTCGCCGTACCGGAGGTAGCTGTGCGTGGTCGCCACCCCGTTGACGGCCAGGCTCTGCACGTACGGTGCGCTCGCGCTGCCGCCGGTGATCTGGATGTTCCCGCCCGGCCGCTGGATGAGCACCGACGGGAACTGCGGGCCGTGCAGGGCGAGCGTGTCCGCGCCGGGCGTCACCGGGTACATGCCGAGCGCGGCCCACACGTACCAGGCGGACGTGGCGCCCAGGTCGTCGTTGCCGGGCAGGCCGCCGGCTCCGGTCGTGAACGACTCGCTCATCACCCGGCGGACGGCGGTGGACGTACCCGAGGGCCGGCCCGCGAAGTGGTAGGCCCACGGCACGCCGTGCTCGGGCTCGTTGCCGATGTAGAAGTACGGCAGCGACAGGCCGCCGTTGAGCTGGGTGAAGTGGTGGTCGAGCCGCTGGACGGCGGTGGGCGCCCCGCCCATGAGGTCGATCAGCCCGGCGAGGTGGTACGGGACCATCCAGGTGTACTGGGCGGCGTTGCCCTCGGTGTACCCGCTCGGGCTGGCCGGGTCGAGCGGCCACGGCCAGGTGCCGTCGGCGTTGCGGCGGTGCACGTACCCGGAGTCGGGGTTGAACACGTTGCGCCACCACTGGGCGCGGGTCATGTACGTGTCGTGGGCTGCCGTGTCCCCGAGCGCCTTCGCGAACTGGGCGATCGCGAAGTCGGAGGCGGAGTACTCCAGCGAGTCCGACGGGTCCTCGGTGATGTAGTGCCGCGACTCGTAACCGCTCTCGCGGCCCCGGATCGGGCTGCCCTGGGTGGTGCCGCCGGAGGCGCTCTTGCGCATCAGCGCCAGGGCGGCCGCCGTGTCGAAGCCGCGCACCCCGAACGCGTACGCGCTGGCCACGACGATCGGGCCGGGGTCGCCGGTCATGATGAAGTCCTCGTTGGTCGCTTGAGACCACTTGGGCAGCAGGCCGCCCTGCTGGCCGTCGAGCACCATCGACTTCACCACGTCGGTCATCACGTCCGGCGCGACGAACGCCACCAGGGCCGCCCAGGAGCGGTAGATGTCCCAGCCGGAGTAGTTCTGGTAGACGGGGTGGTTCGCGGTGTGTACGGCGTTGTCGAAGCCGAGGTACTGACCGCCCACATCACTGGCCACGTTCGGGCTCTGCATCACGTGGTACAGCGCGGTGTAGAACTTCTGCAGGTCGGCCGGGCTTCCGCCGGTGACCTGGACGCGGTTGAGGGCGGTGTTCCACGCGCTGTCGGCTCCCGCGCGGACGCCGGCGAAGTCGAAGCCGGGGTTCTCCGCCGACAGGTTGGCGCCCGCGTTCGCGATGCTCACGTACGACAGGCCGATCTTCGCGGCGACCGTCTGGCTGGCGGTGGTGTCGAACGTGACGTACCCGCCGGTGTTGACGCCGCTGGTGCTGTTCGAGCCCGCCGAGACGGTGCCGCCGTTCCAGGTGCCGAAGCCGGTCGGTGCCCGGTCGAACTCGATCGCGAAGTAGATCTTGAAGGTCTTCGACGAGCCGCAGAACCCACCGGCCGTCACGCTGCCGGTGATCCGGGTACCGCTGATGCTGATCGACCCGCTGCGGTTACCGGTGGCGCTGCGACTGGTGTTGACCAGCAGCGCGGCCGAGGTCGTCGCCGGATAGGTCAGCCGTGCCAGGCCGGTACGGGTGGTGGCGGTCAGTTCGACGCCCGTGGCGTACCGGTCGAGTCGGTTGCGGTAGTAGCCGGGCGCGGCGGCCTCGTTCGACTTGGTGTAGCCGGAGGCGTAGCCGGTCCAGTTGGTGCCCGGTGACGCCCCGAGCGCGCCGGTGACCGGCAGGATGCCGATGTCCTCGTTGTTGGGGCAGCCGGCACCGTCGAAGTGGGTGAGGCTGAACTCCTCGATGGTGCGGTCGGAGTCGCGGTACCCCGACGGCGACGCGGTCGGGGTGTCCGGGCTGAACTGCACCATGCCGAACGGCACGACCGCGCCCGGGTAGGTGCTGCCGCCGGCGCCGCCGCCGACGGGGTTGGGCGAGTTGCTGTCGTCGGTGCCGATGAAAGGATTGACGTACTGGGTGAGGCTCGCCGCGGCGGCGGGCCGTTGGGTTCCGGTCGCCTGGGTTCCGGTCGCCTGGGTTCCGGTCGCCTGGGTTCCGGTCGCCGGGGCGGCGCTCGCGGTGACCGGGACGGCGACCGCGGCGGGAAGCGCGACGGCCAGGCCGACCAGCGGGCCGGCGAGGAGGCGTACGGGTCCGGGGGTGTTCGACATGCTGGCATCTCCCGTTCTGGTGGTGGGAGCGTGTGACAACGTTGCCAGGGCGCCGTGGAGTAATAGATACGCGCCGATCTCATGGCGTGTCAATATTTCCCTCACGGATTGGGCATAGTCCGGCCGTACGCGCGCATCGGGCGGCGGTATCGGCGAGACAACGTTGTCCAATCGATCCGCCTCACCCCTCGTCCCAGCGGGCGCACCCGTGTGACGATGGCGCAGGTAACCGGGCCAGGTCTATCCGAGCGGGAGTTTCGCGTGACGGAGAGTGCGACAGACGCGGGCCGGCAGGAACGCGCTCCGGCGCCCGGACCGGCCCCGCGCCGGCCGACGATGGTCGACGTCGCCCGGCGCGCCGGCGTGAGCATCAAGACGGTGTCCCGGGTGGTCAACAACGCCCCCCACGTGCAGCAGGACCTGGTCGACCGGGTGCTCGCCGCGGTCGCCGAACTCGGCTTCCGGCGCAACGGAATCGCGCAGACCCTGCGGTCGGGCCGCACCACCGCCACCATCGGGCTGGTCATCGAGGAGATCGGCAACCCGTTCTACTCGACGATCGCCGCGGCCGTCGCCGAGGTGGCCGGCGCGCACGACACGATGCTGATCACCGCCAGCTCCGAGGAGGACCCGCGGCGCGAACAGCACCTCCTGCTCGACCTGTGCTCCCGGCGGGTGGACGGGCTGCTCGTCGTACCCGCCGGCTTCGACCACGGGTTCCTGCGGGTCGAGGTCGAGATGGGGATGCCGGTCGTGTTCCTGGACCGCCCGGCCGGCGGTCTGCTCGCCGACACCGTCCTGCTGGACAACCGGGGTGGCGCGAAGGCCGGCGTGCGGCACCTCATCGCGCAGGGCCACCGCCGGATCGCGGTGCTGCTCGATTCGATGGCGGTCTACACGATGCAGGAACGCGTCAGCGGTGCGCAGGAGGCGATGGCCGACGCCGGAATCACCCGCGACGCGATGCTGGTACGCGACCGGGTGGGCGACCCGGACAGCGCCGCCCGTACCGTCGGCGACCTGCTCGACTCGGCCGACCCGCCGACCGCCTTCTTCAGCACGAACAACCGCATCACCGTCGGCGCCGTACAGGAGCTGTGGCGCCGCGGCAGCGACGCCGCACTGGTCGGGTTCGACGACTTCGAACTGTCGCACCTGATGCCGCGCCCGTTCACCGTCGTCGGGTACGACACCCGCGAGTTCGGCCGGCAGGCGGCGGAGCTGCTGTTCCGCCGGATCGGCGGCGACCGGTCCTGGCCGGCGACCACGGTACTGCCGACTCACCTGGTCGAGCGCGGCCTGCCGCACTGACCGATCCGCCGCATCGACCGGCCCGTCACGCGACCGGCCCGTCACATCGACCGGCCCATCACATCGACTCGAGTCGTTCCCAGTGAACTCCCACCATCATCGGAGCCTCTTCCGACGTTCGCCCGACATCCTCACAGCGTGACCACGACCGCGAGTACGACATCCGCCGCCACGCCGACGCGCGCGGCCGACCAGCCGGCCTGGACGCGCCCCGCGCTCCTCGTCCTGGCCCTCGCCGCCGGGGCGCTCTACGCCTGGGGAGTCCGGCTCGGCCAGCTTCACTCGTACTACGCCCCCGCCGTGAAGAGCATGTCGGAGAGCTGGCAGGCGTTCGTCTACGGCGGCTACGACCCGACGGCCTCGATCACGCTCGACAAGCTTCCCGGCGCCTTCATGGTGGAGGCCCTGGCGGCCCGTGTCTTCGGCTTCTCGACCTGGTCGGTCCTGCTCCCCCAGGTCGTCGAGTCCGTGCTCACCGTGCTCGTGCTGTACGGCGTGGTGCGCCGCTGGCTCGGCCCGACCGCGGGACTGCTCGCCGCCGCCGCGTTCGCGACCACACCGATCGTGGCGGCGCTGGCCCACGCCGAGATCTCCGACACGCTGCTGACGCTGCTGCTGGTACTCGCCGCCGACGCGCTGCACCGCGCCGTCGCCGGTGCCCGGCTGCGCTGGCTGCTGCTGTCCGGCCTCTGGGTCGGACTGGCCTTCCAGACCAAGATGGTCGAGGCGTGGGGCGTGCTGCCGGCCCTGGGACTGGTCTACCTGGTCGCCGCGCCCGGGCCGGTCCGCCGCCGCCTCGGCCACCTCGGACTCGCCGGCGCCGTGACCCTCGCGGTGTCACTGTCGTGGGTCGTACTGGTCCTGCTCACGCCCGCATCGGCGCGCCCCTACATCGACGGCTCGACCGACAACTCGCCGCTGTCGATGGTGTTCGACTACAACCTGCTCAACCGGTACGGGCTGAACACCGACGCGGCGGTCGGGTTCGGCGGGGGCGGCGCCGCCGGTACCTTCATGATCGGTGACGAGGTCGTTTCCCAGGTCGGCTGGCTGTACCCGCTCGCCCTGGTCGGCCTGGTGGCCGGGGTGTGGTGGCGGGGCCGGGCCCCACGCACCGACGGGATCCGCGCCGGGTTCCTGTTGTGGGGCGTATGGCTGGTCAGCTACGCGGCGGCGTTCTCGACCGGCCGGGTCGCGCACTCGTTCTACGTGGTCGCCGTGGCACCGCCGGTCGCGGCGCTGGCCGCCGGTGGCCTGGTGACGCTGTGGCGGGCCTGGCGGCGGGGTGGTCGTCGGCGCTGGATCCTCCCCGCCGCGATCGCCGTCACGGTGGCCTGGGCGGTGTACCTGTCCCGCCGCTTCCCCACGTTCCTGCCCTGGCTGACCCCACTGCTGGTGCTCCTGGGCCTGGTCTCGGTGGCGCTGCTGGTGGCCGTTCCCGCGGTACGCCGCCGGCACCGCCGACGGGGCGCGCGCACCGCGCTGGCGGGGGCCGTGGTCGCGCTCGTCGCCGTGTACGCCGCCCCGACCGCCTGGGCGGCGTCCACCGTGGACCGCCGGTACTCCGGCTCCGCGATCGGTCCGGCCGCCGGCCCGGCGGGTGGGTTCGGCCCCGGCGGGTTCGGCCGCCCCGGCGGGCGTCCCGGCGGGCGTCCCGGCGGTGCCCGAACGTTTCCGGGCGGCAAGTTCCCCGGCGGGGGCCAGTTCCCCGGCGGCGGCCAGTTCCCCGGCGCCGGCCAGTTCCCTGGCGAAGCCGAGCGGGGCGGGATCGGCGGCCCAGGCGGGATCGGCGGGATCGGCGGCCCAGGCGGGATCGGCGGGATCGGCGGCCCGGGTGGAACCGGCGTTCAGCCGACGGCGCAGGCCCGGCAGCTCGTGGCGTACCTGAGGAGCCACCAGCCGGGCAGCCGGTACCTCGTCGCGACGCAGGGCTCCATGCAGGCCGGCGAGCTGATCCTGGCCGGAGCCAGCGTCCTGCCGATGGGCGGGTTCTCCGGCCAGGTCCCCTTCCCCACCACGGACGCGCTGGCGAAGCTGGTGGCCGACGGCGAGCTGCGGTACGTGCTGGCAGGCGGCGGCTTCGGCCGCCGCGGCGATGGCGCGACGACCGCCTGGGTGACCAGCCACTGCACCGCCGTCACCGACATCGGGTTCACGGTCACCGGCCTGTACGACTGCGCCGCGGCCCGCTGACAAGGGCCGGTCAGGGGCCGTACTCGTCGAGGCTGCGTACCACCCTGCGCACCTCCGCGCCGGCCTCCGACTCGCCGTTGCGGTCGTACAGGTCGGCGTGGTGGTTCAGGCAGGCGCGTACCAGCGCGGCGAGTCCGGGCGCCCCGGCCAGGAACGGCACCAGCCCCATGGCGGCCGCGTCGGCCCAGCCGGCGAGGTCGAGCGCCATCGGCAGGTCGCCGGTGCCGGCGTACCGCTGCGAGCAGACGAGCAGCACCAGCGCCCAGTGGAAGCCGTAGTCGCGGTACGCCTGCCGCATCGGCTCGGCCTGCTCGCGGGAGGCGACCGCGAACAGGTAGTGCGCCTCCAGCCCCAGGCGTACGCCCTCGTCGCGCGCGGTGGGCAGCAGGTGGGCCGCGATGTCGGCCAGCCGGGCCGCGAACCCGGGAGCGGCCTGGGGCTCGCAGCGCAGCGAAGGAGCCAGGATCGCGCGGCCGGCCGCGGGCCGGCTCAGCCGCGCGGCCAGGCTCCGCGGCACCCGCTCCGGCCCCAGTACCCGGGTCGCCCGGTCGAGCGCCGCCGCCAGGCTCACCGGTCGGTCGCCGGCCAGTACCCGCTCCCACCGCTGCGCGACCAGCGCCGCCGCGCCGGCGTCGACGGCCCGGGCCTGCGCCACGAGACGGTCGCCGTCCGCGCCCCGCCCGGCCGCCCGCAGGTGCAGCCCCGACCGGGCGAGCGCACCGGCCAACTCGCGGTCCGGCCGATCGGCTCCGGCCGCCCCGGCGAGCGCCCGGGCGGCCCGGACCGCGAGGGCGTCGGCGTCGAGCGCGGCCGCCAGCCGCCCGTACGCGCCGTGCAGGTCGGCGGCGGTGGTGGCCGCGAGCAGGAGGTACCGCAGATCCACCCGCGTGTCCGGGGTGTCCTCGCCGACGTCGGTGCGTGACCGGTGGTGGTACCCGATCGCGGCGTCGGCCGAGGCGAGCGCCAGGTCGGCGTCGCCGTGCGCCGCCAGCACCGACGCGTTGAGGGCCAGTACCCGCGCCAGGTCGCGCAGGTACGGCCCGCCGTCGCCACCGGAGTGCAGGTCGAGGTACGTGCTGACGGCGAAGTCCAGTTCGAGCACGGCGGTGGCGCCGTGACCGCGGGACAGCTCTGCCATGCCCTTGTCGGCGTGCACGTCGGCGAGCTGCGGCCGCACCCGGGCGCCCCGGCGGTCGAGTTCGGAGTAGGCGCGCTCGCACTCGTCCAGGACGCCCACCGCGATGTCCGGCCGGCCGATCGCGGTCAGGTTCGGCCCCATCGCGGACAGGAGGTCCGCGAGCATCCTCATGGTCCGCTCGTCCCCGGGCCGGTCGGCGGCGAGTTCGCGGACCGTCGCGAGCACCTCCTCCTGGAGGGCGAGCGCCTCGGCGTACCGCCCGTCCGCCGCGAGGGTGCGGGCCCACCGGGCGTGGTCGGCGACCCCGTGTGCCCGCTCGTGGTGATCGAAACTGTGCCGTTCCGCCACGTCGCCCCCAGGCTCGCCGTTCGGTGGATGGGTCTACCAAACGCGACCCCCGACACCGCGACAAGTCACCCGGGCCTATGTGCTCAATCCGTCTATCTGGTCAATCCGGCGCCGTACCCGATCCGGCGCCGTGCCCGATCCGGCGCCGCCCCCGATCCGACGGCTTCCATTAGGCGGTCAGCTCGCGCTCCAGCGGGGTACGGAAGCGCGGGACGACCCGCACGGCGCCGAGCCACCCGGCCAGCCGGGCCGCGGCCGCCTCCACCTCCGCGGCCTTCTCGTCGCCGACGTCCTCCAGCAGCCGGTACACCACCTCACCGTCGGCTCGCTGCGCCCAGCCGCCGACGATCCGGCCGTCACTCCACACGGTCGGCCCGACGTTGCCCGAGCGGTCGAACAGCGCCGGGGCGTGGTCGCCGAGGTACCAGGAGCGCTCCTGCCAGCCCATCGCCGTCGGGTCGAGCGCCGGCAGCAGCGCGACCCACGGCTCGGGTGCGGTCGCCGGCCGGTCGTCGTCGTTCAGGACCAGTCCGGTCGTCCCGCCGAGGTCGACCTCGACCGGTTTGACGGCCGTCAGGGCCTGTTTGACCTGGGCCGCCGTCCACCCGGTCCACCATCGCAGGTCGGCGACGGTGCCCGGACCGTACGCGGCGAGCCACCGGCGGACCAGCTCCGCCCGGGCCGCCTCGACCGGCAGGTCGGCCATGCCGCCCGGCAGCCACCGGTCGACCGGTGACCATCGCCACTGGCTGCTGGTCCAGCCGCCGTTCGGCCGGCCCCGCACGATCCGCCCGTCGGCGGCGAGCAGGAACAGCACCCAGGTGGTGATGCTCTGCGTCCGCCCGTACGCCTTGCCCTCGGCCATCCGGACCTGGCTGCGCAGGCGCGGTTCGGCGGCGGACAGCTGCGTGCCGGTCGCCTCGCCGAGGCCCGCCAGTGCCCGCGCGGTCGCGTCCTCGACCTCGGCGAGCCAGGCGCCGTCGCCCAGGCTGCCGTCGGCGATGAACCGGGCGTACGTGCGCCGCTGCGCGGCGGCGATCGCCCTGGTGCAGGCGGCCTGCACGACCGGCGCGGTGTCGGTGGGCACGACGAACATGGTCCGGCGCATGCCGAGCATCCGGATCAGCGTGCGCTCCTCGTAGAGGGCGTGCTCGATCGCCCCGGCGTCGACCGACGGGGTCCTGGCCCGGATCGAGAGGAACACCGACGCGGGGTCGGTGGCGTGCAGCGCGACCACACCCCGGGCCGCCTCGGCGGGGTCGGGCGCGTACGCCGTCGTGGCGAGGTGGTGCCGGACGCCAAGCCGCGCCCGCCGTTCGTCGATACCGATGTTCCACACAGCAGCGTTCCTACCACGCCCGCCGCCGGGAACGGGCGACCCGACGCCCACGCGGGTACGGATTGGGATATGTCGTTCCTACGATGGAGTGAAAGTATCGACAGATATGGCTTTAATGGGCATCCGGGGCTACTTTGCGGTAACCGGTCACGGCGCCCCCTTCCGGCAGCCGGCCGGCTCCCGCACGAGAGGAATCCGCATGCGCCGAACCGTTCCCGCTCTCCTGGGGGCAGTCCTGGTCGGCCTGTCGCTGGTGCCCGGAGCACCGGCGCAGGCGGGCAACCCGCCGGCCCCGGTGTCGGCCTCGCTCGCCGCCCGACTGGCGAACCTGACCGGTACCGCCCCGGTGTTCGTCCACGGCATCGACATCGCCTCCGCCCGCCGGGCGGTCGCCGACTCCGGGCTCACCCTCATCACCACCTGGGACAAGATCGGCGTCGCGATCGCGCGCGGTACCGCCACCCAGATCACCGCCGTCCGGTCCCACGCCGGGGTGACCTACGTCGAGGGCGACCAGGCGATCAAACCGCAGCTGTCCACCTCGAACGTCGCCACCCGCGGTGAGCAGGCCCGCGCCGAACTGCGCGACGCGCAGGGCCGGCCGATCGACGGCCGCGGGGTGTCGGCCGCGATCATCGACACCGGTGTGGACGGTACCCACCCGTTCTTCCGCAACGCCGACGGCACCAGCGCGGTCAAGCTCAACCTCAAGAACATCTGCGGCCCGCTGACCGACCTGGGCGTCCCGCTGCCGGTCCCGAACGACTCCTGCTTCGCCGACCTGACGGCCGTCAACGACACCGACACGCTGTCGGTCGGCGGGCACGGTACCCACGTCGCCGGCATCGTCGCCGGCCGCGACACCCAACTGTCCGACGGCACGAAGCTGCACGGCGCCGCGCCCGGCGCGACGCTGATCAGCCTGTCGGTCGGTGCGGGGCTGAGCATCTTCGGCGCGGACAGCGCGCTGAACTGGGTCCTCGAACACCATGCGAACCCCTGCGCGGGGTGCCCGCCGATCCGGGTCAGCAACAACTCGTACGGCCCGAGCGGCGGCGGCCCGTTCGACCCGAACTCCGCCACGGTGAAACTGCAGCGGGCGCTGGCCGACGAGGGCGTGCTGACCGTGTGGGCGGCCGGCAACGACGGCCCGGACAACACCGCCACGAACCCGCCGGGCCAGGACCCCACACCGGGGATCATCATGGTCGCCTCGTACGACGACCAGGGCACCGGTACGCGTGACGGCAAGGTATCCGACTTCTCCAGCCGGGGCTCGGCCGGCCACCCCGAGACCTACCCGGACATCTCCGCGCCCGGTTCGAACATCACCTCGTCCTGCCGGCTGTACCTGCCGATCTGCGCCACCGGCCTGGATCCGCGCAACGGCCCCGGCCTGCTCGACATCGGTACGTTCAACACGATCAGCGGCACCTCGATGGCGACCCCGCACATCGTCGGCATCGTCGCCCAGTTGTGCCAGATGGCGCCGGACGCGACACCCGCCCAGATCGAGAACGCGATCAAGTCGACGGCGTACACGTTCACCGACGGCGCGCCGTACGAGACGGTCGGCCCGTACACCACCTCGGTCGACAAGGGCACCGGCCTGGTCGACACGTACGCCGCGGCACAGGCGCTCGGCTGACCCCTTCCCGCCCGTGATCCTGGAGGCTCTGCGGGACCATCACCCCGCAGAGCCTCCAGGATCATGGATTTCTGGCGGCGCCGGTCGACCGGTGGACCACGTTGGACGGTGCTCCGTAGCAGAACGCCCGGACCCGGTACGACGCCGCCTTCTCGGACGGCAGTGTCACGAGCCCGAACGAGGTGACGTCCCGACGCCGGACCGCAGTAGGGCAGGACCCGGCAGTAGAACGGCGTCCGCGGCATGAGATCCGGATGCGTGAACCTGGTCTGGCCCGGCGGGGCGAACCGCAGGATCGTGTACTCGCCCCGGGCCTGTGTGGCGAACTCGACGGTATGGCCGGCCACGCCCGGCCCGGCTTCCGTCCAGTCGAGGCGGATGTCGGTGGGCGAGATCAGGGTGGCGGTGAGCCGGGTGGCCGACCCGGACGCGTCCGGCGCGTAGCCCCCGAGCAGTGGCAGCACCACCGCCAGCGGAGCGAAGCATTCCATCAGTAAATTTCGATTAACTTTATTTACTGTAAGGAAGCCTTCTTATAGCCTGGCGGAAATCGCCCCCACCCCAAGGAGCGCCCCGATGCGAAGAAAGCTCGCCCGACCGGTCCTGGCACTGGTCGCCATGGTCGCGTCGTTCACGGCCGCCTCGCTCATGGCCGCCTCACCCGCTTCCGCGCACGGCTACGTGTCGTCACCACCGAGCCGGCAGGCGATGTGCGCCCAGGGCCGGGTCGCCAACTGCGGCGCGATCGTCTACGAACCGCAGAGCGTCGAAGGGCCCAAGGGCCTGCGCAGTTGCAGCGGCGGCAACAGCCGCTTCGCGGAACTGGACGACCCCAACAAGGGCTGGCCCGCCACCCAGGTCGGCAACTCGGTGAACTTCAACTGGGTACTGACGGCCCGCCACGCGACCAGCACGTGGGAGTACTTCATCGGCGGCACCCGGATCGCGGTGTTCGACGACGGCGGCCGGCAACCGGCGGCCAACGTGTCCCACACGGTCAACCTGGGCGGCCGGACCGGACGCCAACTGATCCTCGCCGTATGGAACATCGCCGACACCGCGAACGCCTTCTACTCCTGCATCGACGTGCAGATCGGTAGCGGCGGCGGCAACCCCGCCCCCAGCCCGACGGCGACCCCGCCGTCCACGCCGCGCCCGACCGCGGCCCCCACGACCGCGCCGCCCCAGCCCGGCGGCACCTGGGCGGCCGGCACCGCGTACAAGGTCGGCGACCGGGTGACCTACGGCGGCGCGACGTACGAGTGCCGCCAGGCGCACACCGCGATCCCCGGCTGGGAGCCGCCGAACACCCCGGCGCTCTGGCAGCGCCTGTAGACCAGCCACCGGTGGGCCCTGCGACCGTCGCACGGCCCACCGGCCCGGCCGCCCGGAGCCGGCTCGCCCGAACCCGTCGACCCGCCCGCGCCGACCGGCCCGGCCACCCGTACCGGAGAAGCCCATGACGCAGAAACCCCTGAAGCGCCGTGTTCCCGTCCTGGCTCTCGCGCTCCTGCTGCCGCTCACCGGGCTGCTGCCGCTCACCGGCTGCGCCGGCACCCACGCGCCGGGCGGTACCGGTCGCGGCGGCACCACCCCCGCGACCGCATCCGCCACCCCCGCGACCGCGCCGGCCACCCCGGCGAACGCCGCGGCGAGCCCGCTCTACAACGCCACCGACGTGATGTTCGCGCAGATGATGGTCGCCCACCACGAGCAGGCGCTCGACCTCATCCACCTGGCACAGGCCAGGGCCACCCGGGAGGACGTGCGGACCCTCGTCGCCGCCATCGAGGTCACCGAGGCCGACGAGGCGAAGACGATGGCCGCGTGGCTGCGGAACTGGGGACAGCCACCCACCGCGGACCCGGCCTCGCACGGCGACCACGGTGGATCGCACGCCCTGAGCCCGGACGACCTCGCCGCGCTGACGGCCACCAGCGCGCAGGACTTCGACCGTACGTTCCTGAACGTGCTCATCGGCCATCAGCACAACGCCACCGAACTGGCCCGGATGGAGGTCCGGAGCGGCGTCAACCCCGGCGCCAGGGAACTCGCCGACCGCATCGACAAGTCCCGCACCGCGGAGATCTCGCAGATGCTCGGCTACCTGAACAAACCCTGACGGATTCTCGCGTACTCGCCGACGGCCGGGCGGTGCGCGAGGGGTCCACCGGGGCAGGTACGCCCGGTGAGGCGAGCGTTTGGGGAAGCTCATGGGCGAGGCCGATCTGCCCCTGCTGGCACTGATGATCGCGGTGGCCGGGCTGGGGATGCTGTCGCGCCGGGTCGGCACGCCGTACCCGATCCTGCTCGTCCTCGGCGGTCTGATCCTCGGCTACGTCCCGGGGATGCCGACGCTCCCGCTGCCACCCGAGCAGGTACTGCTGCTGTTCCTGCCGCCGCTGCTGTACGCGGCCGGGTTCGGGTCCTCGCCGCGCGAGCTGCGCACCGAAGCGCACGGGATCGTGCGGCTCGCGGTCGGCCTGACGCTGGCCACCATGGTCGCCGTCGCCGCCACCGCGCGGGCCGTCGTGGGCGGCATGTCCTGGCCGGTGGCGCTGACGTTGGGTGCGATCGTGGCGCCAACCGACCCGCTCGCCGCGACGGTCATCGCCCGCCGGCTCGGGGTGGACCGCCGGGTGATCACCCTCATCGAGGGCGAGGGGCTGACGAACGACGCGACGGCGCTGGTCGCCTACCGGATCACGGTGGCCGCGGCGCTGGGCGCGAGCGTGACGGCCGGAGGGGTCGCCGTCCAGTTCCTCCTCGGGATCGCCGGCGGCGTCGCCGTCGGCCTCGCCGTCGGCTGGCTGGCGACCCGGATCCGCCGCCTGGTCTCCGACCCCCTCGTCGAGACGACGATGGCGCTGGTCACCGCGTACGCGGCCTACCTGCCGGCCCAGGCGTTGGGCGTCTCCGGTGTCCTCGCCGCCGTCACCGCCGGGCTCTACGTCGGCTGGCAGGCTCCGACGATCGTGTCGGCGTCGACCCGCCTGGTCGGGACAGCGTTCTGGGACGTACTCGTCTACCTGCTGAACGCGGTGCTGTTCATCCTGATCGGCCTGCAGTTGCACCCGATCCTGACCCAGGTCTCGGGCCGACCGCCCAGTCATCTCCTCGCGGTCACGCTGCTGATCTCCCTGGTGGTGATCGGGGTCCGGATCGGCTGGCACTTCACCGTGCCGTACCTGATCGACGTGTTCGACCGGAGAGGCGGCCGGCCGGGGCGCCGCCCGAGCGCGAAGCAGCTACTGGTGGTCGCCTGGAGCGGGATGCGGGGAGCCGTCTCCCTGACGGTCGCGCTCGCCCTGCCCACCGGTACGGCGACGACCGGACCGTTTCCCGACCGGGATCTCATCCTCTTCGTGACGTTCGGGGTCGTCTTCATCACGCTGGTGCTGCCCGGGCTGACGCTGCCGGCGCTGATCCGGCTGCTGCGGGTCCGGGACACCGGCGCCGAGGCCCGGGAGGAGGCACGGGCCCGGCTGGCGGCGACCGAGGCCGCCCTGGCCCGCCTGGCGGAGCTGGCCGCGCAGGACTGGGTCGGCGAGGACACCGTGGAGCGGCTGGAACGAGTGTTCCACCTGCGGCGTCGGCGCCTGCGGGCGCAGGCCGGCCTGGCCCACGACGAGGAGACGGCCGAGCACTCGCGGGCGTACCGGCGGTTGATCGGGGAGCTGATCGACGCGCAGCGCGACGCCCTCATCTCGATGCGCGACCGGGGCGAGATCGGCAGCGGCACCCTGCACCGCATCGAACGTGACCTCGACCTCGAGGAGTCCCGCCTGGAGGTCTGACCCGACCGGCCGCGCACGCCCGGTCGCGCTCTCTCATGATCCGGACAATCATGATCCGGACAATCATGATCCGGACAATGTCGCGAACATTGCGGCTATCCCCGGCGGGATAGCCGCAACAAGTGACACATTGCGCGGATCATGAGGCGCGGATCATGAGGCGCGGATCATGAGGCGCGGATCATGAGGGGCGGTGCGCGGCCAGGAACAGCGTCGCCACCGCGCGGTCGAGGTCGCGGGGGTTGGTGGCCGGCACGAACTGCCCGCCGGTCACCCGGGCCGCCTCGCGCAGGGCAACCAGGTCGGCCGCCGGGCCGTAGCCGACGGCGTACACGGGTACCGGGTGCGACGGGTCGTGCCCGGCGGCCAGCCGCGCCAGGAACGACGCCCGGCCGCCCGCCCCGGCGTCGGCGGAGTCGGTGAGCACGAAGACGATGGTCGCCGCGTCCGGCCGGTACCGCGGCCGCATCGCCGCCTGCCCCTGGAGCAGGGTCTCGTACAGCGCCGCGCCGGCCCGCGACGACGGCTGGTAGTCGGCGAACGCCCGGGCCAGCAGGCCACGACGCGGTACCCCGCCGACCGCCTCGTCGAGCGGGCCGAACGGGACGGCCTCCACGAACGCCCGCCCGTCGCCCCGTACCGGCGGGAACAGCCACAGCGCGGCGCTGGTGTCCGGGCCGAGCAGCCGTACCGCCTCGGCCGCGCAGCCGCGCAGCAGGGCGGCCCTGGTCGTGAGCGCGCCGGTACTGTCGCGGACCGGCTCGCCCATCGACGCGGACGCGTCGACCAGCAGCAGGACCTGGAACCTCATCCGCTGGTACCCGGCCCACGCGGTGACCGCGGCGGTGACCGTTGCGGTGTCCGCCGGTACCGGCGTGACCAGGCCGTACCGGGGCAGCAGGCCGTCGGCCTCGGGTGCCGCCGCGCTTCCCGCTCCGGCCGGCGGCCGGAACCCGCGGTCGGTCAGCGCGCGGATCCCCGCCGCGCCCCGGAACCAGCCGGTGAGCCGCTCCACGACCGGTCGGCGCGCCGCGTCGCTCCGTACCCGGGCGGACATCACCAGCGGATAGTCGGCCTCGATCAGCCCGTCCGGTGGGTACAGCGCCACCAGCGTCCGCGCACCGGTGGCCCGCAGGTTCGACCACAGCGCCTGCTCGGTCACCGGGAACAGGCCGACGTCGCGGGCCGGGTCGGGTACGGCGGTGACCTGCCGGAGCAGCCGGGAGGTGTCGGCGTCGGCGTCGGCGAGCCGGCTGCGGAACGTCAACGCCCGCATCCTGGCCGCCCCGGGGTCGCCGCCCCGGCCGACCGCGATGTCGACCCCGAGGACGGCGAGCAGGCCGGCGGTGGTACGCAACGGGTCGGGCACGCTGAAGCGCGGGATCTGGCCGGTGTACGTCCGGTCGGCCAGTTCGGTCCAGCTCGGCTGGCGGGCCGGCCAGCCGAACTCCCCGGCGACCGGGCGCGGGGCGGCGACCACCAGCGGGGACCTGGCCAGCGACGTGCCGGCCGACGGGTACCCGTCCGGGCCCGCCAGGCGCAGCCAGGCCGTCGACGACGGTACCCACACGTCGGGCGGGTGGACGCGGAGGTCGCGTACGGTGTCCGCCGGCTCCTGCGCGGCGACCGCGACCTGCGGGCAGCGACCACCGGTGTGCCGCGCCGCAGTCCGGAGCAGCGGCGCGATGTCGGGCGCGGCCACGATCCGCAGCAGCGTCGGCGGGCACGCCCCCACTCCCCCGGGCCCCTGCCGGACCAGGTAGAACCCGCCGGTACCGATGGTGAGCGCGCCGACCAGCAGGCCGAACACCGCCGCCCAGTGCGCGCCGTGCTCGCGCCGCCGGTGGACCACCGGCGGCGGCCTCCGCGCCGGCACGGCACGGACGGGCGGCCGTCGCACGGGCACGTCACGCGGTGGTGGCCGCAGCGGAGGCACGGCAGGAGGCACGGCGGGAACGGCTGACCACCGGGCCGGCTGGACCGGGCCGTACCCACGCACCGGCTGGGCCGGCGGGCGGCGCGGCACGCCCGGCCGGTACGGCGAGGAGTGTGCACCCGGAACCGGCGCGGCTCCCCGAGCGGGGCCGTGCCGGTAGGGAAAATCCGCGTCGTCGCGGTGGTGCCGAGCATCGGTCAACGCATCGTCCCCTCCGGTCGCGGGGTCGTGCACGCGCGTAAAGCCCCGCACCGCGGGGTGAACATTTATGCCGGTGAGTGACCGTAGCACCGTCGGAGCGCGATGCGTGAGCGTTCGATCACCCGACGGTCGAGATTCGGTGCGCAAAACGACGCTCCCCGCGCCTGGTCGCCGCGCGAAACGACGCCCGCACCGGACGGGACCGCCACCGGCGGGTCGGACTTCGACCGGCTGGTCGGGTGCCGGCGGGTCGAGGCCGGTACGACCAGCGTGACGTTCACCGTGACCGTGCGCGGTGACCGGCGCCGGGAAGCCGACGAGCGGATGTACCTCGTGGCCGGCGGCGATCTCCGGTTCCGGTACACCCGGGCGCTCGCCACCGGCACGATCAGGAACGACGGCTAGACCCCTCCGCTGATCGCGGAAACGTGTCCGTGCTCCAACCCGGGCACGTTTCCGTGAATGGGCTATCCATATCAGCGCAGTGAAATAAAGGGATTTTGGAGCAGGGCGAGACCACCTTCAAGCCGGGTCCTGCACAGACAAATCTGTCGAGGCGATCACACCGAAATCGCAGAGAGGGCCGGACTCCTGTTCACAACGAAGGGTGCGTGGCGCTGTCCCGTCCGCGACAAGGTGGCACCGTCCGGTGCGAGTTGGCATCGGGTTGGCGCCGTCCGGGCGAAAATGGCGCCTCCGGTACTGGGAGTCGTCACGTCATTGTCAGCGGTTCGCCATGTCGTTGTCAGCGGGGTTCGCCGCGGCTGAAGCGGGTCGGAGTCGCCCTCGCCCCCCCGTAGGCTCGGCGGCACGACTGGCCCGGGCACGGCGCGGCCGCGGCCAGCCGCAGCGCGATGAATGACTAACGTCGGAAGGACTTCGATCGATGGGGGTGGTGCGGTGTCGTTGCCCTGCGACAGCCACGTGCACAGCGAATGGTCCTGGGACACGCTGGTAGGCGACATGGAAGGCTCCTGCGTTCGAGCCGTGGAGCTCGGGCTGCCGGCGATCGCCTTCACCGAGCACCTGGATCACACCGCGTGGCGGATCGCGCTGGAAGGCCCGTACGTCATGGACCATCTCACCGCGATCGCCGACCCGAACGGAATCCTCACCCCACCCGCCTTCGACGCCGCCGGCTACCTGGAGGCGATCGAACGCTGCCGCGAACGATTCCCGCAGCTGCGCATCCTCAGCGGCCTCGAGATGGGCGAACCGCACCGGCACGCCGAGCAATGCTCGCAGATCCTCGCGGCGGGCCGGTTCGACCGGGTTCTCGGCTCGTTGCACACCCTTCCCGACCGGGGCACGTACGCGGAACCGTGGGGCATCTACTCACACCGGGACGCGCACGAGGTGGTGCGCGAATACTTGGCCGACGTGGCCGCGATGATGTCGACCACCGGCATGTTCTCCGTGCTGGCCCACATCGACTATCCGGTCCGTTCCTGGCCGGCCGCGCAGGCGGGACCGTTCGACCCCACGGCGTTCGAAGAGGAGTTCCGCCACGCGCTGCGGGCCACCGCGCAATCCGGCCGCGCGCTGGAGATCAACACCCGGCTGCCCCTGCACGCGACCGTCCTCACCTGGTGGCACGAGGAAGGCGGTGACGCGGTCACCTTCGGCAGCGACGCCCACCTGCCCTCAAACATCGCCCACGGCTTCGCCGAGGCGGCACGGATGGCCGAGGCGCACGGCTTCCGCCCCGGCAGGAACCCCTACGACCTGTGGGGCCGAATCGGTTGACCCCCGAGCCACACCCTCGATAGGGGTCGACAGGGGAAGCTGTGAAGCGCCTACCAGCTCGAGCTGCTGCCTTCGGGCTTCTGAAGTGCTTCGGTGCTGGGGGTCAGGCGCGGCAGGCGTCGATCAGCGCGGCCAGCGCAGCGATCGGATCGTACAAGGGTCGAGCTCCGTCGCTGACCACTTTCCGTGTGCCGGGGTCCACCGGGTCGAGGCATGCCCAGTCAGGTGAACCGATGTTGATCTCGACTTCCAGGCCGGAGACAGTAACGAAGCGCCTTTCGGTGACCGCGCCCCACGATTGCACGCGGGTCAGCTCACCGATACCGACGTCACCGGTCCACGCGTTGTCGGCGTAGCGGTCGGTGTCGGTGGTGAGCAGCACAAGGTCGACGTCGGAGTCCGGACGGGTGGCGCCGCGCGCGTACGAACCGACCAGCAGTAGGCCGACGACATCGGGACGTTGCGTGGCCCAGCGGGTTACCCGCTCAGCGACGCCTGCCATCTCGGCGGCGCGCTCGGGTGTCACGGACGGAAGGTCGTGCGGCGCTTGGTCGGGATGGGGCATCCGCAACGTCTCCTCGGGTCGCGGTCGTCACCGGCGGGTGCGTGGCGCAGACAACGCTATGGTGCCCGCCGTGGTCAACTCTGCAACTACTGGCGCCCCTGAACTACTGGCGCCCCTGTCGCGCGACCTCCTCCGGCGGTGCCGATCCCACCCAGGCTGCCGCGTGGGGCCGATCGTGCATGCGGCGTCTCTTCTTCCGGTTTGGAGACGGCTGGGTCACGCCTCTCGCCACGGCCTATGCAAGGTCCGTACGGCCAGCGAGCCCGGCCACTGCCGCTCGCTGGGCCTCGGGCCTGGGCTGCCGGTCGGTGAGGGGTAGGCGACCAGATCGACATAGCGGATGGGCCGACCTCGACGGCGCGTTCCAGCAGCCGGAAGAACAGCAGCCCACGCTGTCGGGCGTTGCGCCGGTTGAACCGGAAGATGAACTCGTCCAGGTAGGACTGCAGGTGCCCGCTGTCCACGGCGCCCTGGTGCGTGCCCGCCAGCCACCGCTTACTCAGGCTGAACAGCCGGTGCACGCCCGGCAGCAGTTGATGCGCCCGCTGCCCGGAACCGTGGACGTTGATGGGCGTGTGGTCGTACTCGCTCCCCGCGAGGGTGGCTGAGTAGCTAAGCAGCGCGTCCGTGACGATGTTGCTGCCGGGTGTGATGTTGTCGCGTATGAACGTGCCCAGCGCGCCGGCGGTGGCGTTGGGGATGATGGTCAGCCGGGCCCGACCGAAGCCGGGACGGCCGCCAGGAGCCCGCTCAATGGCCCCGGCAACCAGGATTTTGCCGGCGGCACCGCGACCGCGCTTGCCCGGCTTGTTTCTGCCGCCGATGAACGTCTCGTCCACCTCGACGTCGCCGGACAGCAGGTGGAAGACGGTCCCGGCGGTCGGGCTGACCCTTCGCTTGCAGTCTGCGCAGGAGTGCCGCCCGTCGGGTAGCCGCCAGGAGACGACGCTCTCACAGTGCGGGCACACGAACCCATCCGGCCAGCGCAGCCAGTCCAGGTAGTCCAGGCACGCGGCGTCATCGGGAAACCAGGCCCGGAGGTCAGCCAGGCCCCCGGGATAGCGCACACCGACCTCCGGGTGCTCCAACATTGAGTCTTTTTCATCGTGTTGTTGCTGGTCGCATCTAGGCCGTGTTTCATAGGCCGGGCCGGAGCCACTCGTTGATGGCGACGACGTGGAGTGTGGCCAGGTAGCGCACGGCGAGTTTGTCGTAGCGGGTGGCCACACCACGATGACGTTTGAGCCGGTTG
>NZ_JBLYUB010000016.1:0-185521 GCF_049999945.1 Planosporangium spinosum | reverse complement strand
CGGCAGCGGCTGCACTCTGCGCTCGACTACCGCACCCCAGCCGAAGCCCTCACCGACTACCAGATCCGCATCGCCGCCTGACCAGCAAACCCACGAGGACCTGTCCAAGATCCTTGACACAGCTCAGTCGGAGAAGAAGATCCGCGCGTGGGCGCCTCGGCCAGACCAGGAGATCTCCACCGCCGGCCCCCTGCCACGGCAGCGGAGGTCGTGGGCCGACCGGCCAGTGGCGGGGGACAGCCCTCTGATGAGCCACGACTACCCGAAGCCACCCAGGACCGGGTGGGGATCACCCGTCCCGGGTGTGGCGGGGTGACCACGGGGCGGATGACGCTTGCGTACGGGTGCGGCTGCGCCGTGCGGAAATCCCGGACAGGAAGGACGGGACGATGAACTATCCGTTGTTGGACGCATTCTTGACGATGCTCTGGTTCTTCCTGTGGGTGTTGTGGATCTTCCTGGTCGTGTCGATCCTCGTAGACGTCTTCCGCAGCCCCGATCTCGGTGGCTGGGCCAAGGCCGGTTGGACGGTCTTCGTCATCGCCCTTCCACTGGTCGGCGTGTTGTCCTACCTGATCGCGCGCGGCGGCAAGATGCACGAGCGGCAGGTCCGCGCCGCCCAGCTTCAGGAGCAGAAGGCCCGCACCTATATAAGGGAGGCGGCGGGCGGTGGAACCGCCGGCGAGCTGAAGACGCTCACCGAGCTGAAGGAGCGTGGCGTCATCAACCAGAGCGAGTACGAGCGGGAGAAGGCAAAGATCCTCGCCTGACCCGTACGCGAATCCACGCCGAACAACCCGGGCGGAGCGCCGGAGTGGACAGGCACACGACGGGTCCGTCTGGTCACGTCCTGCGTGCCAGCGCACCGCAGCGCCCGTACGGCTGGTGCCCACGGCTGGTCACTGCCGTACGCGCTCAGCCGCGTCACGACCGTCGCCGTGAGGCACGAGCACCGTGACACCCCGGCACGGCAAGCCGAAGGGATACCGCAACTCCACTGGTGGTGACCGTGTCTACCGACCCGGCCGAGGCCCCGCCGCGGCGATTTTCCGACCGACTGCGAGCGGCGGGAACCCTGGCCTGGTCGCTCGTCGGCGTGGGGCTGCTGATCATCGGCCTGCTCGTCATGATCATGGTGTTGCGGCCGATCGTGCTCGCACTGCTGGTCGCCCTGTTCCTGGCCATCGTGTTCCTGCCGGTCGTCGACGCACTGGCTCGACATCGCGTGCCCCGCGCGCTCGGCGCCGTCGTGGCCCTGCTCATCGTGATCGCGGTGGGCGCCGGCGCGGTGGTGCTCGTTGTCTGGGGCATCGCAGACCAGCGGGAGCAGATCAGCCGGAGCCTGAGCGCCGCCGTCGGCAAGGTGCACGACATTATTGCCTCGGTGGGTGCGAACGGCAGCGCCGCCGAGGCCGGTGAGCGGTCCGTGCAGCGCTCGTCGGGCACCCTGCTGGCCGGCCTGGCACCGGCGCTGGGCAACCTGCTCGGCACCGGCGTAAACGTCCTGCTCGGCCTGTTCGTCGCGCTGTTCGTCTGCTTCTTCCTGCTCAAGGACGGCCACGACATGGCGGCCCGGGCCGCCGGGTGGATTCCGCTGCCCGGCCGCCTGGGCCAGCAGTTGCTAAACCAGGCGGCGACTGTCATCCGACGCTACTTCGTCGGGCTGACCCTGCTCGGCGCGGTCAACGCCGTCGCGGTCGCGATCGGCGCGCTGATCCTGCGCGTGCCCCTGGTCGGCGCGATCGCGGTGATCACCCTCCTCGGCACGTACGTGCCCTACCTCGGCGCCGCGGTGGCATCCGTCTTCGCGGTGCTGATCGCGCTGGGCGCCGGCGGGCGGTCGACCGCCGCCTGGATGATCCTGGTCGTCATCCTCGCCAACACTCTGCTGCAGAATCTCGTCAGCCCGTTCGCCTTCGGCGCGACGCTCCGACTCAGCGCACCGGTGGTCCTGCTCGCCGCGATGCTGGGCGGCGGCCTGGCCGGAGTCGCCGGGCTCACGCTGGCCACCCCGGTAACCGCGATCGTCACACGCAGCATCGAAGTACTCAGGCAGCCGCAGCGACTGCTCGACGAGGCCGACCTACCACCCCCCACGGGAGCGACATCGGGCGGGCATCCGGCCGACCCGGACCCGGCGCAGTAGCGGGCCAGGAAGCTGCCCAGCTACCAGCCTGGTCTCGCATGGAGCGCGCGAGCCTCGCCGCCTTCGCGGGCGACGTGATGGTCGGCGGACGGATCGCGCACACCAGCCCGTTCTGCCGGATCGAGCTGGCCAGCGACACGGCGCCACGCGAACGCGTCGACGCGCTGGCGGCCCAGTTGCGCCGGGCCGGACTGGACGTGACGGTCCGTGACGACGAGGTGGCCCTGCTGTGGGACAAGCTCGCCTTCCTGGCGCCGCTGGCGTTGCTGACCACGCACGCCGGTGGGCCGGCCGGGGTGGTACGCGCCGAGCGGAGGGCCGACCTCGAAACGGTGATCGGCGAGGTGGCCGCGGTGGCGGGGGCGGCCGGCGTACGGGTGGACGCGGCGGCGGTCCTGGACATGTTCGACCGGGTACCGGCGGGCATGAGGTCCTCGATGCAGCGCGACGCGGAGGCGGACCGGCCGACCGAGTTGGACGCCATCGGCGGTGCCGTACTGCGCGCGGCGCGACGGCACGGCATCGACACGCCGGTGACCGCGCGACTCGTCGGCGAGCTCCGGGACCGCGAGGCTGTCTGTTCCTCGTAGACCGTGGTGACTCAGGCACCGGTACCCGGGTGTCCGAGTCACCACGATCGGAACCGCGCCCTAGGGCGCGGTTCCGAAGTCCGGCCCGAACGTTATGCCGGGAGTTTCGTAGCCAGGTCAGTTGCCTCGGCAAGCACTCGCTCGGCTCGTTCGATGGCCACCACGCCGCCTGGTGCGCACGACGCCCGCTCCCGATCCCCAGCAGCGGTTTCCGCCAACACGGGCACGTCCCCGCCACCCTTGCGTAGCAGTGCGAGCGCCGTCGGCAGGAAGCCCTCGATGAGCTGGACGAGAATGGGATGGCCGCTGTCCAGGTACCGCCGTGCCAGCTCGTCAACGAACGCTTCATACGCCGGCACGTCGATGTCGTACTCGCCCGTTCCAAGATCATGGATGCCGTGCGGTTTATTGGTTACCACGACCATCGCCCGAGCAGTGAGGAAGAAGAGCTGTGCGACCGTGGACGCCGGGTTCCACACCGACGTGCCGTTGACGTTGAAGTACTGGCTCATTCGCCCATGATCGGTCATTGAGCACCCAGGCTGCGTCGCATGCCTGCTCGGACTTCTGAAGCAGGCCTTAGTGGAGTACGCGGTAGCTGACGTGGGTGACCAGTGACGCGGCTCGGACGGCGAGGTACTGGTTGATCGTGGCGGCCCCTCCGGCGATGCCACGTCGTCGTCGCCGGCGGTCTTACGGGCCTGTTCGAGGGCGGATTCGATGCCGTCGGTCACGAACGTGAACGTCGTGCCTCCCGCCATCGTGAGCGGCTTACGCGGGTGGTGGGTCAGCACGAGCACCGGGGCGTGGTAGGGCGGGTCGTCGCCCCACCAGCCGGTCCAGTCGAGGTCCCACGCGCCGTACGAAGCGGAACTGGCCCGTCTCGCGGATCTTGGAAGATTGGGCACCGATATTGGTGCCTAGCTTTCCAAGATTGGAAGAGCGGGACCATGATCGTGGCGTGAACCCGTCGATGGCGCCAGGGTTCCTGAGGGAAGGTCTGTTCGTCACCCGGCCCTCGGAGTGGTACAGCCAGGACGGCCGATAGCCATTCGTTCCTTGTCGTCGTGTTGGAAATGCCTCAGGTGAGCGGTGGCCGGTGGCAGAGTGGGGGAGCATCACGCCCGGTGTAGCGGGAGAATGCCGTGAGGCGTGATCCCGACTTTCCGTCAGTCTCGTCGGCGCTGTCCACAGGGGATCTTTAGCGGTAGAGTCTCGCTGGCTGTGCGTGTCGCCCCAGCCGGGCTCCCGGCTGCCCGAGACCAGCAGTGATTTCCCGTTCGGCAGGATTGAAGCGCTGCCAGTGGGGGATGTCCGGGGTGCGCCCCGGTCCTACGCGTGAGGTGGTGACGCTTGTTGGCCGTGTCGGTCGAAAGGACGGCCGGCGACGACACCCTCCCCACCGCCCGTGGAGGCGACGGCGCGCGCCGACGATTTCCCCATGCAATTTTTCCAGCCGTGGCTGTGCGGCTGTTCCAGCTTTCGCGAGTCGGGCAGGTCTGTCCATGAACGCATCAGGACGCCCCGTGGAACGTGTGGCCGACACCGAGCCGTCGGTCATCGCCGATCGGGCCTTCGGGTCCGATCTCATCGACGTCACCGCCCTTAGTCTCGAGGATCTGCGGAACCTGCCGGAGACGGCCGTGGCGAAGAGCCTGCGCCGGATACGCGCGGAGATGGACAGCCCGCAGGACGCTGTGGCCGGCTTCCAGTCCAGCGTCTGACCGGGACCGTCATGCCCCTCGCGGCCACGCCGATCGGCGACACCGCCCAACCGGGGGTGGCGGTTACCCCCTTCACTCAGTTCGTCGTTAAAACAACCGCAAAATGCAATTTTGCATGCGATTACTGTTATATGTACGAGGCCGCGGACCGGTCCTGGCGCGACCTGGCCGCGGCCATGTCCGACGACACGATGGCTCAGGTCGCCCGGAGGATCGCCGAGCACGCCGAACGGCACGGCCTGAAGCGGATCCAGATCGTGTTCCACGGTGGCGAACCGCTGCTGTCCGGGCCGGACACCCTGGCGCGGGCGGCGGACCTGTTCCGCCGTGAGGTCGGGCCGGGTACGGCGGTCGAGTGCACCGTGCAGACAAACGGGGCGCTCCTCACCGAACGCTGCGTCGAGACGCTGGCCGGCGCGGACATCCGGGTCGGCGTCAGCCTGGACGGCGACCGGGGCGCGAACGACCGGCACCGCCGGCTGCGCGGTGGCCGGTCCAGCCACGAGACGGTGGTACGCGGCCTGCGCGCGCTCCGCGCCCACCCCGAGATCTACGCCGGCATCCTGTGCGTGGTCGACCTGGCCAACCCGCCGGTCGAGACGTACGAGTCGCTGCTGGAGCACCGGCCCCCGATGATGGACTTCCTGTTGCCGCACGGGAACTGGACCACTCCGCCGCCCGGCCGGCCACCCGACGCCAGCACCCCGTACGCCGACTGGGCGATCGCGGTGTTCGACCGCTGGTACGGCGCGCCGCGGGTGGAGACCGGGGTACGCCTCTTCGAGGAGATCATCTCCGGCCTCCTGGGTGGCGCGAGCCGGTCGGAGTCGGTCGGGCTGAGCCCGGTCGCGGTCATCGTCGTGAACGTCGACGGGGCGCTGGAGCAGGTGGACACGCTGCGGACGGCGTACCACGGCGCGGTTTCCACCGCGCTGAACGTCTTCGACCATCCGCTCGACGACGCCCTGCGACACCGCGACGTCGTCGCCCGGCAGAGCGGCCTGCGCGCCCTGTCGGAAACCTGCCTGCGCTGCCCGGTGCACCGGGTCTGCGGCGGTGGTTACTATCCGCACCGGTACCGGGCCGGCAGCGGCTTCCGGAACCCGTCGGTCTACTGCCCGGACCTGTTCCGGCTCATCGGCCACATCAGGGACCGGGTCAGGGCCGACGTGGCGACGATCGCGAGGCGAACGACGTGACGCGCACGCGAGCCGGGGGCCGGCGGACGTGATGCGCACGCACACCCTCCCGGGGACCGAGTTCGACGACCTCGCGGCCGGCTACGGAAGTCCGGCCGGCGTGGCGGCGCTGCGCGCGGCACAATTCAGCCGCCGGTTGCTGCTGCTGCGCGAGATCCTGCGGGTGGCCCGCTCGCCCCGGCTCGACGACGCGTTCGCACTGCTCACGTACGCGCAGGAGGGCGCGCCGAGGAGCGTGGCGGAGACGGTCACCGCACCGCAGTTCGGTGCCTGGGTGGCCGCCGCGTACCGGGCGGCCCGCACGGACGGCGGGGCCCGCCACCCGGCGCTCGGCGCCCTGTCGGCCATCGCCGTGGCGGCGGCGGTCCGCGCCGGGTGCGAGTTCACGTTCGACGTACCCGTGACCGGCGGCCGGGTGGTCCTGCCCGGGCTCGGCCGGGCCGCGGCGGGTGACGCCGTGGTGACCGTGGTCGGCAAGGCGGGGGAGTACCGGGTGGGTGACGTCACGATCCCGCCGGACCCGGCGGCCGACGCGCCCGGCTGGACCGGCCTGCGCCACCTGCGATCCACGGTGGACGGATGCGCGGTCACGGTGACGCTCGACGACCTCGACCCGTACCGCGACGAGCACGGACTGCACGCGAGCGACCGGCTCGGCCCGGCCGACGTACGGCGCTGGCAGCGGCTGCTCGACGACGCCTGGCCGATCCTGGTGCGCCACCACCGCCGGTACGCCGAGGCGATCGGGGCCGGCCTGGTGACGATCGTGCCGCTGCGCCCGCCGGGCTCCGGCCGCAGCGTGAACGGCACGTCGATGCACGCCTTCGGTGCGGTGTCGCTGAGCCCGCCGCGCGACGACCTGGCGCTCGCGTCGTCGCTGCTGCACGAGTTCCAGCACGCGAAGCTGGGCGCCCTGCTGGATCTCGTCCCGCTGTACGCCGACGACGGCGGCCACCGGCACTACGCGCCCTGGCGCGACGACCCCCGGCCGCTGGGCGGACTGCTGCAGGGCGTGTACGCGTTCCTGGGCGTCACTGACTTCTGGCGTACCGAGCGTGGCCTACTCGAAGGAGCGAAAGCGCACTTCGCACACGAAGAGTTCGCGCGCTGGCGGCACCTGGTCGGGCGCGCCCTGCGCACGCTGGAGGAGTCCGACCGGTTCACCGCCGACGGGCGCCGGTTCCTGGCCGGCATGCGCGCGACGCTGTCGTCGTTCGCCGCCGACACCGTGCCCGCCGACGCCGCCACGATCGCGGCCGCGACCGCCGAGGACCACTGGGTCGGCTGGCGGCTGCGCAACCTGCGGCCCGACCCGGACCAGGTGCGCCTGGTCCGCGCGGCCTGGCTGGCCGGTGCGGCGCAGCCGCCGCGCGCGGTCGACACCGCGGTCGTCCCCGGTGACGTGCGGGCCCGCGACGACAGCGCGCGGCTCGACCTGGCCCTGCTGCGGCTGGCCGACCCGGCGCGGTTCGGCGGTGCCTGCGCGCAGCCGTCGGAGCTGGTCCGGGTGGTGCCCGCGGCCACGCCCGGTGACGCGGCGTACGTCAACGGCGACCTCGCCGCCGCGGTGGCGGCCTACCGCGCCCAGATCGACGCGGATCCGGACGACCGCCGCGGCTGGGTCGGGCTGGCCCTCGCCGCGGGCCGGCTCGGCGGCCCGGACGCGGTCGTGTGGCGGACCGGCCCGGAACTGCCGTACGCGGTACACCGGGCGGTCCGCGACGCGGGACAGCCGGCACCGGATCCCGTCGCGCTGGCGCGCTGGCTGGCCCGGGCACCCGGCCGGACCGGTCACGTCGGCGGCGGGTCGACCACGCAGTAGAGCCGGCGTCCGTGGATCATGTCGTCGACGTCCGGGTGGTCGTCGGGGAAGAGCTGACGGAACCGGGAGAGCGTGTCGTCACGTAGCTGCCGCGCCGCGTCGGTCTCGCCGATCGCGTGCAGGTCGAGCGCGAGGTTCGCGGAGCAGGCGAGCGTCTCCGGGTGCCGGTCGCCGCGGACCGTGCGGGCGATCGGAAGGATCTCCTGGAGCAGCCGGACCGCCGCCCGGTGCTCGCGCGCGACGGCCAGGTCGTTGGACATGTTGATGGCCGTGCAGATCGTGTACGGATGGTCCGGCCCCAGGGTGCGGGAGGCCCGCATCCCCGCCAGGGCCCGCTCGTCGAGGTCGCGGGCCCGGCCGTAGTCGCCGGCCAGCCGCAGCACGATCGCCAGGTTGGTCATCCCCACGTACGTGAACGCGTGGTCGTCGCCGACGGCGCGGCGGTACCCGGCGACGGTCTCCTCGCCGAGCACCTTCGCCTCGGCCAGCCGGTCGGTCTGGAAGAGGGTGGTGAACAGCGTCAGCATCGCGCTGATCGTCTCGGTGTGGTCGTCGCCGTAGTTCTCCTGCCGGCGCCGCAGCACCTCCCGCGCCAGGTCGAGCGCCTCGTGCGCGTGGCCGGCCTTGCGCAGCGACGCGGCGTGGATGCGCGACGCGAGCAGCACGTTGGCGTGGTTGGCGCCGAGCTGCGCGCGCAGCCGGGGCAGCCAGGTGCGCTGGAGTTCGATCGCCTCCTCGTAGCGGCCCAGCCCGTACAGGTCCCGGGACAGGCCGGTGGTGACGCTGAACAGGGTGTCCGGGTGGTCGTCGCCGAGGATCCGGCGCCGCCGGGCCCAGGTGTCCCGGTCCAGTTCGTACGCCCGCTCGAACTCGCCGAGCAGGCGGAGGTCGACGCCGAGGTTGTTGGCCACCCGCAGGGTGTTCGGGTCGTCCTCGCCGAACACCCGCCGGTGCCGGACCAGCAGATCCTCGTCGATCTCCTTGGACCGTACCCAGTCGCCGGACAGCCGGACGTCGCCGCCGACGCTGTTCGCGATCGCCAGGGTGTGCTCGTGGTCCTCGCCCAGTGACCGGCGGGCGACAGCCAGGGTCCGCTCGTTCAGTTCGCGGGTCGCGGCGGCGTCGCCGGTCGAGCGCATCGCGTTGCCGAGGAACCGGGCCGTGACGATGGTGAGCACGTGGTCCTCGCCCAGCTTCTCCCGCCACACGTCGTAGGCCTTCTGCCCCAGCTCCCGGCTGCTGACGTAGTCGCCGGTGACATACAGGTAGCGGACCTGGTCGAGGACGACGTTGCGGATGTCGGCGAGGTCGCTGTGCACCGCCTCGGAGGCGTCCACGTGCGGGCCGATCTCGGCGTGCCGGTCCCAGGTCTTCGGGTCGTCGGTCGGGTCGCCCGGGTTGTACGCGGCGAGGATCTCCTGGACGCTGCGCAGGTACCCCTCGCGCTGCTCCTCGGACAGCCGCGCCCGCAGCACCGCCTGCACCAGCCGGTGCACCTGGATGCTGTTGCGGGAGGCGTCGACCTTCGCCAGGCCGAACCGGCCGATGTCACGGACCGCCCGGCGCAGCTGGATGTCGTCGCGCAGGGTGTCCTCCAGCACGCCCGGCAGGTTGCGGGCGTACCGGCCCATCGGCAGCAGCCGGATCGAGATCGGCTCGGCGCCGAAGAACGCGCACAGTTCCAGCAGTTGCAGGGCCGGTGCGTTCTGCTCGGCGAGCCGGTCGAACGACAGGCCGAACACGACCGCGACCGGCGCGTCGTACGTGCTCAGCGCGCCCTCGCGCAGCGCGTCGACGGTCCGCTTCTCCAGCAGGTCGATGTACTCGTCGAACGGCATGGCCGTGGCGGCGATCCAGCTGGCCGCCTGCTCCAGCGCCAGCGGCAGGTCGCCGAGCAGGTGGGCCAGCCGGTCGGCGGTCTCCTCGGCGATGTCAGGCAGCCGCCGGGTGAGCAGCTCGACGCTCTCGGCGCGGCTGAACACGTCGACCTCGACGGTCTGCGCGATACCGGCCCAGTTGTAGTTGCGGGAGGTGATGAGCAGGTGGCCGCCCGGATTGGACAGGAACGGCGCCAGCTCCTCGGGCCGGTTGGCGTTGTCGAACACGAGCAGCCAGCGCTTGTACGGCCGGCCGGTGCGCAGCGCGTCGTACACGCTGTTCAGCGCCCGGGCCACGTCGACGTCGCCAGGCTGTACCAGGTCCAGCCGCCGGGCCAGCGCGGTCAGCGACTGGCGGAACAGCGCCGGCTGTTCCGCCGGTACCCACCAGACCAGGTCGTAGTAGGAGTCGTAGCGGTAGGCGTACTCGACCGCGAGCTGCGTCTTGCCCACCCCGCCCAGCCCGTGCAGGGTGTGCGGCAGCAGGGCGGTGGCCCGGTTGGTCAGCTGGCGCCGGAGGTTGCGCAGCAGCGCCTCACGGCCGGTGAAGTCGGGATTGCGTGGCGGCACGTCGCCCCAGACCGCCGGCCGGCTCGCCGTGCCCTGGAGGCTGTCACCGTGATCGTCGATGCGCTCGGTCACGTCTACTCCCTTGTGGCGCCCTCTCGTGCGTCCGCGTCGCGCCGGTTGCGGTGAGTCGTCGTCGGTGTCGTACTCGCTGTCCCGCTCGGGTAGCAGGCGTTCGGCCAGATCGGCGTACCGGCCGCCGAGCGCGACGAGGACCTCGCGGGTCACCGCGGCGAACGGGCGGCCCAGTTCGGTGGCCGGTATGTCGCCGTCCTGGCCGGCCAGCAGCGCCGGGAAGTCGAAGGACGTGCCCATCCGTTGGTTGACGAACTGGGACACGTCGTCGAGCAGGGCCAGGGCCTCGCCCGCCCGCAGACCGGTGAGCAACGCCTGCCGTACGCCCTTGCGGAAGTCGTACAGGATCCGGTCGGCCGGTACCCGCCGGTCCGGCGGCGTAACCCGGTACAGCAGGCCGCTGAGGAACACCTCGGCCAGGTCGTGGGGGAGCGACTCGGGCAGCATCAGGCGCTGGACGAGCCGCATCACCGGCAGGGTCAGTGGCGCGGCGGCGAGGAACTCGGCGAGGTGCCGGGCGTTGGTCGAGGCGCTGGCCCGGAACTCGCGGACCTGCTCCTCGGCGGACAGGTCGGCGAGAGTGCCGCCACCGGCCTGGTCCAGGGCCTCGCCGTCCGCCGCGATCTCCTCCGGCGCCCGTCGGGTCAGCATCGCGACCGCGCTGATCGGCCCGGCGGTCCGGCCGGTGATCAGTGAGGCTCCGGTCGTGAGCCACGGCGCGGTCAGCTCGAGGACCGGGATCGCGACCGCGTCCGGCGGGATCGTGACGGTACCGTCGCGCGACTCGGGGCGCATCCGTGCCATCGGCGCGCCCGCGAACGGCGGGTGCAGCGACACCAGGTGCATGGGCGGCCGGCAGCGGTGCCACAGCCGCTGCGGCAGCGGCTGGATCACGGCGACCGGGCCGGAACGGCCCCACATCTCCAGCCACTGCCTGAGCGTCGGCGAGTCCCACATCGGGGCGATGCAGTCGCTGAACACCAGCACCAGCCGCCGGCCCGCCGGGTCGACCAGCTCCCGCGGGTCGCGGGCGGCGTCGGTGCCGCCGGCGCTCAGCACCGGGCTCCGCCCGCTTCCGTCGGGCCGCATCCGCCACACCCGGACGCTGCCGAAGGCGTTGAGGCGACCGGCCAGGGTGACCATCTCGGCGACGGTCGACTCCCACACCACCATCGATGGGTTGGAGTCGACGACCAGTACCAGGTCGAGCCAGCGGTCCCGGGTCGGGGAGAAGACGACCTGGAGGGTGCGGGTCTCGGCGGTCAGCTCGACGCTGCGCTGCTCGTCGAATTCCCGTTCCCGGGTCGACTCGACCGCGCGGCGCAGCGGGGCGAGCGCCCGGCCGAGCGCCAGGGCGTGCGGCAGCGCCGGTACGGCCGGGCTGCCGACCGCGATGGTGTCGGCGTCGGCGCGCCCGTGTTCGCCGCCGGCCAGGTGCATCGACGCCGAGCCGGAGCGACCGGGCCGGCCCGCGGCGGAGCCCTCGGCCGGGCGGGGCCGGTCCGTACGCTGACCGTCCCCGGTGGATGTGGTCCTCCCCGGTTGACCGAGGCCGGCGGTCGGAGCCGGCGGCGGCTCGCCCGCGGGTACCGGCTGGGCCGGCGGCAGGTATCGAGCCAACCACAGGGCCTCCGCGATCGACGTCGCGGTCAGCGCGCCCGCGGCGTCCCCCAGCCCCGCGATCAGCCTGTCGATCATTGGAGGCCGGTGGAGCTGAGGTCGCGGATGAGGTTGCTGCGCAGCCGGGCCCGGGTCGACTCCGGCGGCAGGATCCCGGAGGTGACCAGGTAGATCGCGTTGAGTAGCTGGTCGGTGGTGACCACGTCGCCGCGGTCGCGCTGGTTGAGGAACTGGGTGATGAGGTCCGCGCTGCGCGCGGCCGCCTCCTCGCCCAACAGCGAAGTGACGATCCTGGTGAGCGTCCGCTCGTCCGGCGGCCGGATGTCCAGTCGCAGGCAGCGGCGCAGGAACGCGGGCGGGAACTCCCGCTCGGCGTTACTGGTGATCACCACGACCGGGAAGGCGTGGCACCGCACCACACCGCGGCGGATCGGTACCCGGTCCGTGCCGTCGGCGGTCATCACCTCGACGACGCTCTGTTCCTCGCTCAGCCGCACCAGCTCGGGGATCTCGAACCGGCCCTCCTCGAACACGTTCAGCAGGTCGTTGGGCAGGTCGATGTCGCTCTTGTCGAGTTCGTCGATGAGCAGCACCCGGGGCCGCCGCTGCGGCAGCAGGGCCGTACCGAGCGGGCCGAGCGTGATGTACCGCCCGACGTCGAGGACGTCGCCGGGGCGGTCGGCCGCGTGCAGCAGGTTGCTCTCCTGGAGCCGGCCGATCGCGTCGTACCGGTACAGCCCGTCGTCCAGTTTCGAGCGGCTGGTGATCGGCCAGTACAGCACCGGGCCGAGCATCAGCTCCGACGCGATGCTGTACGCCAGGGTGGACTTCCCGGTACCCGGCTTGCCGGTCACCAGCAGCGGCCGGCGCAGGTACAGCGCCGCGTTCACCATCTCGATCGCCTCATCGCTGATCTGGTAGCCGTCCGCGCGCTCGGCCGACCCGTCGTCGGCCGGGAACCGCGGCTCGATCAGCTCCTGGCCGCCGCCGAACCGGCGCCAGCGCGGCGGGGGCGGCAGCCGCACGATGTCGTCGGACTGCTGGCCGCTGCCCCGGTAGATCCGCCAGTCGTCGCTCGGACCGGCGACGTTCGCGCCGGCTGTGCTCGCCTGCGTGGTCACTGCGGTGGCCTCCTTGAGCCGGTACGGACGGTCGCTCTGCGGCGCCGGTACGGTCGGTCGCTGCTACGAGTACGGCGCCGGTTGGCGCAGCCGTCCCCGCTCGTCCGGGGGCATCCGGTTCTCGTCGTCCCACAGCAGCGTGATGTGCTTGCCGACGTGCTCGTGTCCGCTGTCCACCCGGCCGGAGTCCTGACGCAGCCGCCACACCGCGGTCGGCAGTGACCCGATCCCACCGCTGATCAGGATGCTCGGCAGGTGGGTGTCGAACCGCGCGGACACCCCGTCGTGCCGGCACCAGACGACCACCGGGATCCCGGCGCTCAGCCAGGCGCCGACCCGGCCCGCCACGTGGGCGGCCGACGGGCCGAGCACCACCAGGCAGGCCGGGCACTCCGGGTCCTGCATCAGCTCGGCGAAGATGTCCGGGGCGGTGCCGTTGAGGTGCTCGAACCGGACGGCCTTCGCGGCCGTGGGGTGGCCGTGCCCGTTGAGCCAGCGGCAGCGCTGCCGCCACCGGCTGCGGATGATCCGGTTGCGCATGCGGGCCAGGTCGCGCACCACCACCGGGTAGTGCACACCGATCGCGTTGGAGACGCCCGGTGCGGACACCAGCCACTGGTCGACACCGTGGTCGAGCAGCGCCCGCGGCAGGATGAACTCGATCGACAGCGCGTCGATCTCCACCGCCTCGTCCTCGGCCAGCGCGGCCAGCTGGTCGTCGACCATGGTGCGGACCTCGGCCAGCAGGTGTGGTGAGTCCGAGGTGTAGCGCAGCTCCCACGCCCCCCGGTCGTCGGCGAGCCAGACGTGCACCAGGTACCGCGACGGGGCCAGGCCGTCCTCGGCGAGTCGGACCACGAAGTAGTACCGGCCGGGGTCGGGCGTTGCCGCCGGATCGGCCAGCATCACCGGGCCGCCGCTGGTGCGGTACCCGACCTCGCTGACCAGGTCGCCGAGGTCCTCGTACGGGGTGTCGCGGAACGCTTGCGCCAGCCGGCTCAGGAAGGTGTACAGCGGGTGCGGCTCGTCCGCACCGGCGATGGAGTCCTCCAGCAGGCGCAGCAGGGTCTGTGGCTCGCGGGTGTCCGGGCGCAGCCGCGGCCCCCACCGGCTGGCGAGGTCGCGCACCATCGCGGCGCGGCTGGCGTGGTCGAGGCGGGCGAGCAGCTCCTCGACGCGGGCGCGCTCGTGCGGCTGGAGGACCTCCGCGGGCCGGCCGATCGAACCGACGGCGCGCAGCCGGTCGACCGCGCCGCCCTGCTCCTCGACGCCGGCAACCGCCTCCACCAGCACGCGCAGTCCGTCCGGCCGGGCGGCCGCGCACCAGGCGACCAGGCGGGTCAGGTCGTCGGGCGCCGCCTCCGCCCGCGGGAAGTCCGGCTCGACACCGAGCAGCGAGCCGACAGCGGCGACGTACCGGTCACGGGACTCCCGATTCTGCGCACCGGGCAACCGCAGGATCGCATCGACGAGGCGACGCTGGTTGTCGGCGGTCGGCGGCACTACCGCCCCCGATCCCGGCCTGTCACGCCGACCGGTCGGGCAGTGGTGACTTCCACCTGTTCCCTCCTCGCGAGAAACGCATCCCATCGAGCGGCAACAACCGCGGGTCAGGCCGGGAACGTCGGCGTTGAGTTGCTTGGCCCAGGAGGCTGAGCAACTCGGCCAGAAGGCTGAGCCGCTCGGCCAGGAGGCGGCGTCCGGGCGCCAATCGCGCTTGTCTCATAGTAAGCGTGGCGTGGCGCCGAACAGAACACTCGACGGTGTCGATCTATCTGTCGTCGGTATTCATTCAGGTTCCTTCCGTGGATACTCCGGCCTTCAGGCCGGAGAGGAAACGCCAACCCCTGCCGGGCAGGGCAGGCAAAGCCGATCCGCCGCCGCGGCGGATCGGCGTCCACCCGCGTGCGGCCTGGCGGCAGTTCCGCACCATGCTGGAGTACAAGGCCGACTGGTACGGCCGCAACCTGGTCGTTGTGGACCGGTGGTACCCGTCCAGCAAGCTCTGCTCGGCCTGCGGTGCACTGGCCGAGGCGATGCCGCTTCACGTGCGGTCGTGGGGGGGGGGGGGGGGGGGGCGGGCCCCCCCCCCCCCCCCCCCCCCCCCCCGCGACGTCAACGCGGCCTGCAACATTCTGGCCGCCGGGCTGGCGGTGACGGCCTGTGGAGCCGGTGTAAGACCTCAACGGGAGTCCTCCCGGACGGGGCGGTCGGCGGTGAAGCAGGAAAACCCGAGGGCGACCACGGGAATCCCCGCTCTTTAGGGCGGGGAGGATGTCAATCAGGTCACCGCTCGATGCGGGGCGGTAGGCCGAGCGCCGCGACGGGTACCGGCCGGTCGGTGGCGGCCAGGGCACCGGTGATGTCCGAGGTCACGTGGCGTATCTCGTCGACCAGCGCCATCGCGCGGCGGTCGACCGCGGCCGCCAGCAGGGTGTCCGCGGCGGTCTGCAGATCCACCACCTCGGCGGCGAGGATCCGGCGGGACCGGGACGCCAACGCCCCGTACGCGTCCAGCCGCCGGTCCGCGGGTAGCCGCTGACCGACCGGCCCCGGTACCGGCCGGGCCGGCGGCAGGCCGGGTACGTGTTGGCGGAGCGCGGCGACCCGGCCGGATGCCCGTACCAGCGCCGCGGTCCGACGTTCGGCCTCGGCGAGGGCCTGCCCGACCGCCTCGGCCACGTCCACCCCGACCGCCGCGAACTCGCTCACCAGGTCGGGCGCGAACAGGAAGGCGGCACCGAGCTGTTCGCGCCGGCCGAGTACGACCGCGCGGTAGGCCAGCAGGTGCGGGCAGTACGGGACCCGGTCCAGGCCGTCGTCGAGCAGTTCCTGCGCCCGTCGGCTGCCCGCGGCGGTGAACGCGACGGCGCCGAGCAGCACCGCGCCGGCGTACATACCCAGGCTCTGCGGGTCCGCCGGGTCCAGCGGAACCCGGTCGGCGGCCCGGGCGAACCCCTCACCGGCGGCGCGCCACCCGCCGCCGATCGCACGGCTCACCGCCCACCCCCACCAGGCCAGCGGGCTGTCCGGAGCGGAACCGCTCGCCTCGTCGAAGGCCACCGCCGCCCGGTCCCACTCGCCGTTGCGCAGCGCACCCCAGGCGTACGCCTCGGCGCCGCCCCGACCGTACCCGCGGATCAGCCGGTCGACCGCCGGCGTGACCGGGAAGCGCCAGTTGAGCAGGTGGGCGTCCCACGGCGAGCGGGCCGTACCGCGCGGGGCCGCAGGTGCCGATGCGGGATCCGACCCGGCCGGGCGCGCTGCCGCAAGTTCCGGCCCGGCCGATGCCCGGTGCGCGACGAGCAGCGTGCCCTGCAGGAAGCTCCAGCGCATCGGGGTCTGCGGCGACCCGGTGGCGGTGACCCGGTCGTGGACGTACAGGTACAGCTCGTCGATCGAGATCTCGCCGTCGCCGTCCAGGTCGGCCGCGCCGGTCTTCAGGCCCTCGATCAGCGCCTCGGCGAAGACCGAGTGCATGGCGTTGTCGCGCAGGGCGAGGGGATCGCCGGCCGGCTCCCAGGCGTACTCCTCGGCCCTGCTCGCGGCGAGCACCGCCAGGCCCTCACCCCGCGCGAAGTACCCGCCGACGTCGACCTCGCGCTGCCCGCGGTAGGTCATCACCCGCGAGATCGCACCACTGAAACAACAGTCGAGGACGAGGATCACCCGCCGCGACGGTGAGCGGTTGACCAGTCGACTGAGCAGTTCGGCGGGGACCGCGCTCACCATGACGTCATCGAGTTCGGTGTCGGACGCCGTCAGGTACAACTGGCCGTCGACGTCCTTGAAGCCGTGGCAGGCGAAGTGCAGCAGCAGCGTGTCGGTCCGCCGTGCGGTGCGGAGGAACCGGGCGACCGCCCGGCGCACCTCGGTGTCCGTACGGTTGATCAGCGTTTCGACCTCGAAGCCGCCGATGGCCGGGTCGGACAGGACCGCCGCGAGGCCGTCGACGTCGTGTACCGGCGACCGGAGCGTACGCAGCTTGGGGTCCCGGTACTCGGCGCAGGCCACCAGCAGTGCCCGGCGGGCCGTCATGCCCGGGGGTGGGACTCGACCCAGTCGGTGACCAGCAGGTGCAGGTCCTCGGCGGACAGCCCGGTCAGCTCGATCCGGGATCCGTCCGCGCGCTGCACCGCCGCCGTCCGGCCCGGCCGCCGGGCGGCCCAGTCCAGCAGCGACCTCACGGTGGCCAGCAGGTCGGGTACCAGCGGAAGCACGCTCGCGCAGACGGTCCCGAGCGCGGCCAGGTCGACGCCGCGCGTGCTGCCCGGGGCTGGCGGCACCGGCTCGGGTGGGCTCACGGGCGGCGGGCTCGGTGCTGTTTCGAGGTGCGGTGCTGTGTCGAGGTGCGGCGGTGTTTCGAGGGGTCGCGGTGCGGTTTCGAGGGGGCGCAGCGTGCCGATGCTCGCGAGTACCCGGTTGACCTCGATGACCCCCTGCTCGACGTCGGCGGCGTCCTCGTCGGGCGCCGCGCCGAGATGGGCGACGATGAGGATCTCGTCGTGGTCTGTCATGGGTGTTTGAACCTCCCCTGGTCTCCCACGTCCCGTGACGCCGCCATCGATCGTGGCAGATCGTCGCCACCGTTCTCGTGTCGGCTACCCGTCACCGTTCCGCGTTGCCGGTTCTCGCCGGCGCGGGTATCAGCCGGTGAGCGGTAGGACGTCCCCCCGTGGGAAACCGCCGAGTTCGCAGAAGCGTGCGATGAGTTCGGCCGGGTCACCGGGGTCGCGCTGCATCAGCGCGAAGGTGGTGGACCGGGGGTTCACCGACCCCATCAACGCCACCACGTCGCCCTAGCGCAGCCGAAGCACCATGACCGGCAGCTTCTCGGCACCGAGCGGGACGGTGTCGAAGGAGTTGTTGAGGAGGCCGTTGATCTGGTGCATCGGTCGGTCGATGCGCGCGATCGGCTTTGCGTCGCGGAAGCTGTTCCATGCGTCGACGTCGAGTTTGGGGAAGGCCGGAGCCGGCCAGGGACGGAGCTGGTCGAGGTGCTGAGCCAGTCGGGCGAGAAAGCGGAGGATCTCCGCTTCGTTGTGACGTTCCCCCGCGATCTCTAGCGCGGTCGGGGAGAGCCGGCCCTCACGAACGGTCAGGGTGATGGCCTTGTAGAACTCGTCGACCGGATGGAGAAAACTGATCTGGTTGATCAGATCGTCCGCGGCGCGCCGGACGACCGTCTCATCGGAGAGATCCGGCACGAACCGACGATCATGACGCGGTTGCGTGATCCACAGGCGGGGTATGACCGGCCCATGAGCAGGTGGCTGAAGCTGAACGCGCTGTCGCTGGTGATGTTCGCGGCGTTCGTCGTGTTCCTGGTGCTGCAGAGCGTCTTCGGTTGGCTGGCCGACAACCAGGACCTGGCCGACCACGCCCGGGCGACCCAGTCGTACTGGTCCTACGTCGGCAGCGGCGCGTTCGTCGAGGCGACCTTCGAGAACTGGGAGTCCGAGTTCCTCCAGATGGGCTCGTACGTGCTGCTCGCCGCGTACCTGGTGCAGAAGGGTTCACCGGAGTCCAAGCCGCTGGACGAGAGTTCCGACGCCGACCGCGCGCCGGTCACCCCGGACTCGCCGTGGCCGGCCAGGCGCGGCGGGGCCGTGCTCTGGCTGTACCAGAACAGCCTGGCACTGGCCCTGCTCGGGTTGTTCGTGGTCTCCTTCGTGCTGCACCTGCTCGGCGCTACCGCGGCGTACAACGCGGAGCAGGCCCTGCACGGCCAGCCGGCCACCTCGGCGGTCGCGTTCCTGGCCCACCCGCAGTTCTGGTTCCAGTCGATGCAGAACTGGCAGAGCGAGTTCCTGTCGGTGGGCGTGCTGATCGTGTTCAGCATCTTCCTGCGGCAGCGTGGCTCGTCGCAGTCCAAGCCGGTGGAGGCGCCGCACACGATGACCGGGTCCTGACCGGCGGGTCTCACCCCACGTCGGGCGGCCGGGGTGAGATCGGCGCCGGCTTGCGTACCAGGCCGAACGCGCCCGGCTTGCGGTCCTCCGGGCAGACCAGGGCGAGTGGCGAGCCGGTCCACTCGGCGAAGTGGCTGAACGCGCCGTTGCCGTCGACGTCGTCGGACACGAGCAGGCCACCCTGCTCCAGGTGCTGCCAGGCCGTCTCGTACTCGAACAGCATGTTGCCGTGGGTGTGCAGCCCGTCGTGCAGGAACAGTTGGATCGAGCCGAGGTCGGCCAGGACCGCGGGCAGGCGCCGCCGGCTCGATCCGCGCACGTAGGTCCACCGGGTGCGCAGCCTGGCCGGTACGGCCGCCGATACGCCCCCGCGCCAGGCGAGGTGGAGATCCGGCAGGTCGATGCTCCACAGCGCGCCGCGCCCGGTCCGCTCCATCGCCTCCAGCAGGACCGCCGTCGTCACCCCGCGCGCCACGCCGGTCTCCACCACCCGGTCCGGGCGCAGGTGCGTCACCGCCGCCCAGGCTGCGCGGGCCAGCCCGGCGCCCGCGTCGTGACCACACGGGTCGGTGATCCGGGCCGTGACCGACGCCCAGACGTCGTCGAAGCCGAGGCAGGCGTCGCAGCCGACGGGCACGCCCAGCAGCCGGTGCAGCCGGGTGTGGATCTCGTCGCAGGGGGTGAACGCGATCGGCAGGACGGTGTCGAACCGCCGCTCCAGTCGGCCGCGGAGCCGGTCGGCGATCTCCGACGGCCGTCGCAGCAGCACGCCCGCACGGTACGCCTGGTAGCCGAGCCGCCCGGTGCGCTGTTCCGCCACCGGCGTCAGCCTCCGACCCGTCAACCGCGTTGGTCACGGCGGAGTGGATGGTCGGCGGGGACCTCGATGAGCACGATGCGTACGTCATCGGGGTCGGCGATCCACATCTCGTCCAGGCCCCACGGTTCCCGCCGGGGCGGCCGGAGAACCGGCACGCCGGCAGCGGCGAGGCGCTCGTGTTCGGCGTGCACGTCGCGTACCTGGAAGGCCAGTTGGACGACGTCGCCGGTCGCGCCGTCGGACCGGCCGGACACCTCCAGCAGCCCCTGACCGAGGAAGAACACGACACCGGGATCGTCGGGCGGACCGAACTCCCGGTAGATCGCCAGGCCCAGGGTGTCGCGGTAGAACCGACGGCTGCGCTGCGGGTCCGACGGCCGGAGCAGGATGCGGCTGGAGAGCACCTCCATACCGGGATCCTGCCGTACCCGGGGCCGTTGCGCCGCCCGAGTGGCTGGGGCCGGTGCGCGCCTGGGATTCTGGAGAGGACGGGCGGCCGCCGGCCCGACCCGCGGCCACCTGCGAGGACGCTGCGCCGAGGTGAGCCATGGCTGGTGAGGTATCGCGGCCCGGCGCCGGTGACCCGGCGCGGCAGCCGAGGTCGGTGTGGCCGATCCTCGGACCGGCCCTGGTCGCGGCGATCGGCGGTTTCCTGTTCGGGTACGACACCGGCGTCATCTCCGCCGCACTGCTGTACCTCGGGCCGGCCTTCCACCTGACCGACACCCTGAAACAGGTGGTCGTCGCCTCGCTGCTGCTCGGGGCGATCGTCGGGGTGCTCGCCTCCGGGCCGCTCGTCGACCGGTTCGGCCGGCGGCGCATGCTGATGGTCGCGGCGTTCGTGTTCGGTGCTGGTGCCCTGGTGTCGGCGTTCACGCCGAACGAAGGGGTCCTGATCGTGGCCCGCTTCTTCCTCGGCGCTGCGATCGGCACGGCGTCCCTGGTGGTGCCGAGCTACATCGCGGAGATGTCGCCGCGAGCGGTCCGGGGCCGGCTCGTCTCACTGCAACAACTGATGATCACGGTCGGGATCTTCGTCTCCTACCTTGTCGGGTACGCCTTCGCCGGCCGCGGGGGCTGGCGCTGGATGCTCGGCCTCGCCGTGGTACCGGCCGTGGTGATGTTCGTGGGCCTCCTGCCGCTGGCCGAGAGCCCCCGCTGGCTGCTGGCGCGGGGCCGCGAGGCGGAGGCGCGGCGGGTGATGCTGCGCTCCCGCACCGCCGCGGAGACCGACGAGGAGATCGCCGAGATCAACGCCCTGGCCGCAACCGAGAGCCAGCTGACCTTCCGTGATCTGCTGACCCCACAGATGCGACCGGCGATCCTGCTCGGGGTGGCCATCGCCGCCACCAATCAGCTGGTGGGTGTCAATGCGATCATCTACTACACGCCGACGCTGCTCACCCGTACCGGATTCGGCGCGTCGGCCGCGATCCTGTCCACGGTCGGCATCGGCCTGGTCAACATGCTCGTCACCATCGTCGCGCTGGCGATGGTCGACCGGGTCGGCCGGCGGCCGCTGATCCTCGGTGGTACCGCCGTGATCATCGTGGACCTGATCGCCCTCGGCGCCCTGTACCTGCTGCCCGGGCACGCCGGTCCGATCCGTTGGCTCATGGTCGCCGCGCTGTGCGTGTACATCGCGGCCTTCGCCGTCAGCCTCGGGCTCGGCATCTGGCTGATCAACAGCGAGATCTTCCCGACCGCGGTCCGCGGTAAGGCGGCCGGGTTCGGCACGGTGACGCACTGGAGCCTGGACTTCCTGATCTCACTGACCGTCCTCACCACCGTCAACGCGCTGACCGCGACCGGCCTGTTCTGGATGTACGCGGTCTTCGGCGTCATCGGTTTCACCTACCTGTACCGGCACCTGCCGGAGACCAAGGGGCGCAGCCTGGAGGACATCGAGAGCGCCCTACGCCGCAGCGCGAAGGTCAAGCCGGGGCGCCGGCCACGGGCCCGGCCCCGGCCGGTGTGACGTCGGCGCCGGCGGGGCGGCTACGTGATCACGTCCGGTGCGGCACGGGCGTCAGCGGGGCGGCTGCGTGACCGCCCGGTTGTCACCGCCGGAGCGGTCCTCCGGTGCCGTACCCTCGGCGACTCGCCGTATCACCCGGTCGGCGATCGACGTGAGGGTGTCGAGTTCCGCCGGGGTGAGCAGGTCGATGAAGTACCGCCGGACGGTCTCGACGTGACCGGGCGCGACCGTCTCGACGGCCAGTCGGCCTTTCTCGGTCAGGTGGATGAACGCGCCCCGGGCGTCGGTGGGGCACTCCCGGCGCTCGATGAGCCCGCGCCGCTCCATCCGCCCGATGTGGTGGGACAGCCGGCTCTTCTCCCAGTCCACCTCGCGGCCGAGGTCACGGGCGCGTAGCCGCTGACCCGGTGCCTCCGACAGCGGTACCAGCAGTTCGTAGTCGGCGGCCGACAGCCCGGCGTCGTGGAGAAGTTGCCGGTTGACGACGCTTTCCAGTCGGCGGCGCATGACGTGGAAATCCCGCCACGCGCGGTGTTCCCGCTCGTCGAGCCATCGGGGTCCGGTCACGTGGGCCACGATAGCGGTCTTATGTTGACGTGTCACCAATTTGGCCGGAGGTGACACCGTAACCGGCCGGGTCACCCCTCGGTGGCCCGACCGGTCGCGTCAGATCTCCGCGATCGTGCGCGGCACCTCGTCGAGAAGCTCGCGGGCGAGGAACCCGATCCGGCCGAAGCGGGGTGCCAGGCGCAGCCCGGTGGCCGCGTGGACGTACGCGCCCCAGCACGCCGCCTGTGCCGCGTCGGCGCCCCGGGACAGCAGCCCGGCCACGATCCCGGCGCGGACGTCGCCGCTGCCCGAGGTGCCGAGGCCGGCGTCGCCGCTCTCCTCGCGCCAGGTCCGCCCGTCCGGGGCGGCGATGTGGCCGAAGAGTGACACGACGGCGCCGTACCGCTCGGCCAGGACGGCCGCGGTGCGGCCGAGGTCCTCGTCGGGCTCGCGGCCGAGCAGGAACGCCGCCTCGGTGAGGTTCGGGGTGAGGACGGACTGCGCCCGGTGCCCGGCCAGCAGGTCGGGGTCGTGGCTGAGGGCCCCCAGCGCGTACGCGTCGAGGACCAGCGCGGTGTCCGGGCCGGCCGCGTCGATGACGTGGCGCAGCAGTACCGCGGTCTCGTCGACGTTGTCCAGCCCCGGACCGACGGCGACGGCCCGGGCGTCGGCAGCCAGGTCGGCCAGGCGGCCCGGTGGTCGGCCGGCGACCGACCCGGCGGCCGTCTCGGGAAGGCCGATCACCAGCGCCTCCGGTACCTGGATGCTCAACGCCGCCGCGGTCGAATCCGCCACGGCGAGCTGGAGCACGCCGGCACCGGCGCGCAGCGCCGCCACGCCGGCGAGGAGGACCGCCCCGGGGGTGAAGCGGGAGCCGCCGACGACCAGGACCGTGCCGCGGGCGCCCTTGTCGTCGCCACTTCCCGGCACCGGCAAGGGCCACTGCCGCAGCAGGCGCGGGGTGATGACCTCGGGGTCAGACCGGCTCGGCATGGACCTCTTCCTCCCGCGTCGGCGTGGCGCCCTCCCGGCGCAGGTGGTCCGCCCGGTTGAAGTCCACGATCGACATCCCGCCGTCCGCCGTGCGCCGCCAGCTGGTGACCGATCCGTTGGTGATCGAGTTGTCGCGGGCCACCTCCATCAGCTCCGCCTCGGTGAGCCCTTCGAGGAGGTAGCGGAGCAGGAACACCACGGCCTCGTGGCCCACCAGCAGAACGCGGCCGCCGTCGTGGTCGCGCCGGAGATCACCGAGCAGGCTGCGCAGCCGTAACGTCACGTCGGCCCACGACTCGCCGCCCGGCGGCCGGTAGTAGAACTTGCCCAACCGCTGCCGGCGGACCGCCTCGGCGGGCAGCCGGGTACGCACCCCGTACCCGGTGAGCAGGTCGAGAACGCCCAGCTCCCGGTCGCGCAACCGCTCGTCGCGGACCAGGGGGACGGCCAGGCCGTCGAGGGCGATCTCGGCGGTCTGCACGGTGCGCAGGTACGGCGAGACGACCACGACGTCCGGCCGCTGCCGGTCGGGCCGCTCCCGCAGCCACCGCCCCACGGCGGCCGCCTGCCCCCGGCCGGTCTCCGACAGCGGGACGTCGGCGTCCCGCTCCGGGATGTCGATCAGTTCCGATCCGCCAGCCTCGGCGCTGGCCGCCGCGACGTTACCCGTGCTCTCCCCGTGCCGGACGATGCCGAGCCACTCCAGTTCAGCCATATGCCCATCGGTACCCGCACGGAAGGCGCGGGTAAACCGGACCGGCCGCGGCCGGGGCGGTGCCCGGTCGCGGCCGGCGGTCGGGGCGTGATCGCGTCGATGGTCGGGGCGTGATCGCGTTGACGGTCGGAGCGCGGTCGCGTCCGGGGTCAGGGGACGTAGATGTTCGGCCGGGGCGGGGTGGCCATGCCGTCACCGATGAAGAAGCTGGGGTGCGGCGGCTGGTTGTACGCCGTGTTCTGCCACGCGACCGCGACCCGGTACTGCGTGTCGTGCATCAGCGTGGTGATGCGCCGGTCGGTGACGGTGGTCGTGGCGTAGATACGCAGGGCCGAGCTGTCCGACGTACGCCAGACCACCTCCTCGCGCCAGTCGCCGAACAGGTCCGCCGACAGTGCCGGGGTGGCCTTGGTGCCGTTGTTGGAGGCGACTCCGCTGCCGGTGAGCAGGCGGGTGTCACCGCCGGTGCCGTACTTGTCGATGTGGGTACCGTCGAGCAGTTCGCGCACGGGATCGGCGTCCCACCAGATCAGGAAGTTCGCCGAACCGGGCTTGCGGCCGACGTTCTGTCCCCTGGTGTTGTAGAGCCCGGAGACGGCGGACGACCAGGACTCCGCGCCGGGGCTGCCGGCCCAGATGTCATCGGAGACCCCCCGGCCGTTGTCGCAGCCGCACGACGCGTTCTGCCACAGGACCGCACCGGTACGGGCGTCGGCGAACCAGGCGGCCGGTTTGCTCGTGTCCTCGTCGACCTTGAACACCTCCAGCCCGGGGTGGGCCGGGTCGAGGTCGCCGACGTGCAGCGCGTCGCCGTGGCCGTACCCGGTGTTCCACAGGCGCTGGCCGTTGTCGTCGACGGCCATCGCGCCGAAGATGATCTCGTCGCGGCCGTCGGCGTCGACGTCGGCGATCGACAACTGGTGGTTGCCCTGCCCGGCGTACGCGCTGTTGCCGCTCGCGGCGGAGTCGAACGTCCACCGCTTCGTCAGGCTCCCGGAGCGGAAGTCCCAGGCGGCGATGACCGTACGGGTGTAGTAGCCGCGCGACATGATCAGGCTGGGGCGCTGGCCGTCGAGGTACGCGGTGGCCGCCAGGAACCGGTCGACCCGGTTGCCGTAGCTGTCCCCCCAGGACGAGACCGTCCCGCGAGGCGGGTCGTAGTTCACCGTGGACAGTGCCGCGCCGGTCCGGCCGTCGAACATGGTCAGGTACTCGGGGCCGGACAGCACGTAGCCGCTGGAGTTGCGGTAATCGGCGCCGGAGTCGCCGATGACCCGCCCGGTGCCGTCCCGGCTCCCGTCGGCGGTCTTCATCGCCACCTCGGCGCGGCCGTCCCCGTCGTAGTCGTACACCTGGAACTGGGTGTAGTGCGCCCCGGCGCGGATGTTGCGACCCAGGTCGATGCGCCAGAGCCGGGTGCCGGACAGCGTGTACGCGTCGACGAAGACGTTCCCGGTGTACCCGGACTGCGAGTTGTCCTTGGAGTTGGACGGGTCCCACTTCAGGACGATCTCGTACTGGCCGTCGCCGTCCAGGTCGCCGACGCTGGCGTCGTTCGCGGCGTACGTGTACGCCTCACCCGAGGGTGTCGTGCCGCCCGGTGGTACCTGGAGCCGCACGTCGAGGTAGCCGTTGGTGAACTGGAGTGCGGCTGGCGACGCGGCCTGCTCGACGCCGCCGACCACGGCGCGCACCGTGTACCCGCTGCCGGCGGCGGCGCCGGCGTCGAGGTAGTTGGTCGAGTTGGCGATCGGTGTGGAGTTGAGCTTTGTCGAGCCGCGGTAGACGTTGAACGTCACGTCGGCCGGGTCGGTGCCGAGCAGTCGCCAGCTGACCAGGTTTCCGTTGCCGGACCGGACGCTCACCACGCCCCGGCCGAGCCGTTCGGCCTGCCTGGCGGTGGCCGCCAGGAGAGGGGTCGGTGCGTCGGCGGCGGTGGCCGCCAGGAGGGGGGCCGGCGTGGCGGCGACGGCGGCCGCGGTGGCGACGACGGTGGTGAGGGCCGCCATTCGCGGCCGGGTACGTAGTGGTTTCATGGCGCGCTCTCCCTTTCGAGGGTGCAGAGCGCCGAGGCCGTACCCAGGTTAGGACAGCGCTTTCCCGGGAGCAAGACGGTCATCGATGCGTAGTCCCGCTCCGGACTTGATCGTCACAACTTCGGGGAAGTTGTGGCCTCAGCCTTGGCCGGATACCACAATTTCCCGGTAGTTGTGACGACCCGGAAGTTGTGGCGGTCTAGCGTGCGCCGGTCGTCACCAGCGGTGGTGCACCTGGTCGGCGACCAGCTCGCGGTAGACCGCCGCCACCTCGTCGTGGGTGGACTGCGGCAACGGCGGGAGCTCGGCCGCCGCGGCGTTGGCCCGGGCCTGCCGCGAGTCGCGGGCACCCGGGATCACCACGGAGACCGCCGGGTGGTCGAGCACCCAGCGCAGCGCGAACTGGGCGGTCGTGGCGCCCTCCGGTACCAGCGGGGTGAGCCGTCGCACGACCTCGAGGCCGGTGGCGAAGTCGACGCCGGAGAACGTCTCACCGACGTCGAACGCCTCGCCGTTGCGGTTGAACGTGCGGTGGTCGTTGTCCGGAAAGCGGGTCTGCTCGTCGTACCTGCCCGACAGCAGCCCGCTGGCCAGCGGTACCCGCGCGATGATGCCGACCCCGGCCGCCCGGGCCGCCGGCAGCACCTCTTCGAGCGGCTTGAGGCGCAGGACGTTGACGATGATCTGCACGGTCGCCACGCCGGGGCGGGCGATCGCGGTCAGTGCCTCCGCGCAGGTCTCGACGCTCACGCCGTACGCGGCGATCCGCTTCTCCTGCACCAGCGTGTCGAGCGCGTCGAAGACGGCGTCGCTGGCGTAGACCGGCGTCGGCGGGCAGTGCAGTTGCACCAGGTCCAGGGTGTCCACGCCCAGGTTCTCCCGGGACCGGTCGGTCCAGGCGCGGAAGTTGTCGAGGGTGTAGTTGGCGGGATCCTGGCTCAACCGGCGGCCCATCTTGGTGGCGACGGTGATCCCGGAGCCGGCGGAGGAGTGCAGGAACTGGCCGATGATGCGCTCGCTGCGCCCGTCGCCGTACACGTCTGCGGTGTCGAAGAAGGTCACGCCGGCGTCGGCGGCCGCCAGGAGTACGTCCAAGGAGTCGCCCTCGTGGACCTCGCCCCAGTCCGCGCCGAGCTGCCACGTGCCCAGACCCATCACGCCGACCGGGATCCCGGTGCGGCCAAGCATCCGCTGCTCCATGCCCGAAAGCCTAGGTCAGATCGGACAGTGCGGTCTCGGGCGGCCACCGGATCCGCGGTGACCGCCCGAGACCATGACCGGTTCGATCGTCAGCAGGGGCCGTTGCAGGCCAGCACCTTCAGCCGGTCCAGGGTGCCGTTCCAGACGTTCTGGTCACCGGGGAACGTGCCGGAGGACGCGTACTGCCAGAACGAGTACGTGCCCCAGCCGGCCGGGAGCGTGCCAACCGAGCTGGAGTACCGGGCGATCCACAGCGGGTTGTTGGCGCTGAACTGCGAGGTGTTGCCGGTGCAGGTGGTCCACCAGTCGGTGGTGGTGTAGATGGTGGCCCAGCGGCCGGTGCGGGCCTTGTACTGGTTGACGAAGTCGGCGATCCAGCTCCGCATGCTGGCCTGGGACAGGCCGAAGCACGTCGCGCCGTACGGGTTGTACTCGATGTCGAGCGCGCCGGGCAGGGTCTTGCCGTCCTTGGACCAGCCGCCGCCGTGGTCGACGAAGTAGTTGGCCTGGGCGGCGCCGCTGGAGCGGTCGGGCAGCGCGAAGTGGTAGGAGCCGCGGATCATGCCCACGTTGTACGAGCCGTTGTACTGCTGGGCGAAGTAGGGGTTGGTGTAGCCGGTGCCTTCGGTGGCCTTGACGTAGGCGAACCGGGCGCCGTTGTTCCAGGCCGCCTGCCAGTTCACGTTGCCCTGGTAGCCGGAGACGTCCATGCCGGGGAGGCCCGCGGGGGCTGCGCTGGCGGCGGTCGGCGTCATGGCGAGGGCCGCCGCGGTCGCCGCGACGGACAGGCTGGCCAGTAGTCGACCCGTCCACCGGCGCTTGGGGGGTGGACGTGCCGCGCGTCGATTGTGTCATTGATCCCTCCGGGGAAGTCATCGAAAGACGTCGATGAGCATCGCCGGTTGGACCGCGTTCCACAAGGGGTTGCTGATTAACAATACGGAGAGAATAGATGTAGGAAAGTAACAACAGGCCGAACCGCACCCCATCAAGGACCCTCGATCCCCCGATTGCGGAGAGGGGACGCCGGCCGGGGAGTCGCGATGCCTCTCAAGATCCGCGGGCCGCTTCGGGATCCATGGGCCGCTTCGGATCCACAGTTCCGCAAGATCCACAGTTCCGCAAGATCCACAGTTCCGCAAGATCCACAGTTCCGCAAGATCCGCGCAATGTCGCGGACATTGCTGCCTCGGCGGGGATGGATGCCGCAATGTGTGCGACATTGCGTGGATCTTGGTGCGCCCACGGGCTGGTACCGGTGCGGCCGCGACGGGTGCGTGGGCCCGGTGGCGCGCCGCGCTGACCTGGGCGCCTCGCTGTCACCGGTGACCGGCCACCCACGCCTCGACGATCTCGCCCAGTACCCGTAGCGGCACCGGGCCGCTGCCGATGACGGTGTCGTGGAACGACCGGATGTCGAACCGGTCGCCGAGCGCCTGCTCGGCGGCGGCCCGGATCCGCTGGATCTCCAGCCGGCCCACCATGTACGCCAGCGCCTGCCCCGGATCCGCGATGTACCGGTCCACCTCGGAGTCGATCTCCACCTGTGACATCGCGGTGTTGTCCCGCAGATAGTCCACCGCCTGCTGCCGCGACCAGCCCATCGTGTGCAGGCCGGTGTCGACCACGAGCCGGGCCGCCCGGATCGAGTCCGCGCTGAGCATGCCGAGCCGCGCGATCGGGTCGGAGTACAGCCCCATCTCGTCGGCCAGCCGCTCCGCGTACAGGCCCCAGCCCTCGTCGTACGCCGTGAACGGGGCCAGCCGCCGCAGCAGCGGAAGGTCGGTCAGCTCCTGGGCGAGGACCTGCTGGAAGTGGTGGCCCGGTACGGCCTCGTGGAAGGCGGTCGCCTCGCTGCTGTACCGGTTGCGCTCCTCCGCGCGGTGGGTGTTGGCGAAGTAGGTGCCGGGCCGGCTGCCGTCGAGTGCCGGCGCGTTGTAGTACGCGCCCGGCGCGCCGGGGGCCTCGGCGGCCGGCACGGCCTCCACCACGCACCGCTGGCCAGGCAGCCGGCCGAACCACCGTGGCGCGGCCGCCTCCGCCCGGCTGATCGCGGCGCGGGCGGCGGTGAGCAGTTCCTCGCCGTCCTTCCAGCGCAGGGCCGGGTCGTTGCGCAACCGGGTGAAGATCTCGGCGACGTCGCGGGTCCCGAACTCCGCCGCGCCGATCTCGGCGTACTCCCGGGCCAGGCCGGCGACGATGTCCAACCCGGTCCGGTGCAGTTCCTGCGGTGAGCGATCGGTGGTGGTGTGCACCCGGACGAGCCGGGCGTAGGTCGCCGCACCGTCGGGCAGCCAGCACAGGCCCGCCCGGTCGGCGGGCCGGCCGTGCGGCAGTACCTCGGTGGCCAGCACGTCGCGGTAGCGGGCGAAGGCCGGGCGCACCAGCTCGTCGAGCAGGCGGTCGCGCTCGGCGTCGAACGCCCCGGCGGCTTCGGCGGGCGGCTTCGGCCGGCGCAGCGGGTCGTTGTCCCGGTCGGACAGGTACCGGTCCAGGTGTGCGACGGCGGCCTGAACGAGGTGGCGTACCGGTAGCCGCCCGGCGGTGATGCCTGACCGGTGGCGGTCGGCGATGGCCGCCAGCACCTCGGGTATCCGGGCCAGCCGGGCGAGGTAGGCGTCGGCGTGGGACCGCTCGGCGATGCCGGTCATCGGCAGCAGGAACAGCAGTTCGGTGGCCGGCGCGGCGAACGTGTCGGTCACCGTGTACTCGACCGCGCGGGAGGCCAGGCGATCCAGGATCGCCTTGGCCTGCTGCACCACCACCGCTCCGGTCACCCGATCGGTCGCGTCGAGCGCGCCGGGATCCAGGGCCTCGGCGCGGGCGGCGATGTCCGCGACCCGCGCCCGGACCGCCTCACGGCCGGCCTCGCTGTGGTCGGCCAGCCGGTCGTCGCGGTCATGGATTCCCGCCAGGGTGGCGGCCCCCGGCTCCGCGTCGAAGAACGCGTCCAGCAGTTCGTCGGCAAGGCCCGAAGCCGTCGTCGCCATGGATCACCCGGTCACGTTCGTCGATGCAGATCTCCGACCGTACCCCGGGATGCGCCGGGTCCGCTGTCCGGCGAGGTCCTCACCGGGGCGGGTTCGGCGCGTCGGCGACCGGGTTGGCCGCGCGCACCGCCGCGGCGCTCGCGGTGTCGCCCCGCGCCGCCAGCCCTTCCCCGACCCCGTCGACATCGGCCCGCGACCGGTTCTGGCTCAGCTTGAGCTTCGCCTCGATCCGGCTGATGACCACTTCGACCCCGACGATCGCGCGTAGCTGCCCGGCGATGAACGCCGGCGGCGCGTCGTCCACCGACCACGGCGGTGCGCCCGCCGCCTCGTGCCGGTCGGTGAGCCGGCGCACCAGCGAGTCGAGCCAGGCGGGGTCGTCGTGGACGACCAGCCGGCCGTAGACGTGCGCGGTCACGTAGTTCCACGTCGGCACGACCCGGCCGTGCTCGGCCTTGCTCGGGTACCACGACGGTGACACGTAGGCGTCCGGGCCGCGGACGATGACCATCGCCTCGCCGATCATCGGCTGCCGCCACTGGTCGTTGTTGCGGGCGAGGTGGCCGAGCAGTGCGCCGTGCTCGCCGACCTCGGGGTCGTACACGAACGGCAGAAGTGTCGCGACCAGGCCCTGCGGGGTCGCCGTCACCAGGTCGGCCGCGCCGTGGTTGGCCAGGAGATCGTGGACGGCTCGTGCGTCGGCGGCGAAATGGGCGGGGATGTACATTGAAGCACCTCGTTGCGGTCGGTCGCACCCCTCGTGCGTGCCGGCGGGGGCGGGCGCCCCAACGGTACGGGGCGCGGGTTTGACACCGTGCCGTACCTTGTGGCGCGCCGTCCGACGCGGGTGCGACCGGACGCGACGCTCTGTGCTCCGCCCTACGTATACCTGGGGAATTGTCGCAACCGCCAAGCATTCCAACGGGGGTTACCGGTGCCAAAACAGATCCTGCTCCGCGCGGGCGTCCTCGCGGCGGTCGCGGCCGTGGCGAGCGCGTGCGGCTCGTCGCAGCCCAAGACCGCGAGTCCCGAACTCGCCGCGCGCGGCACGACGATGACGACCGCCAAGCCGACCCGTCAGGACCTGTCCAACAAGGTCAGCCTCGGCGGCAAGGTCGTCATGAACCCGATCTTCGGGTTGGTCGCCCCCGTCGCCGGGCAGGTGCGCTACCTCGACGTCAAGGCCCCGCAGAGTACGCCGACCAAGCCGACCTGGGTGGCGAGCGTGTGGGCCGACGGCAAGGCGAACCGCGTGGAGGTGCCGGCGGGGGCCACGTTCGCCGGCCGGCTGGTCGCCGACCGGTCCACCGTCACCGCCGGGATGCCCGTGGTCTCGGCGAAGCTGGTGGGCTACGGCATCGTGGCCGACATCGACGCGGCGCAGGCGTACAAGCTCACCGACGCGCTCGGCTCGGCGCAGGTCCAGATCAAGAACGGCCCGGGGCCGTTCCCCTGCACCGTGCTGGGTACCATCGCGGCCCTGCCGGCCGGTACCATCCCGGACCCGCCGGCCGCCGCGCCCAGCGGCCAGGCCAACCAGCCGCCGGACAAGCAGTCCGCACCGCCGGGAGCCCCGGGGGCGCCGGGGGAGCGTGACGGCGCGGCCACCCCGTCGGAGCCGACCGGTATGCGGCTGGTGTGCACCGCGCCCGCCGACGTGAAGCTGATCAACGGGGCCGCCGCCACCATCGAGGTGGTGACCGCGAAGACGGCCAACGCGCTCGTCGTACCGGTCGAGGCCGTCGCCGGTACCCAGGGCAAGGGCAAGGTCGACGTGGTGCGGCCGGACCGTACCCGGGAGACCCGGGACGTCGTGCTCGGGCTGACCGACGGCAAGGTCGTGGAGATCAAGTCCGGCCTGACCGGTGACGAGACGCTCGCGGTACCCGGCCCGAACCTGCCGCCCGCCAAGTCCGAGGGTGACGGCGGACCGACCCCGGCGGAGACCAAGTGACCCCGCTCATCCAACTCGTCGGCGTGACCAAGACGCTCAAGGGCCAGGGCAAGGAGCGCACCATTCTCGACGGCGTCGACCTCACCGTCCACCCGGGCGAGAGCGTGGCGATCCTCGGGCGCTCCGGATCGGGCAAGAGCACCCTGCTGAGCCTGATCGGGCTGTTCGACCGGCCGGACGGCGGCCAGTACCTGCTGGGCGGCCGGGACATCAGCCGGCTACCGGAGCGCAAGGCCGCCGCCCTGCGCAGCGCCGAGTTCGGCTTCGTGTTCCAGCGGTTCTTCCTGCTCAAACACCTGACCGCGGCGCAGAACGTGGCGATGGCGCTGGTCAACGGCCAGGGTTGGCTGCCCCGGCGCAAGCGCAGAGCCAAGGTCATGGCGGCCCTGGAGCAGGTCGGCATCGCCCACCTGGCCAAGCACAGGCCGCCGCGGCTGTCCGGCGGTGAGCAGCAGCGGGTCGCCATCGCCCGGGCCCTGGTACGCGAGCCGCGGCTGCTGCTGGCCGACGAGCCGACCGGGGCGCTGGACACCGAGACCGGCAACCTGGTGATCGGCGCGCTGCACGCGGCGACCGAACGGGGGTGCGGCCTGATCCTGGTGACCCACGACCGCGACCACGCCGACCGGATGCAGCGGGTACTGCGGCTCTCCGACGGGGCCCTCACCCCGGCGGCCGAGCGGGTGGTCGCGTGATCGGGCTGTCCGGGCGGCTGCGCTCGTCACTGATCATCGGGGTACAGGGGATCAGGGCCCGCAAGCTGCGGACCCTGCTGTCGATGGTGAGCCTCTTCCTCGGCGTACTGGCCGTCGTGGTGGTCCAGGCGGGTGCCGAGATCGCCAACCGCGCGCTGCTCGCCGACCTCGAACTGACCCAGGGCAGGGACGGCACCCTGCAGATCTACCTGCCGTCCACTCCGCCGGTCGCCCCGGTCGTCCTGGACACCGTGCGGGGCCGGGCCGGCGCGGTGGCGGCGATCGACACCCGGGCCGTCATCGGCGAGCCCGGGGTCACCCCGATCAACCCGGGCGGCGCACCGTTCGACGGGCCGGGCGCGGGCGACTACGGCGACATGGTCTGCGGCCCCACCGGGTGCTTCCCCCGGGAGAAGACGGACGTCGCGCCGCCCGGCAAGGCGATCGAGGTGCGTCTGGTCGCGTTGACCGGGGACGTCCGGCAGTTCCGTCCGTTCCGGCCTCAGGTCGGCCAGTGGCTGGACTTCTCCTCGGCCCCGTCGCTGTCGCCGGGACTCGTGCTCAACAAGGAGGCGGCGAAGGGCTTCACGAAGTACCGGGTGCCCGCCGAGATGCGGGTCGACGGCGCCGATGTCAACGCCACCCCCCGGATCGTCGGGGTGGTCGATGACGGCGGCGGTGGCCAGCCGACCGCGTACGTGCGGGCGGACGAGCTGATGAACTGGCTGCCCGCGGCGAAGATCGGCGGCGGCCCGTACGGGGGTGGCCTGCAGGTGCTGTTGGCGCCGACGGCGACGGATGTGCAGCAGACGCTGCGCGCGCGACTGGCCGCCAGCGGCGTACCCGCCGATCAGATCCACATTGAGCCGATCAACAGCCGGGAGCGCATGGAGACGGAGCTCGCCATCATGCGCTGGGTCTTCCTCGGCATGGCGAGCCTGGTCCTGCTCATCGGCGTCGCCGGCATCCTCAACGTCGGGCTCGCCACGGTCGGCGAACGGGTGGAGGAGTTCGCGCTCCGCCGCGCCGTGGGCACGCCGAGATCCCTGCTGGCCGGCATCGTTCTGGCGGAGACCCTGCTCACCGGGCTGCTGACCGCGGCGGCCGCGGTCGGGGTCGCGGCGGCATGCGTGAAGGTGGCCGCGGTGGTGCTCAGCGGACGGGCGGCCTTCCTGCAGGATCTCCAGTTCCCCTGGCAGGCCGGGGTGGCGGGGGTGGTCGCCGGCCTGGTCGCCGGGGTGCTCGGCGGCTTCGTCCCGGCGGTACGGGCGGCCCGCATCCCCATCGCCACCGTGATGCGGGCCTGAGTCCGCCCGGCGCCGGCGTGCGCAGGAGGGCGCCGGCGTGCGCACGCCGGCGTGCGCAGGAGGGCATATCCGACGCCGACGGCCTGCGGCGGGATGACCTGATCAAGGAGACCAGCACCCGCCGCCGGGAACCGCACCCACAGACCTGACGCGGGGAACCGCGCCCGAGGCCGGGCGTACGGACGGCCGACGGCGACCACGGTCGGCCCGCTGTCACCCGGCACCCTGAACCGCCGGCGGGGCGCCGTCCCCGGCGGAAAGGTGACCGGCGGGGGCCCAGCTGTGCGTTCTTTCCGCGCAGGCCCGCGTGGATTGGACAAAGATGGATGGATGACCATCGCCAGCTTCAAGGATCTGTGTATGGACGCCGAGGATGCGCTTTCCCAGGCGCGGTTCTGGGCCTCGGTGCTCGGCGCCTCGCCCGTCGACCGGGGCGACGGATCGGCCCGGCTCGATCCGGCGTCCGGCCGGAGTTCCGGCGAGGCGATCTGGATCGATCCGGTACCGGAGCCGCGTACCGTCAAGACCCGGGTCCACCTTGACCTGCGGCTCGCCGGGGCGAGCCCGGAGGCCCTGCTGCGCGCGGGCGCCACGGTGGTACGCGAACCGGGCCGGGATCCGTGGTGGGTACTGGCCGACCCGGAGGGGAACGAGTTCTGTGCGTTCCCACCCGGACCGGCCGCGTCGGATCCGCCGGGAGTGTTCGAGCTGGTCGTCGACTGCCGTGACGCGTGGGCCCAGGCGACGTGGTGGGCCGAGGTCACCGGCGGTAAGGCGAGGCGGTCCGACGAGGGCCCGTTCGCCTGGGTCGAGGGCGCTACCGGGTTCCCGTGGCGGTCCTGGGTCTTCGCCGAGGTGCCCGAGCCCAAAGTGGTCAAGAATCGGATGCACTGGGATGTCGACCTGGTTGGATCCGGGCCGGACGCGCTGGTTGCCGCCGGTGCGGCCGTCCTGCGTGAGCGCGGTGGCGACATCCGGTGGTGGGTGCTGGCCGACCCGGAGGGGAACGAGTTCTGCGCCTTTCCGGCCGGTGACCGGTAGGGAAGGCGCAGGGCCGGCCGTGGTTCGTGGCGGCTCGTCGGGGCCGGACGCCGTCCATCGGGGATGGTGGCCGTCGCGGTGCGTGACTCCCGATGGGCCCCTTGCGTCACCGTCGGAAACCCTTTGTATATTGACGTCGGTGATGACCAATGCGTGACGAGGCTCGCACATTGTGCGCTTGCGGTTAGCTGAAAGTGACAACAACCGCAGGTGGGGATGGGCAAGCAGGCAGACAGGACCCTTGTTACCAAAATGTAATGGGAACATTTCTCAGCTACTTGTGGTGACACTCACAGGAGCGATTCGGTCGCATTTGTCCGACCGAAGGGCATCTGCGGTCGCCGGCTCGGCGTCGAAATTGTGACTCTGGGTAGTTATCGCGCGGAACGATGGTTACCGACCAGTAGCACGGGCTTGAATGCGGCCCCCAGTCACGGCAACATCACTCGCACGCCACACCCACCCCGGCGGCCTGTGACCCGCCCGGCCGGTGTGGCGCAGACATGCACTTCACGCATCTCGTCACCAGCGATACCCCCCAGTCGCGCTGCGCGACCGCTCCGGTGACACCACTCGCGAGGAGGACTTCCGTGAAGGATGCGCAAGGCGACCTGGTGCAGGGCCGCACCAAGTGGCGGCGGTTTGCCGTTGTGGTGCTGCCCGCCGCGGCGGCCGCGGGCGCCATGATGGTCGGGATGGCGAACGGCGCGATCGCCGCGCAGTTCTCGGTCTCCGGCCAGACGTTCAAGGTCGCGGCCGACCGGCTCGAGGGTGACGGCTTCACCCAGTACGGCGGGCTCGCCAGCGAGGCCGGTGCCAACAAGGAGAACCCGGCCGACCCCAAGAACCACCCGATCGCGGTCTCCGGCATCAAGTCGGCGGACCTTTACGGCCTGTGCCAGTCGGTGAAGGTGCCGGGCCTGCCCGTCAGCCTGGTGATCAACGCTGGCGGCAATGGTGACCCGGCAAAGGCCACCGACCTGCTGATCGGCATGGACGACCTGAAGGGCAACGCGACGTTCACCAACATCAACATTGGTCAGGACGCCTCGACGATGGACAAGGGCGGAGTCAACCTGCCCCGCGGCCAGGCGGGCGCCTTCGGTCAGCAGGCTGACCACGTCACGATCACCAACCTGAAGCAGACGGCCCGGTCCACCCAGGCTGCCACCTTCCAGCTCACGGGCCTGCACATGTACGTGGACGTGAGCGCGACGGGCACCCCCAAGGAGTGCTTCTAGCACGTCATGAGGCCCGCGGTCGGTTGTCCGCGGGCCTCACCCGTGCAGTGGTTCCTTACCCCTGAACGTTGGAGGAGTACGTGCCGACCGCACACGCGTCGCAGGCGGGTAGCCCCGCCGGGGGCGGGCGGAACTTCCGCCACTGGCGGCGGTCACGCCCGTTCTGGGGCGGACTGCTGCTGATCCTGTCGGGCATCGAGCTGTTCCTCAGCGGGAATCTCAACCTCGGTGCGTTGCAGTTCCACGTCGGGCCGACGGGATTCCTGTCGTACGTCGTACCGGCGATGCTGATCCTCTGCGGCGCCGGGGCCTGGATGACGCCCAACCTGCGGCTGTTCTACGGCATCCTCGGCTCGCTGGTCGCGGTGTACTCGCTGATCGGGGTCAACCTCGGCGGCTTCTTCATCGGGCTGCTGCTCGGCATCATCGGTGGCGCCCTCGTCATCGCCTGGGCGCCGGTTGCGAACCCGGACACCCCCGCGGCCACGCCGACGGCCGGCGAGCCGGCGGACAGCCGTCCGGACGACTACGCCGACCAGTCGGCGGCCGTCGGCCCCGGCACCTACGCCGACCAGGCGACCGACCCGCGGCCCCGGTACGACCACGGCCAGCCGTACGGGGCCGTTCCCGGCGCCGCCGACACGGTCGAGATGCCGCGCCACGCCGAGCCGCGTGACGCCGAGTCACAGCGGTGGTGGGATCCCTCCCAGCCGGGCGGCCGGCACGGCCAGCAGGAGCCGCCGACCTCCGGCAGCGGCTCGGGTGGTGGCACCTACACCCGGACGCTGGCGATCACGCTCGTACCGGTGACACTGGCGGCCGCGCTGGTGATCGCCGTGAACCGGACCGGACCGGCGTACGCGGTACCGACGCCCCCGCCGATACCGACGCCGACCGCCTGCCCGACCGTCACTTCCAGCGCCTCCGCCTCGGCGAGCGCCCAGGCGAACGCGAAGAAGTCGCCGAGCGCGAAGCCGGCGCCGAGCGCGAAGGCGGCGCCGAGTGCCAAGCCGGTGCCGGGCGCGGCCGCCGCGAAGAGCGCCGCGCCGGAGGGCGGTACCGCCTCGGCCAGCCCGCAGCCGAACCCCTCCGCCGCCTCCGATGACAGTGGCAACCCGCTGCTGGACTTCTTGAACGGCGTGGTCGACGGGTTGAACGGCGTGGTCGACGGGGTGGGCAGGCTCTTCGGTGGCGGGTCGGACACCCCGGCCGCGGCGGCGTCGCAGAGCCCGAGCACCAGCGCCAGCGCCAGCGCGAGCGCCAGCGCCAGCGCCAGCGGCATCCTTCCCGGGCTGCCCGCGGTACCCGGAACCAGCGCGTCCGGTACCCCGGTCGTGCCGTCGGTTACGCCGAGCCAGCAGCCGCAGCCGTCCGGCTCGGTGGAGCCGTGCTTCGGGTACGGCGAGGTCAAGGCGATTCCGGCTCCGTCCGGTATGCCGATGCCCGCCTCCACCCAGGCGGTGCTGACCGGTCAGTCCGTCACGCTGATCAACTTCCGCTACGACGGCGTGGTGGAGTTGGACACGAAGACCGGCAAGGTCAAGGCCCTCCAGATGTCGATGGACCGGTCGACCACGACGCCGTTCCAGTTGAAGGTGGCCGAGCCCAACGGCAAGAGCACGCTGATCACGAGCGACTCGCTCACGGTCAAGGACAACGTGAAGTTCTTCGCGTCCAAGTTCCACGGCAAGATGTTCGGGCTCGACACCCCGCTGACCAACGTCACCTACACGCCCGACTCGCCGCCGCCGTCGATCCCCCTGCCGGTGGTGTGGTTCACCGACCCGGTCATCGACCTGGTCTTCGTGCGGTGCGACACGCTCGAGGCGCCGAACCTCAAGATCAACGAGGTGTGACCGGCGGCCCCTGCTCCGGGGGCGGAAGCCGGTAGCTGACCGGGGTGTCCGACAGGCGTAGCGGGCTCGCGACGCTGGTCGGCCACCCCGGTTGCCGTACCACCGGGTCCAGCCCCAGCCGCTCGGCCAGCGCGAACGCCCCGGCCACGTCGTTGACCCGCCCGCACGGCACCCCGGCCGCGGTCAGCGCCTCCACCCAGTGCGCGGCCGGGCGCGAGCGCAGCACCGACTCCAACTCCGCGACCAGGGCGTCGCGGTGACGTACCCGTGCCGGGTTGTCGGCGAACCGGACGTCCGACACGAGCCGGGGCGTGGCGAGCCCGTCGCACAGCCGGGCGAACTGCCGGTCATTGCCGACCGCCACGACGATCGGGGAATCGGCGGTGCGCAGCGTCTCGTACGGGGCGATGCTGGGGTGCCGGTTACCCATCCGCTCGCCGACCACTCCCGCGTTGAGGTACGCCGACGCCTGGTTGACCAGCGCGGCCAGCAGACTGCCCAGCAGGTTCACCTCGACGCGCTGGCCCCGGCCGGTCCGCTCGCGCGCGTACAGCGCGGCCAGCACCCCGCTGGTCAGGTTCTGGCCGGCCAGCACGTCGACCAGCGCCACGCCGACCTTGGTCGGCGCGCCGTCCGGCTCGCCGGTCAGCGACATCAACCCGCCCACGGCCTGGATGAGGAAGTCGTAGCCGGGCAGGGCGGAGTCCCGGCCGAACCCGGTGACGCTGGCGTAGACCAGGCGCGGGTTGTCGGCGGCCAGGTCGTCGTAGCCGAGCCCGAAGCGCTCCATGGTGCCGGGGGCGAAGTTCTCGACGAGGACGTCGGCGCGCAGCGCCAGCTCTCGGGCGACCTCCCGGCCCTCCGGAGTGGACAGGTCGAGGCTGACGCTGCGCTTGTTGCGGTTGACGGCGAGGTAGTAGGTGGAGGTGCCGTCGGGTGCGGACGGCGGGGCCCAGGACCGGGTCTCGTCGCCGGTGCCCGGCCGCTCCACCTTCACCACCTCGGCGCCGAGGTCACCCAGCGTCATCGTGGCCAGCGGGCCGGCGAGGACGCGGGAGAAGTCGGCCACCAGCAGGCCGTGGAGCGGCCCGGGCATCCGGGTCAGACCCGCGCGAGGGCGGCCCGGAGCGGGTCCAGCCCCAGTGCCCCGAGATTGAGCGCGTCCCGGTGGAACGTGCGCAGGTCGAAGGCCGCGCCCTTACGCGCCCGCGCGTCCTCGCGCGCCTGCAGCCAGATCCGCTCGCCGAGTTTGTACGAGGGGGCCTGGCCGGCCCAGCCGAGGTAGCGGTTGACCTCGAAACGCAGGTTCTCGTCCGGCACCCGGCAGTGCGCCCGCATGAACTCCCAGCCCAGCTCCGGCGTCCACCGCTCACCCGGGTGGAACCCGAACGGGTTGTCGCGCGGGATCTCCAGTTCGAGGTGCATGCCGATGTCGACGATCACCCGGGCCGCGCGGAACGCCTGCCCGTCGAGCATGCCGAGGCGGTCGCCCGGGTCGGCCAGGTAGCCCAGCTCGTCCATCAGGCGCTCGGCGTACAGCGCCCAGCCCTCACCGTGGCCGGAGCACCAGCACAGCAGGCGCTGCCACCGGTTGAGCAGCTCGGCGCGGGCCACCGTCTGTCCGATCTGGAGGTGGTGACCCGGCACTCCCTCGTGGTAGACGGTCGTCACCTCGCGCCAGGTCGAGAACGTGTCGATGCCCAGCGGCACCGCCCACCACATCCGGCCGGGCCGGGTGAAGTCCTCGCTGGGGCCGGTGTAGTAGATGGCGCCGTCGGAGGTGGGAGCGAGGCAGCACTCGATCCGGCGCACCGACTCGGGGATGTCGAAGTGCGCGCCGTGCAGCTCGTCGACGGCGCGGTCGGCCAGCTCCTGCATCCAGCCGCGGAAGGCATCCTTGCCGGTGATGTTGCGGGTCGGGTCGGCGTCCAGCGCGTCCACGGCGTCGTCGACCGAGCCGCCGGGGACGATCTTGTCGGCCACCCGGCGCATCTCCGCCTCCAGGCGGGCCAGCTCCGTGAAGCCCCACGCGTACGCCTCGTGCGCGTCGACGTCGGCGCCGAGGAAGTAGCCGAGGGCGCGGGCGTACCGCTCGGGTCCGGCGGCCTGCTTCGCCCGGCCCCGTGGCGCCAGCTCCTCGCGCAGGAACCGTCCGGTCTCGGCGGTCGACGCGCGCGCGGCCGCAGCGGCCCGGCGCAGGTCGGCGCGCAGCGCCTCGCTCACCCCGGCCGCGGCCCGCTCGGCCAGCGCGGGGTAGAAGTCGTCCCCGGCCGGGTCGGTCCAGATGTCGCACTGCTTGGCGACCTCGATCATCTGTTGCCGTGGTGACACGTGACCGGAGTCGGCCGCGTGCCGCAGGGTCTGCCGCCACTGGGCCAGCGCCGTCGGCACCGCGGCCAGCCGGGTGGCGATGTTGGCCGCGGCCTCCTCGCCTGACGTGGGCATCAGGTCGAACGCGGCCCGTATCGTGTGCAGGCCGCTGGCGATGACGTTGACCGCGCTGGTGACGTCACCGGCGTCGTAGAGCGTCAGGGACCGGCCCAGCCGCTCCCGCATGGCCTCCTTCGCCACCCGTTCCCGCTCGTCCGCCGGCTCCGCCGCGTCGAGCCGGGCCAGCGTGCGCCGGTCGAGGTCGGCGAGGGCGGCGTACCCCTCCGGGGAGTAGTCGGTCATCCGGTCGTCGTGGCCGGCGATGCCGGCGTGGGTCGCCCCGGTCGGGTCGAGTGACGCCCATTCGTCTACGTACCGGTCGGCGATGTCATGTACACGATCCACGTGTCCGACCCTAGTTGACCCTGGCAGCGCCGTGTATCGGCAGAAGGCGGCCGCCGGCCGGCCGAGGGTGGCCGTTAGGGAGATCATCCGTGCGACCGGGCGGGGAGATCATCCGTGCGTCCGCCGTGGAAGATCATCCGTGCGACCGGGCCCACTCGACCAGCTCGTGCGCCGGCATCGTGTTGACCACGCGGTCCGGGCCCACCCCGCACGCGGCGGCGCGGGCACAGCCGTACGGCAGCCAGTCCAGCTGGCCGGGGGCGTGCGCGTCGGTGTCGATGCTGAACCGGCAGCCCAGCTCGTACGCCCGGCGCAGCAGCCGCTTCGGCGGGTCCAGCCGCTCCGGCCGGCTGTTGATCTCGATGGCCTTGTCGTACTCGGCGGCCGTGCCGAACACCGCGTCGGCGTCGAACGTGCTCTCCGGCCGCTTGTTCTGCCCGGTCGCCTTCCTGCCGGTGACCAGCCGGCCGGTGCAGTGCCCGAGGATGTCCACGTGCGGGTTGGCCAGCGCCGTCACCATGCGCCTGGTCATCACCGCGGACTCGTCGCGCAGCCTGCTGTGCACCGAGGCGACCACGACGTCGAGGCGGGCCAGCAACTCGTCGGTCTGGTCCAGCGACCCGTCCGCCAGGATGTCCACCTCGATGCCGGTCAGCAACCGGAACGGCTTCATCGCACCCTGGGCGGCGAGGTCGGACAGTTTCTCGTTCAGCGCGGCGACGATGTCCAACTGCTCGCGTAGCCGGTCGGCCGACAGGCCGCGAGCCACTGTCAGACGCGGCGAGTGGTCGGTGAGTACCAGGTACTCGTGCCCCAGGTCGACCGCGGCCAGCGCCATCTCCTCGATCGGGGAGCCGCCGTCGGACCAGTCCGAGTGGCTGTGGCAGTCGCCGCGCAGCGCCGCCCGCAGCGCGGCGGTCGCCTCGTCGAGATCGCTGCCCTCGGTGTCGAGCAGGCGGCGCAGGTAGACCGGCTCCTCGCCGGCCAGCGACTCGGCCACGCAGCGGGCGGTCACCTCGCCGACCCCGGTCAGCTCGGTGAGGGTACCGGCGCGGGACCGCTCCGCCACCTCGTCCGCGCCCACCGTGGCGAGCACCGCCGCGGCCGTCCGGAACGCCTTCACCCGGTAGGTCGCCTCGTGGGCGCGCTCCAACAGGAACGCGATGCGCCGCAGGTCTTCGATCGGATCACGGTCGGCCATGCCGCCGACGTTAGTGCGCCGACCGCCGGATCGTCGTACGTCCGGAGGAGAGACATTGATGATCGCGACCGTTAGGGTCCGCTCGACGATGCCATGGGAGGAAACACGGATGGTCACCACAGTGCGCGCGGCGGTGTCGGCCGCCCTGCTCGCCGGCTTCTACGTGCTCGCCTTCGGCGTGGTCGCGGGGCTCGGCTGGGTCGCCGTGTGGCTGTGGCGCGAGCATCCCGGCGCCGCTGCCGGCAAGCTGAGTTTCCTCGTACTCGCGCTCGCGGCGGGCATCGTGGTGGCGCTGTGGAAGGTGGTCACCACCCGGCCGGAGCCGCCGGACGGCGTGGTCGTCGACGAGCGGCAGGCGCCGGAGCTGTGGGCGGGCGTGCGCGAGCTCGCCGCGGTCGTGCGGACCCGAGTACCTGACGAAATCCGGCTGGTCGCCGAGGTCAACGCGGCCGTCACCGAGGACTCCCGGCTGCTCGGCCTGCGGGCCGGCCGGCGCTACCTCTACATCGGAGTGCCGCTGCTGCAGGCGCTCACCGTCGACCAGGTGCGGGCCGTGCTCGCCCATGAACTCGGCCACTACTCGCACAGCCACACCCGGCTGGGTGCCCTGACCTACCGGGGCAAGGCCGCCATCGTGCACACCATCGCCCAGGTGGGCCCGAAGACGCTCGCCGGTCGGCTCTTCGGCCTGTACGCGCGGCTGTACTTCCTGGTCTCGCTGGCGGTCAGCCGGCGCATGGAGCTGGAGGCCGACCGGGCCGCCGTCCGCGCGGGCGGCAGCGGCGCGGCCGCCGGCGCGCTGCGCGAACTGCCGGTCATCAGCGCCGCGTGGGGCTTCTACCTCAACAACTACGTCGGGTGGGGGCTGGACTCCGGGCACGCCCCGACCGGTGTCCTGGACGGGTTTGGCCGAATGCTCGCCGCGCGCGGTGACGAGTTGGCGCAGCTGCGGGAGAAGGCGCCCGACGAGGAGCGCTCGCGGTGGGACTCACACCCGCCGGTCGGCGCCCGGGTGGCGGTGATCGAGCGGGAGCCCGCCGTACCGGACAGCGGCGACCGCCGCCCCGCGGTGGCACTCGTGCCGCTGCTGCCGGAGCTGCTGGACGCGATCGAGCGGAGCACGTTCGACTTCGGTGACCGCGTCCGGGTGCCGTTCGAGGAGTACACGGCCCGGGCCATGCGGATGGTCCACCAGCGGGACGCGGACACGCTCTACCGGGTGGCCGCCCGGATCGCCGGGGTGTCGCGCAGCGACCTCGACACGGTACTGGACCTCATCGAGGCGGGCCGGGGCGGCGAGCTGGGCTCCGCGCTGCGGCCCGGCGCGCGGCCCGAGCCCCGGGCGGACGCCGCGGCGCTCGGATCGGCGCTGGAGAGCGCGCTCGCCGTGGCCGTGGAGCGCGCCGGTGCCGGGCGCTGGCAGCACTCCTGGTCGCAGTCGGCCACCCTGGTCGGGCGCGACGGGTCGGCCCTGGACCTGACCCCGCTCGTGGCGGCGGCGGTCGGCGGACCGGCGGGTGCGGCCGAGCTGCGGGCCCGCCTGCACGGGTGGGGCGTGGACACCGCGGTCGCCCGCGCCGAGCAGACGGCCGCCACCGCCGTGGGCGCCGAGGTCGTCGCGGCGGTCAGCGATCTGAAGTCCGCCGACGGGCTCTACGACGTGCTGGTGTTCTCAACCGGGCTCCAGCTCGTCCCGTCCCCCGGCAAGAAGCACCACGAGCAGGCCAAGCGGCGGCTGTACAAGCTGGCGGCCGAGACCGCGCCCGCGGAGCTGGCCGCCCGGGCGGGCGGTCGGTTCCTCGCCTTCGAGGACATCGCGACGGCGCGGCTGGCGAAGCGGGTACCGGTGACCTTCGAGGTGACCATGCGCGACGGCGGTACCGTGACGCTGCGCCAGAGCCTGCACTCCGAAGAGCTGGGCGAGGGCTTCAAGGCGCTCGGCGGGGTCGTGGGCGCGATGGGCCGGGACGACGCGGAGCGGGCGGGAGCCGCGCCGGACGCTTCGTGACCGGTGCCGGCCTGACTAGGCTGAGTCGATGCGGACCATCGACTGGGTTGACGGTGCGGTGGAGATCATCGACCAGACCGCGCTGCCGGACGCCACCCGGATCCTGCGCCTGTCCACCGTGGAGGAACTGGTCGCGGCGATCCGCCGGCTCGCGGTACGGGGAGCCCCGGCGATCGGGGTGGCCGGCGCCTTCGGTGTGGTGCTGGCCGCGCGCCAGTTCGCCGGTGACCCCGACCGGCTGGCTGCCGCCGTGGACCTGGTAGGGACGGCGCGCCCCACCGCGGTCAACCTCGCCCGCTGCGTCCAGCGGGTGGCGACCCGGCTGCCCGACGGCCCCGACGCCGTCCTCGACGAGGCGCTGCGGATCCGCGACGAGGAGATCGACAGCGCCGACCGGATGGCCCGCCTCGGCGCCGACCTGGTCAGCTCGCTGTGCGGGGAGCGTCCCCGGCTGCTGACCCACTGCAACACCGGCGCGCTGGCCACCGTGACCGGCGGTACGGCGCTCGCGGTGGCGTTCGAACTGCACCGGCGGGGCGCGCTGGCCGGCATGGTCGCGAGTGAGACCCGCCCGCTGTTGCAGGGAGCCCGGCTGACCGCCTGGGAGTTGGCTCAGGCAGGCATCCCGTACCGGCTGGCGGTCGACGGCGCCGGGCCGTTCCTCATGAGCCGCGGGGAGGTCGATGCCGTGATCCTGGGTGCCGACCGGATCTGTGCCAACGGTGACGTGGTCAACAAGGTCGGTACCTACGCGCACGCCCTCGGCGCGCGGGCGGCCGGCATCCCGTTCGTGGTGGTGGCGCCCGAGTCGACGGTCGATCTCGACACGCCGTCGGGGGACGAGGTCGAGATCGAGGACCGGGGCGCGGCCGAGGTGATGTCGTTCCACGGCGTGGCCGCGGGACCGGCGGGGGCCGACGCGGTCAACCCCGCGTTCGACGTGACCCCGCACTCGTTGGTGACCGCGATCGTCACCGACCGGCGGGTGGTCCGGCTGGACCGGGGAGAGAAACTGGCTCCGTACCACCCCGCCTGAGGGGCTGCCCTACAATCGCTTGGCCGGCCGGGGTAGGCTGCCGGCGATTTTCGTCTAAGGTGCCGGTACGGCGGGGGCGCCTGCACCGTGGGCTGCCGGCTGTGCGGCCCAGGCACCGACGTCCAGCGATCGGACCGGCACCTGAGGTCATGGGCGGCGGCTGTGAACGTGTGGACCGCCGCCGATCGCGAGACTTTAGGCTATGTCCGTCCGTCCTCGAGTCGAACTTCCGGAGTACGCAGTGAAGCTGTCCATCCTCATGCCGGTGTACAACGAGGAAGCTCGGCTCGCCGAGGCGCTCAAGCAGGCTCTCGACGTCAACTACCCGTGTGACGTGGAGCTCGTCGTCGTCGACGACGGCAGCTCCGACGGTACCCGGGAGATCCTCGGCCGCACCGATGATCCCCGGCTACGGGTGGTCCTGCACGAGCGCAACCAGGGCAAGGGCGCCGCGATCCGGACGGCGGTCGCCCAGGCCGTCGGCGACTACCTGGTCATCCTCGACGCCGACCTCGAGTACGACCCCCAGGACATCCCCCGCCTGCTCGCCCCGATCCTCGAGGGCAAGGCCACCGTGGTCTACGGGAATCGGACCTTCGGCGGGCACAGCTCCTTCTCGTTCTGGTACGTGATGGGCAACAAGGGCGTCACCACGGCCGCCAACATCCTCTTCAACTGCTACATCGGCGACCTGGAGACCTGCTTCAAGGTGATGCCCCTCGACCTGTACCGGTCGCTGAACATCAAGTCGAAGGGCTTCGGCATGGAGGCCGAGGTCACCGGCAAGCTGCTGCGCAACGGCTACCGCCCGTACGAGCTGCCGATCAGCTACCGGGCCCGGAGCCGGGAAGAAGGCAAGAAGATCACCTGGAAGGACGGCGTCGAGGCGCTGTGGATCCTGCTCCGCGAGCGGGTGCGCCGGCCCATGCTGTCCAGGTGACCCCTGCCGGGTGACACCCCCCCGCCGGGTCGTTGCCCGGGGGTGACTTCCGCCGGGGGGTGACGTGCGCCGGGCTCAGCGGGTACCCGGCGTGGGCGCCGTGGGGCAGCCGTGGTCGCGCTGCCAGGCGGCGGCTTCGTCGGCGGGGGAGAGGTTGCCGCCGGCCCGCCAGGAGTCCAGGTACCTCCACGGGAAGATCACACCTCGGCGTACCCACCAGTCACCGGTGCGCTGGCAGACCGGTGAGATGCCGAAGTGCAGATGGCACACCTGGCTGGAGTTCCCCGTCTTGCCGACCACGCCGATCTGGATACCGGCGCGGAGCCGGGTGCCGGCGTCGACGCCGGGGTCGATGGCCGCCAGATGTGAGCCGTAGTAGCGCACGCCGTCGTCGCCGCGGATCGACACGGACAGGCCGCCCTTGTCCGCGCCGTCCGGGTGAGCCGGGTCGAACCGGTCCACCCGGTTCACCTCGAGGACCACGCCGTCCGCCGGCGCCTGTACCGCCGATCCGCACGCGGCGAAGATGTCGGTCGCCGGGTAGTCGTGGTGGGTGCGGCCGTAGTCGGCCCGGCCGGCCACCGGGAACACGTGGTGCACGTCGGCCACCGGCGGCGGGTCGGCGCCGGGAGGCACGGAGGCTGCGGGCGTGCCGGAGGACCCGGGTACGGCGGCCGGCGGAGGCGTCTGCCGCGCGGAAGGCCCGCCGCTCGCGACCGGCGTGCCGGTGACGGGAACGCCGGCCGGGCGTTCCGTGGACGTACCGCCGCAGCCGCCGGCCAGGGCGACCACGAGCAGGCCGGCGGCCAGGATCCGTACGGTCGGGCCGGCCGTCGGTGTACGCAGGAGGTGGTGGCGCATCCGATCATGGTGCCAGCCACGCGCTGTGCGTGGGTCGAGGTGCCGCCACCGGTGAGATCCACCCCGACTCGGCGCTAGGCTGCGATGCGGTGGACAGTGACATGAGCGACGACGCGGCCGGCACGGACCCGGGCCGGCCGTCGCCGTGGGCGCCGCCCGGCAGCGGCGCCTCCACCGGTCCGCCGGAGAAGACGACGTCCGGGCCGGAACCGGGCGTGGTCCCGGGAGTACCGGTAGCTTCGCCGGCGCCGCCGGTGCCCTCCGCGCCGCCCGTGCGATCCGCGCCGCCCGTGCGACCCGCGCCGCCCGGCTGGCCGCCGCAGGCCGGTGCGCCACCGGCCGCCGGCTGGCCGCCGCCGGGACCGTACGGACCGCCCTACCGGTTGCCCCGGCGCGAGGCGATCCGGCTGCCGTCGGGGCTGTTCCCGGTCGGCCCGCCGCGTCCGGTCTTCCGGGAACCGTTCCCGATCCGGGGCGGGGCCGTCGCCCTGGGCATGGTGGCCGGCGGGCTGTGGATGATGCTGTTCGGACTGCTCGGGTCCGACGCCGGCGGGTACGCCTGGATCAGTATCGCCGCGGGGCTGGTCGCCTGGGTCGTGGCCGCGGTGCTCGCCCGCATGGGGGACCGGGGCGCGGCCGTCGGCCTCGCCGTGTCGACGGCCGTCGGTCTGGCCATCGCGATGATCGTGGTCGCGGTACGGTGGGCCGCCGGCGACTGGGTGCTCTGGTGACAGGTCCGGATCCGACGGCCGTACCGATCGGCGGCCGCGCGGGTACCCGCCGTGCCCTTCCGGCCGCACACGGTACCGCTCCGGGTAGCCGTTCGTGCCTGGATGATTGCTGAAGGTACGCCACCTTGACGTACGGGCGGCGGGCCTTCAGTCTCGGCCGTATGGCTTTGACGCTGCAGCGGCTCGACCCGGACCGGCGCCGCCGTCGGCTCCGGCTCCTCGCCGAGCTGGCCGACGCGAAGGCGCTGCGTGACCGGGTGCAGCCCCGCGGGGCGCGTACCGACCGGCTGCGGGAACTCATCGCCAGGCGCCGTCGCCTCGCCGGTTAGGCGTACCGATCCGCGACCGGCGGTGGCACCGCCGCGACCGGGGCGGGTGGTGGCGTCATGGTCATCACTCCATCGTGCGACACGACGGGGTGTCAGCGCGCAGTCGGCGGGCAGCGGACACCCTGGCTGCATATTCTCGGCTAGCGTCCACTCGTGGGGACATACGCTGATCTCATAGGGTTCCCGCAGTACCGACCACATCGACCGGGGGGACCGTGTCGTACTTCGCTGCTGCCGCCGTCCGCGGTCCGGACGGCTGGATCGCGACCGAAATGGATCTGTCCGGGGCCGCGGACATCGACGAGGTGGCCGACCTGCTCCGCGACGCCGAGCCCGACGCGGAGGTGTCGCTGCTCTTCGTCGAGTCCGACGAGACCTACCTCGCGATCCTGCGCCTCGACGAGGGTGAGGACCTGAGGGTCTTCGGATCCGACTCGACGTTCGCCGAGGAGTCCCGCCTCGGTGCGCTGCTGCTCGGTGACGTCGAGGAGCCTGCCATCGACATCGACCGGGCCACCGGCGAGGCGCGGAGCGTCCGGCACGGCGCCGATGAGGAGGAGCCGGGCGCGGCCGGGGCCGGCATCGAGCCCATCGGCGACCCTGATCTGCTGTCGGACCTGGGCATGCCCGCGCGCCGGCTGCTGGAACTGTGCGCGCGGGAGGGCATGCTGCCGTCGGACGTGACCGCCGAGGTGTGCCAGGTCATCGGGTGCGGCGACGAGATGGAGGAGTTGCGCGAGGGGTGAGCCGGTCCCCCGAGGTTGCCGGGCGGCGGGTCCGGCACGAGGCATGGATGCGGCGGGCCCTGGAGGTCGCCGTTCCGCTCCGACCGATCGGCGGTGCGGCGCCCGACGCCGACGACGTCCCGGTCGGTGCGGTCCTGTACGGGCCGGACGGACGGGAGCTCGCGACCGGTCGCAACGAGCGGGAGCTGACCGGCGACCCGACCGGCCACGCCGAGATCGTCGCGATGCGTCGGGCGGCGGCCGTCCACGGTGACGGCTGGCACCTCGACGGATGCACGCTGGTGGTCACCCTCGAACCGTGCACGATGTGTGCCGGCGCGCTGGTCCTGGCCCGCGTGCGGACGCTCGTCTTCGGTGCCTGGGAGCCCAAGACGGGGGCCGTCGGGTCGCTGTGGGACGTGGTACGCGACCGGCGGCTCACCCACCGGCCCGAGGTGTACGCCGGGGTACTCGAAGCCGAATGCGCGGCGTTGCTGCTGGACTTCTTCGCCCGGCGGCGCTGAGTTCCGATCAGGCCCCTTGATCGTCACAACTTCCGGGAAGTCGTGGTCTCCGGGGGTGCCGAGACCACGACTTCGGGAAAGTTGTGACGATCAAGGAGAGACGATCACGTTCAGGCGATGATCGTGTCGAGCGCGATCTCCACCATCTGGTTGAAGGTCTGCTCGCGCTCCTCGGAGCTGGTCTTCTCACCGGTGCGGATGTGGTCGCTGACGGTCAGGACGGTCAGCGCCCGGGCCTTGTACCGGGCCGCGATCGTGTAGATCGCCGCGGACTCCATCTCCACGGCCAGCACGCCGTAGTCGGCGAGCCGGTCGTACAGGTCGGGCCGGTCGGTGTAGAACGCGTCGGCGGCCAGCACCGGGCCGACGGTCATCTCGACGCCCCTGGCCGCGGCCATGTCCACCGCGGTGCGCAGCAGCCCGAAGTCGGCTACCGGCGCGTAGTCGACCAGGCCGTCGAAGCGCACCCGGTTCATCGCCGAGTCGGTGCTCGAGGCGCTGGCCGCGATCACGTCGCGGAGGCCCAGGTCGTGGGAGAGCGCGCCGCAGCTGCCGACCCGGATGACCGTCTTGACACCATATTCGTTGATCAGTTCGTGCGTGTAGATCGAAGCCGACGGCATGCCCATGCCGGAGCCCTGCACCGAGACGGGTACGCCACGGTACGTCCCGGTGAAGCCGAACATGTTGCGGACCGTCGAGTAGCACTTCGCGTCGTCGAGGAAGTGCTCGGCGATCCACTTTGCGCGCAGCGGGTCGCCCGGTAGGAGGACCCGCTCCGCGATCTCACCCGGCTTGGCGCCGATATGCGTACTCATGCCGTTGATCCTGCCAGGCGGCTTCGGCGTGGGGTGCGCGACAACCCGTTGGCGCGTCATGTACCCTTCTCGGCGGTGGTGTGTCCGAGTGGCCTAAGGAGCACGCCTCGAAAGCGTGTGAGGGGGCAACCCCTCCGCGGGTTCAAATCCCGCCGCCACCGCTTGTGAACAGGTCGAACGGCCGGGCAGCCCCAGGAGGGCGGCCCGGCCGTTGATCTTTGAACCCAGCCGGGCGGATACCGGCCGTGATCCCACCCGGGCGGATGCCGGACGGGCGGTGCGGTCGTGCCCTGACGTCACTGCACGGCTGACAGCACGAAGGCCGGGACCTGGTGTGGTCCGGGCCTCCTGCTTGCCGGTCGGCGCTGGTCGTCCGGTCGGCCGTCAGTACCGGAAGCGGCCCACGAGCTGCTGCAGCTCGCTACCCATCCGGGCCAGGTCGGCGGCGGCGCGGTTGGTCTCGGCGATGCCCGTGTTGGTCGACTGGGCGGCGGTGGCCACGCCGGTGATGTTGCCGGCGATGTCGGCGGCGCCGGTGGATGCCTCGGCGACGTTCCGGACCATCTCGCTGGTGGTGGCGCTCTGTTCCTCGACGGCAGAGGCGATCATCGTGGAGTAGTCGTTGATCCGGCCGATGACGTCGCCGATGCGGCCGATCGCCTCGACGGCATGACCAGCATCACCCTGGATGACGTGGATGCGCCGGGCGATGTCCTCGGTGGCGCGCGCGGTCTCCTGGGCGAGGTCCTTGACCTCGCTGGCGACCACGGCGAAGCCCTTGCCGGCCTCGCCGGCGCGGGCCGCCTCGATGGTGGCGTTGAGGGCGAGCAGGTTCGTCTGCTCGGCGATCGAGGTGATGAGCTTGATCACGTTGCCGATCTCCGCCGAGGACGTACCGAGCTGGTTGATCGTGGTGCTGGCTGAGCCGGCCGCCTGGACCGCCTCCTGGGCGACACGGGCCGCCTCGGTGGCGTTCGACGAGATCTCGCCGATCGAGGCGCCCATCTGCTCGGCGCCGGAGGCGAGGGTCTGTACGTTGCGGCTGATGTGATCGGCGGCCTCCGAGACGATGCCGGCCTGGCTGGAGGTCTGCGCCGAGGACTCGGTGATCTGCTTGCTGACCGCGGCCAGCTCCTCGCCGGAGCCGGCCAGCGCCTGGGCGCTGTCGGCCACCGCGCCGACCATCTCGCGCAGCCGGGCGGTGGCGGTGTCGAGGCCGCATGCCATCCGGCCCAGCTCGTCACCGCTGTGTACGTCGGCTGAGCGGGTCAGGTCGCCCTCGGCGAGCCGCTCCACCACCCCGGAGACCTTGCGGACGGAGCCGATGATCGAGCGTACGGTGATCAGCGCGAGCAGGACGGACAGCACGATGCCGACCGCCGCGGTCGTCAGCACCGTGACGAGCGCGGTGTCGTACGCGGCGGTGTTGGCCTTCATTCGGGCGGTCACCCGCTGGTTCGAGCTGGCGATCAGCTTGTCGAGGTCGGTCTGGATCTGCGCCGAGAGCGGCTTGACCTTCTGGGTGCGGATGATCCCGAACTCGACCATCTTGCCGGCCCAGCCGAGCGGGATGAGCTGGTTGGCGACGACGTCGTTGTAGGACGTCCACGACTTGCTGAGGTCGTCCAGGGTGGCCCGCTCCTCGGCCGACAGGTCGTTGCGGCCGTAGGTGGCGAGGGCGCTCTCCATCGCGGTGACGTCCTTGAGGTACGCCTGGTGCTCGGGGCTGCTGGCGTCCGTGGCCATGGTCTGGTCGGCGAGGCTGTCGACCCGGGTCTGGAGGAAGGCCCGGCGGATCTCGCTGAGGTTCACGATCGGGGTGATGGCCCCGTCGCGGATCTGCTGGGCGCTGTCGCGCAGGGTGGCCATCCGGGCCAGTGCGACCGCCAGGACCAGGCCGGTCGTCAGGCACGCCACCAGGAGGCTGGCCAGGATTTTCGTGGTCACGCTCCGGTCGGCGAACCAGTTGGTACGTTCCTTGCCCGCCGTGGTGTCGATGGCCATACGGTCCACTCCGATCCATGTTGTTGCTCGCGCAAAGTGCATGATCGCGCCAAAAGGGACGAGATCTCGACCGGAGTGATCGGCCGGCGGATGGAGTGATTGAGGACACTCGGACCGAGGTGATCCAGGGCACGCGGGGGACGTACGGCGAGGTCCGCTCCCGCGACTGCTCCCCGCGCGTCCGGTTCGGTCGACCGCGTCTGACCGGCGCGTGGATCGCCGCGCGGATGAACCGGGCCGGCGGCCGTGGCCCGCTCGGCATGTCATCGATGTGATGCATTGACATACTTCGTGCTATGCCGGCGGCGGGCGCACGCCCTGGCCTCTAGGCTCCATCACGCGTCCGAGCGAAATGAATCACTTGAAGAGGTGCATGGGATTGCGTGGCCACAGCGGCACGTACGAGATCAGGGGATGAGCGTGGCTGAGTCGCGGCCCACGCGCGGGCGACGTCTATGGGTGTGGCTCATCGTGTCGACCGTGTCGATCGTGGCGCTCGTGATCGTCCTCGGTGGCCTCGTGGTGTGGCGGGGGCGCGCGCTCGTCGACGGGCGCGCGTACCCGGGCAGCTCGCTGTTCAGGTCGCTCGAGGGTACGGCCGACAAATTCCACATCACGTTGCCGGACTGCCCGGTCGAGAACCTGCACTACTACTACTACGACGCCGTCATCGGGGGCACGGCTTTCCTCACCTTCACGGCCGACGAGACCTGTGTGCGTTCGTTCCTGGAGCGCAACGATCTCCGTGGCGGTTCACCCGGGCCGGCCGACCGGATACCGCTGGCGCACGATCCGGACGTCCGGAAGTGGGGCTGGCCGCTGACGCCTGACCGTACCGTCGTGACCTACCTCGGCCACCCGAAGCCGGACGCCGACTTCCGGGTCTCCGTGGAGACGGAGGGAACGAAACAGACCGTCTACTCGACGGTCTTCGAGTACTGACTTCGGCCGGATCATCGCGCTTCGGCCGGGTCATCGCCCGACGGTCACGGCGACGGCGGAGCGGGAAGGCGACGACGGTGCCTTCCCGCTCCAGCGTCGAGCCGTACTGTGATCTGTGCCACCATCCCTCTTCTTTGCGGGCTGGAGGGGCCCGGCGACGGCCGGCAGCGCCGGAGAAATCGCAGGTGAACGTCGTGAGGTACGCCATCGGATGCGCCTTACCGACCGCTGGGCGGTGTGCGACGAGGTGAGGGGTGGCTGGTGTGCCGTAGTCGCACGCAGGGCCGGTCCGTGGCGGACCGGCCCTGCGTTTTGCCTTTTCAGGCTGGCGGAGGATACGAGATTCGAACTCGTGAGGGTGTGAACCCAACACGCTTTCCAAGCGTGCGCCCTAGGCCTCTAGGCGAATCCTCCGCCGAGAAGGATACCCATAGCGTCCGCCGCCGCGGAACCGGGTACAGTAGGTGTCGCCCCTCGTGCGGCGTACATCCTGTGAACTCCCCCAGGGCCGGAAGGCAGCAAGGGTAAGCGGGCTCTGACGGGTGCACGGGGGGCCCCTTTTTGTCGGGCATAGGCGCTACCGTGGCGTGCGGCCCCGATGACGGCGGCGAGGAGGTCGCAGATGGCGCTCGCGCTTTACCGCAAGTACCGTCCACGCACCTTCGCCGAGGTCATCGGCCAGGAGCACGTGACCGAGCCACTGGCCCAGGCGCTGCGCAGTGGCCGGCTGCACCACGCCTACCTCTTCTCCGGGCCGCGCGGCTGCGGCAAGACCAGCAGCGCCCGGATCCTGGCCCGCTCGCTCAACTGTGAGAAGGGGCCGACCCCGGAGCCGTGCGGGGAGTGCCAGTCCTGCCGCGACCTGGCTCCCGACGGTTCCGGTTCGATCGACGTCATCGAGATCGACGCGGCCTCCCACGGTGGCGTGGACGATGCCCGCGACCTGCGGGAACGGGCGTTCTTCGCACCGGTCAGCAGCCGCTTCAAGGTGTACGTGATCGACGAGGCTCACATGGTCTCGTCCGCTGGCTTCAACGCCCTGCTGAAGTTGGTCGAGGAGCCGCCGGAGTACGTCAAGTTCGTGTTCGCGACGACCGAGCCGGAGAAGGTGCTCGGCACGATCAAGTCGCGTACCCACCACTACCCCTTCCGGCTCATCCCGCCCGGCGTGCTCCGACCGTACCTGGAGAAGCTCTGCGAGGGCGAGGGGGTCCAGGTCGAGCCCGCGGTCTTCCCGCTGGTGGTGCGCGCCGGTGGCGGCAGTGCCCGGGACACCCTGTCGGTGCTCGACCAGCTCATCGCCGGCGCCGGCCCCGAGGGGGTCAGCTACGCCCGTGCCGTGGCCCTGCTCGGGGTCACCGACGTCGCCCTGATCGACGAGATGTGCGACGCGCTCGCCGCCGGTGACGGTGCCGCCGCGTACGCCACCGTCGACCGCGTCGCCGAGGCCGGGCACGACCCGCGCCGGTTCGCCTCCGACCTGCTGGAACGGCTGCGTGACCTGATCGTCTTGCAGCAGGTACCGGACGCGGTCACCAAGGGGCTGCTCGACGCCCCCGACGACCAGCTCGATCGGATGGCTGCCCAGGCCGCGCGGATCGGCCCGGCGACGCTGTCGCGCTTCGCCGACATCGTCCATGGCGGCCTTACGGAGATGCGTGGCACCACCGCGCCCCGGCTGCTGCTGGAGCTGGTCACCGCGCGCATGTTGCTGCCCGGCGCCGACGACTCGTCCGTCGCCCTGTTGCAACGGCTGGAGCGCATGGAGCGCCGGTTGGGTGCGGTGGGGGAGGCAGCCACGGCCGGTCTCGCCGCGCCGGTGGCCGCCCCGCCGGCTCCCGCGCCGCCGCCCGCCGCGCCGCCGCCCGCCGCGCCGTCACCCGCCGCCGCGCCGTCACCCGCCGCCGCGCCGCCACCGGCTCCCGCGCCGCCGGCTGCCGCGTCGCCGCCCGCCGCCGCGCCGCCACCGGCTCCCGCGCCGCCGGCCGCCGTGTCGCCGCCCGCCGCCGCGCCGCCGGCTGCCGTGTCGCCGCCCGCCGCCGCGCCGCTCGGTCGGGGTGCTCCCCACCAACCGCCATCCGGCGACGCTCCCGGTCACGCGACACCGGTCGGTCAGCCGTCCGACGAGGCCCGCGCGCCGGGAATCCTCGACGCCGCTGCCGTCCGGCGGGTCTGGGACGAGATCGTCAGCGCCACCGGGCGTAAGAAGAAGGCCACCGCGGCGCTCGCGCGTGACGCGACCGTGCGCGAGGTCGAGGGCAACACCGTCGTTCTGCTGCTCCAGCACCGCCCCCTCGCCGAGATGCTTTCCAGGTCGGCCGACGTATTGAGCCAGGCGATGACCGAGGTCCTCGGGGGCACCTGGCAGGTGCGCTGCGAGGTCGGCGGCCCGCAGGGCGGGGCGCCGCGGGGCGCGGCTCCCGCGCGGGGCCCCGCCGGCCCCGCGCAGCCGGCCCCGCCACCCGCCCCGCCCGGCCACCCGGCCCCCGGGCCGCGCGCGAGCCAGGCCCCGGCCACCGGTGACGACGGCTGGCCGACGCCGGCCCGACCCGGCGGTGCGACCGCCGCCGCGCCGGCACCGACGGCCGTGGTGGACGACTGGCCCGAGCCGGCCCGCCCGGGCGGCCAGGCGCCGGCCGCTGCCCCGGCCGACAAGCCGGTGACGAGCGGCGTGGCCGAGTCCATGACGGCGGCCCGCACCGCCCCGGCCGGGCCACCCGCTACCGCTCAGCCGGCCGCCGCCGGCCGCCCGTTCACTGCCGACCAGCCATCCGCCGCCGCTCAGCCGGCCACCGCCGGCCGCCCGTCCGCCGCCGACCAGCCGCCTGCCACCGGCGCGTCCGGCGCTCGGTCCGCGGCGCTCGCCGCCGCGCGTGCCGCCGCGGCGGGTGCGGCCGGTCGCGTACCGGCCGGGAGCCGCCAGCCGGTCCCGGCCGAGGCCCCGGTCTCCCCGGCGCCCGCCGGTCCGGCCGGCCGCGGGGCCAACCGGGGGCCGAACGCCGGTGGCTTCCGGGACGCCGCCCCGGCGGACGAGCCGCCGTACGACCCGGACTACGACCCGCCGGTGTACGACCCGCAGTATCCCGGCTTCGACCCCGGCGACGAGCCGACCGACGAGGTCATCGACGAGCGGGTGGTCCGCGAGTCGAGTGAGGAGCAGGCGCTGCGGCTGCTTGCCGAGGCGCTGGGTGCGGAGAAGATCGACGACGGACGACGGTGAAAGAGAAGATCGTTTACCGCAGCGGATACGGGTACGAACCGGTTCCCCGGGCCGCCGACTTCTTCGAGGGCTGGCCGTCCCCGCCCACGCAGGCGACCTTCCAGGATGCGCTGCGCGGCAGCTACGCCGTGGAATTCGCCATCGTGGGGGACAGGGTCATCGGCTTCGTCAACGCGCTCTCCGACGGCGTGGCGGCCGCCTTCATCCCGTGGCTGGAGGTCGTACCCGAGTACCGCGGCCGTGGTGTCGGCGCCAAGCTCATGCGCCGCATGCTCGACCGGCTGGGCCACCTGTACTCCGTCGACCTGCTCTGCGACCCGCCGTTGGTCCGGTACTACCGGCGGTTCGGTCTGGAGCCGATCCAGGGTATGGGAATGCGAACGCCGCGTAATCTCAGCGGTACGACCGACTAGGCTGGCGAATCGCAGTCGACGTGAAGGAGTAACCCGTGCGCCCCGGTGGACAGCCGAACCTGCAGCAGCTGATGAAGCAGGCTCAGAAGATGCAGCAGCAGATGGCTGCGGCCCAGGCTCAGCTCGCGGAGACTGAGCTTACCGGTACCGCCGGTGGTGGACTGGTCACGGTGACGGTGACCGGCACGGGCGAGGTGACCGGTGTGAAGATCGACCCGAAGGCGGTCGACCCGGACGACGTCGAGACGCTCGAGGATCTGGTGCTCGCCGCGCTGCACAACGCCGCGGACCAGGCGCGCACGCTCACCGAGCAGAAGATGGGTCCACTCGCGGGCGGCCTCGGCCTCCCCGGAATGTAGGCGGGTCGTGTACGAAGGCGCAATCCAGGATCTGATCGACGAACTCGGCCGGTTACCCGGTATCGGGCCGAAGAGTGCCCAGCGCATCGCCTTCCACGTCCTGGCCGCGGACGCGGTGGACGTCAAGCGGCTGGCCGCGGCGCTGCACCGGGTCAAGGACCTGGTGAAGTTCTGCGCGACCTGCTACAACGTCGCCGAGTCCGAGCAGTGCCGGATCTGCCGCGACCCGCGCCGCACCAACGAGGTGCTGTGCGTGGTCGAGGAGCCCAAGGACGTGGTGGCGATCGAGCGTACCGGCGAGTTCCGCGGCCGGTACCACGTGCTCGGCGGCGCGATCAACCCGCTGGAGGGGGTCGGACCGGACAACCTCAAGGTCCGCGAGCTGATGACCCGGCTGTCCGCCGGTGACGTGAAGGAGCTGATCCTCGCCACCGACCCGAACACCGAGGGCGAGGCGACCGCGACCTACCTGGCGCTGCTGGTCAAGCCGATGGGGTTGAACGTCACCCGGCTGGCGAGCGGCCTTCCGGTCGGCGGCGACCTGGAGTACGCCGACGAGATCACGCTGGGCCGGGCGTTCGAGGGCCGGCGCGCGATCTGACCGACCGGCCACGTGCGAACCGACGCCCACCGCGCGACCGGGGCGCCCGGCGGGCGTCGGTTCGTCGGCGCATCCGGGACAGCCGTTGCTGTACCGGCTGTCATCCCATGGGTGGCGGCCGGCCGCCGAACGGATGATTCGCGGTCACGCCACCATCACGGTGTGGCCTGAACTTGGTTACGGCCGGGCATCCTGCACTTGACGCCAGGGAGTCTGGGCGACAGGGTTCCCCCATCGAAGACGACTGACCGAGTCTGTCTTCGGCTGTACTCCCTGCGAGGTCACGGTACGCGTGTCCTATGGTTGGGAGCCGCAGGAGTCCATGCAAGGGCGACCAGATCGGTTGCCGCCTGCAACGGGCCCCGGTTACGCCGACGTGGCAGTGATGCCCCGACGGTCGCTGCTGTGGCTCCGTGCGGCGGTCGGAGGAGGGGCACGGCGTTCATGACAGTCGGACCGGTGACATCGAGCACCGATGTGACGCCGCCAGCGCAGGAGGAGACGCCGGCCGCGAACGGCCAGGCGATCGAGGGCCGTTCGCTCGGCCGGATCGCCTGGACGCGGCTCAAGCGCGACAGGGTCGCCCTCGGCGGCGGCGTGGTCATCGTCTTCCTGATCCTGGTCGCCCTCCTGGCGCCGGTGCTCAACAAGTTCTTCGGCCACCCGGTGAACGAGTACCACCAGGACAAGATCGACGCGAACCTCGGCGGTATCCCGCCGATCGGGACCTGGGGCGGGATCAGCGCGGACTACCTGCTCGGCGTGCAGCCGGTGACCGGTCGCGACCTGTTCAGCCAGATCATCTACGGCGCACAGACCTCCCTGCTCATCGCGCTGCTCGCCACGGTGCTGGCGGTGTTCATCGGTATCGTGGTCGGCATCACCGCCGGCTTCTTCGGCGGCTGGGTCGACTCGCTGTTCAGCCGCTTCATGGACCTGATCCTGGCGTTCCCGCTGATTCTCTTCGCGATCGCGCTGATCTCCGTCCTCCCCCCGACGTACTGGTACCGCGTCACCGTCATCGTACTAATCATCGGCGGATTTAGTTGGCCCTATATTGGTCGCATCGTGCGCGGTCAGGCGCTCTCGCTGCGCGAGCGGGAGTTCGTCGAGGCGGCGCGGAGCATCGGCGCCAGCAACTTCCGCATCATCTTCCGGGAACTGCTGCCCAACCTGGCGGCGCCGATCCTGGTCTACTCGACGTTGATCATCCCGACGAACATCCTCTTCGAGGCGGCCCTGTCGTTCCTCGGCGTCGGTGTGCCGTCGCCCACCCCGTCGTGGGGCCGGCTGCTGTCGGACGCGGTCAACTACTACGAGCACGACCCGATGTACATGCTCGTTCCCGGCATGGCGATCTTCATTACCGTGCTGGCCTTCAACCTCTTCGGCGACGGCCTGCGCGATGCGCTCGACCCCAAGTCGAACCGCTGAGCGCCGGGCCCTACGTCGAACCGCCGAGCACCGGGCCCCACGGGCGAACCGCTGAACGCCGGGCCCCACGGGCGAACCGCTGAGCGCTCGGCGCCACCGGCAAACCACTGACCAACCGGCCGGTGACCACTCGACCCGGGTGGTCACCCACCACCCCACTCGCATTACCGCCACGATGGCCCAACTCCCCGGAGGGCCGTGGCAAACAAGGAGGGAATATCCAGTGAGGATCAAGAGAGGGGCGGTGGTGGCCGGTACGGTCGCCGTCGCTCTCGGACTGACCGCCTGTGGTGGCGGCGGTTCTTCCAGTGACAAGGACACCAAGAGCAGCGCCGGATACAACGCCGGTGTCACCGGTGTGGTGAACCCGTCCGACAAGAAGGGCGGCACGCTGCGGTTCGGGTACACCTCGGACGTCGACTCGCTCGACCCGACCCGGATCTACTACGCGTCCGGCCAGAACTTCATGCGGTCGTTCTACAACCGCACGCTGATCACCCCGGCCTCCAAGCCGGGTAAGGACGGGCTGCTCCTGGAGCCCGACATGGCCGAGGCCCTGCCGGAGATCAGCGCCGACAAGCTGACCTACACCTTCAAGCTCAAGAAGGGCCTGAAGTTCGAGGACGGCACGCCGGTCACCTCCAAGGACGTCAAGTACGGCATCGAGCGCACCTGGGCGCAGGACGTGCTCTCCGGCGGTCCGACGTACCTGAAGGAGATGCTCGACCAGGGGCAGAACTACCCCGGCCCGTACAAGGACACCGACCCGGAGAAGCTGGGCCTGAAGTCGGTCCAGACGCCGGACGACTCCACCATCACCTTCAAGCTGGCGCAGCCCTTCTCGGACTTCCCGTACCTGCTGGTCATGGCGGCCGGCGCGGTGCCGAAGGCCAAGGACACCGGTGAGAAGTACACCGACCACCCGATCTCGACCGGCCCGTACATGGTCGAGACCTTCGACCCGGGCAAGAAGCTCACGATGGTGCGCAACCCGCACTGGGACCCGGCCACCGACAAGACCCGCAAGGCGCTGCCGGACCGGATCGAGATGACGCTCCAGATGAACGCGGACGAGCTCGACAAGCAGCTGCTTGACGGCACGCTCGACCTCGACTTCGGGCAGACCGGTGTGCAGCAGGCGGCCCAGGCCAAGATCCTGCTCGACGCGAACCTGAAGAAGAACGCCGACGCCCCGAACAACGGTGCGATCCGTTACGCGGCGCTCAGCACCCAGGTCGCGCCGTTCGACAACATCCACTGCCGCAAGGCCGTGCAGTACGCCACGGACAAGACCGCGATCCAGACCGCCCGCGGTGGTTCGGAGAACGGCGGTGACATCGGCGTCAACATGCTGCCGCCGAACATCGGTGGGCACGACCCGAACCTCGACCCGTACAACACCAAGAGCGGCAAGCCCCAGGTCGAGAAGGCCAAGGAGGAGCTGAAGCTCTGCGGCAAGCCGGACGGTTTCGAGACCAAGATCGCGGTCCGGAACAAGGGCAAGGAGCCCAAGATGGCCGAGGCGCTCCAGCAGTCGCTGGCGGCGGTCGGCATCAAGGCCACGATCGACCAGGGTGACGCGTCGCTGTACTTCCGGTCGACCATCGGCTCGCCCGCCAACGTGCACGCCAAGGGCTACGGGATCATGGTCGCCGGCTGGCTGGCCGACTTCCCGACCGGTTACGGCTACCTCGACGTGCTCGTCGACGGCCGGATGATCCTGCCGAGCGGTAACAACAACTACCCGGAGCTGAACGACCCGGAGATCAACAGCCTGATCGACAAGGCCAAGGCCGAGCCGGACGCCAAGAAGGCGCAGGAGATCTGGGGCCAGATCAACGCCAAGGTGATGGACTCGGCGACCCTGGTGCCGTTCGTGTACGAGAAGGCGATCAACTACCGCAACCCGCGGCTGACCAACGTCTTCCAGGACCAGTACTGGGGCGAGTGGAGCTTCGGTCAGCTGGGTCTCAGCGACGGCAAGTGAGCCGGTCCCTACCCCTCTCGCGCGAGTAGTAGAAGGCAGGTGACGGCCACCGCGCCGGCCGGCGCCGCGGGCAACCCCCGTGGCGCCGGCCGGCGCGAGGCCTAGAACATGATCAATTACATCCTTCGCCGGGTGGTGACCTCGGTCGTACTGCTGATCATCATTTCGATGGTCACGTTCGGGGTGTTCTTCATGGTCCCCAAGCTCGCCGGCTCCAATCCGGCCGAGCTGTACGTCGGCAAGTCGGCGACGCCGGCGGACGTGGCGGCCACCGCACGCAAGCTCGGCCTCGACAAGCCGGTCTACGTGCAGTATGGGGAGTTCATGAAGGGCCTCGTGGCCGGCCGGGACTACGACAACGGTCCGGACAAGACGCACTGCGCGGCGCCCTGCTTCGGCTACTCCTTCCGTAACGACCGCCCGGTCTGGCCGCTGCTGCTCGACCGCCTGCCGGTGACGGCCTCGCTTGCCGTCGGTGCCGCGGTCATCTGGCTCCTCGGTGGCGTACTCGCCGGCGTCATCTCCGCGCTGCGGCGCGGATCGATCCTCGACCGCGTCATGATGGTCGTCGCGCTGGCCGGTGTGTCGCTGCCCATCTACTTCACCGGCCTGCTCGCCCAGTTGGTCTTCGTGCACAACCTGCACTGGCTCAAGGGCGGGGAGTACGTCAACCTGGCCGACGACCCCTTCGGCTGGGCCAACAAGCTCTTCCTCGGCTGGGTCACCCTCGCGCTGCTGTACGCGGCCACCTACGCCCGACTGACCCGTGCCCAGATGCTCGAGACGGTCGGTGAGGACTACATCCGCACCGCCCGGGCGAAGGGCCTGCGTGAGCGCACGGTCATCGGCAAGCACGCGATGCGCTCGGTCCTGACGCCCATCGTCACCATCTTCGGCCTCGACCTCGGCGCGGTGCTCGGCGGCGCGATCCTCACCGAGTCCGTGTTCAGCCTCCCCGGCATCGGCCGCCTGTCGATCGACGCCGTCAACACCAAGGACCTGCCGGTCGTGCTGGGCGTGACGCTCTTCGGCGCGCTCTTCATCGTGCTCGCGAACTTCATCGTCGACATCGTGTACGCCATGATCGACCCGCGCGTCCGGCTTTCATGAAAGGGGTGGACATGGCGACCGATCTGCTTGTTGGTGGACAGCCGGCGGCCGGCGGCTCCCAGCCGTCCGGGGCACAGCCCTTCCTCGACGTCCGTAACCTGCGTATCCACTTCCCGACCGACGACGGTCTGGTCAAGGCGGTGGACGGCCTGTCGTTCAGCCTGGAGCGCGGCAAGACCCTCGGCATCGTGGGCGAGTCCGGCTCCGGCAAGAGCGTGACCAGCCTGGGCATCCTCGGCCTGCACCGGATGGGAAAGACGAAGGTGTCCGGCGAGGTCTGGCTCGACGGTGAGGAACTCATCTCCGCCACGCCGGAGCGGGTGCGCTCGCTCCGCGGCAAGCGGATGGCGATGATCTTCCAGGACCCGCTGACCGCGATGCACCCGTACTTCACCGTCGGCGCCCAGATCGTCGAGGCGTACCGGGTGCACCACAACGTCTCCAAGAAGGCCGCCCGCCAGCGCGCGATCGACATGCTCGACCGGGTCGGCATCCCGCAGCCGGCGAAGCGGGTGGACGACTACCCGCACCAGTTCTCGGGCGGTATGCGCCAGCGTGCGATGATCGCGATGGCCCTGGTGAACAACCCCGAGCTGCTCATCGCCGACGAGCCGACCACGGCGCTCGACGTGACGGTGCAGGCGCAGATCCTCGACCTCATCCGGGACCTGCAGGAGGAGTTCCACTCGGCGGTCATCATGATCACGCACGACCTGGGCGTGGTCGCCGAGCTGGCCGACGACATCCTGGTGATGTACGGCGGCAAGTCGGTCGAGTACGGCACCGCCGAGACGATCTTCCGCCGTCCGGAGCACCCGTACGCCTGGGGCCTGCTCGGCTCGATGCCCCGCGTCGACCGCGAGGTGCGCGACCGGCTCATCCCGGTCAAGGGCACGCCGCCGAGCCTGATCAACCTGCCCAGCGGCTGCGCGTTCCACCCCCGCTGCCCGTACGCGGGACACAACGGCATCCCCTGCCGCTCCGAGGTCCCGACGCTGACGGAGGGCAGCGACCACGGCGTCGCCTGCCACATCCCGCCGGCGGACCGCCAGCGGATCTTCGCTGAAGACGTCGCCCCGGCGCTGTGACCGCGGATCGTTCGCAAAAGGAGCACCCTGTGGCTAGCAGTACCCAGACCGAGCGCACCGCGACCCGCCCGGCGACCGAAACCCTGCTCGAGGTCCGCGGGCTGGAGAAGCACTTCCCGATCACCCGGGGAGCCTTCGTCCAGCGCAAGGTCGGCGCCGTGCGGGCGGTCGACGGGATCGACTTCTCCGTCCGTACCGGTGAGACGCTCGGCGTGGTGGGCGAGTCCGGCTGCGGCAAGTCGACCACCGGGCGGCTGGTGACCCGCCTGCTGGAGCCGACCGGCGGTTCGATCACCTTCGAAGGGCGCGACATCACTCACCTGTCCACGGGGGCGATGCGCAAGCTGCGCCGTGACATCCAGATGATCTTCCAGGATCCGTACTCGTCGCTGAACCCGCGGCACACCGTCGGCACGATCGTCGGCGCGCCGCTGCGGGTGCAGAACATTCCGACGCCGCAGGGGATCAAGCGCGCGGTGCAGGAGCTACTGGAACTGGTCGGGCTCAACCCGGAGCACTACAACCGGTACCCGCACGAGTTCTCCGGCGGCCAGCGCCAGCGCATCGGCATCGCCCGGGCGCTCGCGCTCAAGCCCAAGATGATCGTCGCCGACGAGCCGGTGTCCGCCCTGGACGTGTCCATCCAGGCCCAGGTGGTCAACCTGCTCGACGACCTGCAGCGCGAACTGAACCTGACGTACATGTTCATCGCGCACGACCTGTCGGTGGTGCGGCACATCTCCGACCGGGTCGCGGTGATGTACCTGGGCAAGATGGTCGAGGTGGCCGACCGGGACGCGCTGTACGCCAGCCCGTTCCACCCGTACACGCTGGCGCTGCTGTCGGCGGTCCCGGTGCCGGACCCCTCCCGGCGCGACCGGGCCCAGCGGGAACGGGTCCTGCTCACCGGCGACGTGCCCAGCCCCATCGACCCGCCGTCCGGCTGCCGGTTCCGTACCCGCTGCTGGAAGGCGCAGGACAGGTGCGCCCAGGAGGTGCCGCCGCTGCGCGAGATCGCCCCCGGGCACCAGGTCGCCTGCCACTTCCCGGTGACCGAGGTGGAGCGCACCCCGCAGGGGCGGATGGCGGCCCAGCAGGCGGCGGCCGAGATTCCGCCGGACACCGTGGCCGGGCCCGCGCTGTAGCGCGGTGACCAAGGGCGCCCCGTGACACGGTCCCGTGTTGCGGGGCGCCCTTCGTCACCGGTCAGCCCTCCGGGCGGTTGAGCAGGCCGACCGCGATGCCGTGGACCGCATCGAGGTCGGCCGGATCGGCCAGCCTGGCCTTACCTCCGGTGACGGTGTACCACTCGGCCGCGTCCTTGTACTGCACCCGGAGCGCCGCGTCGCCGGAGTCGTCCAGTTCGGTCCGCAGGGTGAGGTCGCCGGTCACGACGCCGACCTCGTCGGTCATCACGCCGCCGGGGCCGGCCTTGATGTCGGTTGTCCGCTGCTCTGCCACTAACACGTCCCCAACATGTCGACGAGGGCCGCCTTCTCCGCCTGGGTCACCGTCAGCTGCCAGTACTTCTTGACGGTCACCCAGTTCTGCGCGTACTCGCACCAGTACCCGTGGTAGGGCGGCTTCCACTGTGACGGGTCCTGGTCACCTTTTGCCCTGTTGACGCTCGCCGAAACGGCGAACAGCTGCGGGCGGGTGATGTCGTTGGCGAACTGCGAGCGCTTGTCGTCGGTCCAGGAGTTGGCTCCGGAGCGCCAGGCGTTCGCCAGCGGGACCATGTGGTCGATGTCGAGCGTGTTCGCTTCGGTGGCCGTCTTGTTGTCGTACCGGCTGAGCCACCGCCCACTGGTGGCCTTGCAGTTCTGGCTGGTCTGTACCGACGTGCCGTCCCGTTTGAGTACGTACTCGCGGGTGTCGCAGCCGTTGCCCTGCTGGCTCCAGTGGGGGAACCGGTCCCGGCTGTAGCCGGCCATGGACTGCGGTGCGGCGACGGTGAGGCCGTCGAGTTCCTGCCGGGCCCGGGACGGGTCGGCCGAGGCCGCCGAGGCGGACGGGGCGGTCGGAGTCGGCGTACCGCTCTGGACGGTGCATGCGGCAGCCGGTACCGCGGCGGCGACGGTGAGGAGGGCGGCGAGAAGGCGAGGGGCGCGCATACCCGTCAATGTGGATGATGAGGAGCGGTTACGGCCAGCACGACACGGCGCCGTATTCGTCACAACTTCGACACCTGTGATCGTGGTTGTCCCGTCGCCCCTGGTCACCGGCGTGGTGGCCAGGGGCGACGGGCAGGAAATCCGGAGCGGGTGGTCAGACGCCGCGGTTGACGGCGCTCACCACGGCGCGCAGCGACGCCGTGAGGATGTTCGCGTCGACGCCGACGCCCCAGTACGTCTGCCCGTTGACCGAGCACTCCACGTACGCGGCCGCCTGCGCGTTCTCGCCGGCCGTCAGGGCGTGCTCGGCGTAGTCGAGTACCCGGACGTCCAGGTCCACCCCGGACAGCGCGTTGACGAACGCCTCGATCGGGCCGTTGCCGCGCCCGTCGAGGGTGTGCCGTACCCCGTCGAACTCGATGACCGCCGACACCTCGACCTTGTCGTCGACGGTCGCGCTGTCGTAGTCGCGCAGCGCGAGCCGGCCGGAGCGCAGGTACTCGCCGGCGAAGATGTCCCACATCTCGCGCGGGTCGACCTCGCCGCCCTCGTCGTCGGTGTGGCGCTGCACCACGCCGGAGAACTCGATCTGCAGCCGGCGGGGCAGGTCGAGCTGGTGCTCGGCCTTCATGATGTAGGCGACGCCGCCCTTGCCCGACTGCGAGTTGACCCGGATGACCGCCTCGTAGGAGCGGCCCACGTCCTTCGGGTCGATCGGCAGGTACGGAACCCCCCAGGTGAACTGGTCGACGGGTACGCCGGCGGTGGCCGCGTCGCGCTCCAGTGCCTCGAAGCCCTTCTTGATCGCGTCCTGGTGGGAGCCGGAGAAGGCGGTGTAGACCAGGTCGCCGGCGTACGGGTGCCGCTCGTGCACCGGGAGCTGGTTGCAGTACTCGACGGTGCGCTTCACCTCGTCGATGTCGGAGAAGTCGATCTGCGGGTCGATGCCCTGGCTGAACAGGTTGAGCCCCAGCGTGACCAGGTCGACGTTGCCGGTGCGTTCGCCGTTGCCGAACAGGCAGCCCTCGACCCGGTCCGCGCCGGCCAGCAGCGCCAGTTCGGTGGCGGCCACCGCGGTACCCCGGTCGTTGTGCGGGTGTACCGACAGCACGACCGACTGGCGGTGCGGCAGGCGGCGCGACATCCACTCGATCGAGTCGGCGTACACGTTGGGCGTGGCCATCTCGACCGTGGCCGGTAGGTTGACGATCAGTGGCCGGTCCGGCGTCGGCTGCAACACGTCGATGACGGCGCTGCACACCTCCAGCGCGTAGTCCAGTTCGGTGCCGGTGTACGACTCGGGCGAGTACTCGTAGAAGATCTCGGTGTCCGGCGTGATCGCCTCGGCGTACTTCTGGCACAGCCGCGCGCCACTGGTGGCGATGTCGGTGATCCCGGCCTTGTCCAGGCCGAACACGACACGCCGCTGCAGCGTCGAGGTGGAGTTGTAGAAGTGCACGATGGCGCGCTTCGCCCCGCGCAGCGAGTCGAAGGTGCGCTCGATGAGGTGATCGCGGCACTGCACCAGGACCTGGATCGTGACGTCGTCGGGGATGAGATCGGACTCGATCAGCAGGCGGACGAAGTCGTAGTCGGTCTGGCTGGCCGCCGGGAAGCCGACCTCGATCTCCTTGTATCCCATGGCGACGAGCAGGTTGAACATCCGGCGCTTGCGCTCGACGGACATGGGGTCGATCAGTGCCTGGTTGCCGTCGCGGAGGTCGACCGCGCACCAGCGGGGCGCCCGGGTGACGTGGCGGCCCGGCCACTGGCGGTCGGGCAGGTCGACCGAGAACTGCTCGTGGTACGGCTGGTAGCGGTGCACGGGCAGCCGACTGGGCTGCTGGTGGCCGATGGTGCCGGCGGTGGTCGATGCGTCAGCCGATACGTCATGAGACATGAAAAGACTCCAGAAAGTCATGGGATGGGGACGATCCATACGAGGGGATCGACCGGCTGCGCTCGGCGCTCTCAGGCGATGGCGCGGGTGCACACCGCGACGAGGTGCCGGCCGGATGGGGCCTCGTCGCGGCACGGAAGAAGGCGCGCCTGCCACATGACGCCTGCCACGGTACATGACTGTCGGCGCCGATGTCAGCCCGTCAGGGGATAGTACTGGTCACATCGGTGCTGGTCGGCGAGGTGGGCGCTCGGTGGCTGGAATCCGATCCCATTAAATGGGACACAGAGCGGGGCTAGGGCGTGGAGCCGGCGCCCGCCGCGGCGGTCGGCAACGGCGCACCGGCGGTGACGGGTCCGGGCAGTGCCACGGTCGCCGGTGCCGGCGCCGGCGTGCTCGCCAGAACCAGCGAGCCGAAGCCGGCCTTGACGGCGGTCAGCGTGCCGTCGGTGTCGTAGCAGTAGACGCCCGGGTCGACCGGGGCCGTCAGGGCCGCGGTGTTGGCCTCGACGGAGAAGCACGTACCCCGGGCGCCGGCCGGCGCCGGCGCGACCGTCACCGACAGCGCCGACGTGCGGTCGGTCAGCGGATCCAGCCAGTCCACCAGCGGGTGCTGCACCCGGGGGTCGGCCGACGGCGGCAGCGTGCCGTCGGGGTCCGCGGCCTTCACGCAGCTCGGGCTCGCGCCGGACACCCGGCACTGGTACAGCCCCGTGGCGTTGCCCACCAGCGCGACGGTGGCCTGGCCGCCGAGCGCCCCGCCCGGCACCTCCACCCGCCAGGAGCCGTCGGCGGCCAGCTCGACCGTGACCGTACGGGGCGCCTGCCCCGGCGGGGTGAAGGTGTACCCGGCGCTGAACCGGCGGTCCTTGGCCGCGGCGACGAGGCCGGCCAGTTGGATGCGCGGATCGAGCGGGGAGGCCGACGGCGGCGGCAGGTCGCCGGCCGCGGCCGCCGGCGAGTTCCGCGAACCCGCGCACCCGGACGTCAGGAGCGTCGCCATGACGAGGACGGGTATCGAAGCCTTGAGGCGCCGCATGGGGTCATTGTGGCGTGGTTCGAGGTCGGATCGTGGGAACGCCACTCCCGGCGGATTCGCGGCGCCGGTACGCTCGGGTTGTCCCGATAGCGCCGCCGGCTTCGTCCTCACCGCGGAGGGAGATCACCGGCGGCGTTGGCACGTGTGAAGGGAGCTGACCGAGGTGGCGCTGGTCGTCCAGAAATACGGTGGCTCGTCCGTGGCAACCGCCGAACGCATCAAGCGGGTCGCCGAGCGTATCGTCGCCGCCCGCAAGGCCGGCAACGAGGTCGTCGTGGTCGTCTCGGCCATGGGTGACACGACCGACGAGCTGCTCGATCTCGCCCATCAGGTCAGCCCGCTACCGCCGGGGCGAGAGCTGGACATGCTGCTCACCGCCGGGGAGCGGATCTCCATGGCGCTGCTGGCCATGGCGATCCACAACCTGGGGTACGAGGCCCGGTCGTACACCGGCTCGCAGGCCGGCGTGCTCACCACCTCGACGCACGGCAAGGCCCGGATCATCGACGTGACGCCCGGCCGGCTGCGCGGCGCGCTCGACGAGGGCGCCATCGCCATCGTCGCCGGCTTCCAGGGCGTCTCCCAGGACACCAAGGACATCACGACGCTGGGGCGTGGTGGCAGCGACACGACCGCCGTCGCGCTCGCCGCGGCGCTGCACGCCGACGTCTGCGAGATCTACACCGATGTGGACGGCGTGTTCACCGCCGACCCGCGGATCGTGCCGAACGCCCGGCACATCAAGGAGATCACGTACGAGGAGATGCTCGAACTCGCGGCGTGCGGCGCCAAGGTGCTCATGCTTCGCTGTGTGGAGTACGCGCGGCGGTTCGGGATCCCGATCCACGTGCGCTCCTCGTACACAAACAACCCGGGCACGATGGTGACCGGCTCGATGGAGGACGTTCCCGTGGAACAGGCAATGATCACCGGTGTCGCCCACGACCGGAGCGAGGCGAAGATCACGATCGTCGGCGTGCCCGACGAGCCGGGCGTCGCCGCGCGGGTGTTCGAGACCGTCGCGAGTGCCGAGAGCAACATCGACATGATCGTGCAGAACGTCTCGACCGAGTCGACGGGGCGCACCGACATCTCCTTCACCCTGCCCAAGACCGACGGTCCGACCGCGATGGCGGCGCTCGGCAAGGTGCAGGAGAAGATCGGCTTCAAGGGCCTGCTCTACGACGACCACATCGGCAAGGTCTCGCTCATCGGTGCCGGCATGCGTTCGCACCCGGGCGTGGCGGCGACCTTCTTCTCGGCGATGGCCGACGCGGGGATCAACATCGAGATGATCTCGACCTCGGAGATCCGGGTCTCCGTGGTCTGTCGCGACACCGACCTCGACGCCGCGGTCCGCGTGATCCACGACGCATTCGAACTGGGTGGTGACGAGGAGGCGGTCGTCTACGCCGGGACCGGGAGGTGACCTCGGTGCGCCCGCTGCCGACCCTGGCGGTGGTCGGGGCGACCGGCGCCGTCGGCACCGTCATGTGCGAGCTGCTGTCCTCGCGCAAGAACAGGTGGGGCGAGATCCGGCTGGTCGCGTCGGAGCGGTCGGCCGGGCGCACCATGGTGGTCCGCGGTGAGGAGCTGACCGTCCGGGCCCTGTCGCCGGAGGTCTTCGACGGCGTCGACGTCGCCATGTTCGACGTGCCGGACGAGGTCTCCATGGAGTGGGCGCCGATCGCGGCGAAGTACGGCGCGGTCGTCGTCGACAACTCCGGCGCGTTCCGGATGGACCCCGACGTGCCGCTGGTGGTGCCCGAGGTCAACCCCGAGCAGGTGCGTAACCGGCCGAAGGGGATCATCGCCAACCCCAACTGCACCACCCTCGCGATGATCGTCGCGATCGCGGCGCTGCACCGCGAGTACGGGCTCAAGGAGCTGGTGCTCGCCAGTTACCAGGCGGTCTCGGGGGCCGGCAAGACTGGCATCGACACCCTGCTCGACCAGATGGACCGGGTCGGCGGTGACCGGAGCCTCGGCTCCCGCTCCGGCAACGTTCGGCAGGCCGTCGGCGACGACCTCGGGCCGTTCCCCGCGCCGCTCGCGCTCAACGTGGTGCCGTGGGCCGGCACGCTCCGCGACGCCGGCTGGTCCAGCGAAGAGCTGAAGATGCGCAACGAGTCGCGCAAGATCCTCGGTCTGCCCGACCTGAAGGTCTCGGCGACCTGTGTCCGCGTACCCGTGGTGACCGGGCACTCGGTCGCGGTCCACGCCGTGTTCGGCGCGGAGGTCGATGCCGAGGGCGCGCGCGAGGTGCTGCAGAACGCGCCCGGCGTGATCCTGGTCGACGACCCGGCCGCCGGCGAGTTCCCGATGCCGATCGACGCGGTGGGCACCGACCCCTCGTGGGTCGGCCGGATCCGGCGTTCGCTGGACGACCCGCGCGCGCTCGACCTGTTCGTCACCGGCGACAACCTGCGCAAGGGTGCGGCGCTGAACACCGCGCAGATCGCCGAGTTGCTCGCGGCGGAGCTCCGCCGCTAGTCAATTTCCGCGACCTCGGGCGCCCGGCTGCACGCCGGGCGCCCTTTCGTTGTGTCCGATTCGTTGTGTCCGCAGATTCTGGAAGCTACTCTCACTTCATACTGTCTTCCAGTTAGGAGTAGCTGCCATGACCGACAGTCGTCGCTGGTGGGCGCTCGCCGCGATCATGCTGAGCATGCTCACCATCGGGTTCGACGCGACGATCCTCAACGTCGCGCTGCCGACCCTGGCCACCGCGCTGCACACCGGTACCGACGGCCTGCAGTGGATCGTCAACGCGTACACCCTGGTCTTCGCCGGTCTGCTGCTGCCGATGGGCGCCCTCGGCGACCGGTACGGGCGCAAGCGCCTGCTGCTCCTCGGGCTGGCGCTCTTCGGCGGGGCGTCGGTGGTGGCCACCTGCGCCGGGTCGGTCGGCGCGCTGATCGCCGCCCGCGCCCTGATGGGCCTCGCCGCCGCGGTCCTGACTCCGATCGGGATGGCCGTGCTCCCGGTGATGTTCGCGCCGCACGAGCGGACGAAGGCGATCTCGTACGCCGCGATCGGCATGGGCCTCGGTATCCCGCTCGGCCCGATCATCGGTGGCTATCTGCTCCGCCACTTCTGGTGGGGGTCGATCTTCCTGGTCAACGTGCCGGTGGCGGCGCTCGGGCTGCTCGCCATCGGCGCGCTGGTACCCGAGTCGCGTGACCCCGCGCCGCGCCGCGTCGACGCGCTCGGCGGCGTGCTGTCCACCGCGGGCCTGGTCAGCTTCGTGTACGGGGTCATCGAGATCCCCCGACGCGGCTGGGACGACGGGCTGGTCGTGGCCTCGATGGTGGCCGGCGCGGCACTGCTCGCGGTGTTCGTGGCGTGGGAGCGACGCACCGCGGAGCCGATGATCGATCTCGGGCTGTTCGCCCGTCCCCGGTTCCTGTGGGGTGCTGCCGCGCTCACCCTCGCGACGTTCGCCCTGTTCGGGCTGTTGTTCGTGGTGCCGCAGTACCTGCAGGACGTACGCGGGAACGACGCGCTGGGCACCGGTCTGCGGCTGCTGCCGATGATGGCGGGGCTGATCATCGGTGCCCGGGTGAGCGAGATGGTCGGCCGCGGACTCGGCGCGAAGGTGCCGGTCACCACCGGCCTGCTGCTCATCGCCGGTGGTCTCGCGCTGGGCGCCACCACGGGAGTCCACAACGGATACGGGCATGCGGCGGTCTGGCTGACAATCGTGGGGTGCGGCACCGGCCTCACCCTCGCGCCCGCGATGGACGCGGTCCTCGGCGACCTGCCGCCCGAGCGCTCCGGCGCGGGCAGTGCGCTGACCATGGCGCTGCGCCAGGTCGGCGGGGCGCTCGGGGTGGCGCTGCTGGGCAGCCTGCTGGCGGGTGCGTACACCGACCGTCTCGTCGTGACCGGCCTACCCGCGCAGGCCGCGGACGCCGCCAGAGGCTCCGTCGCGGGCGCGGTGGCCGTCGCCGGCCGCCTGCACGACGCCGCGCTCGCGGCGAGCGCGCGGACCGCGTACGTCCACGCCATGGACGTGGTTCTGCTCGCCTGCGGCGGCGTGGCGTTGCTCGGCGCGGTTCTCACGGCCGCGTTCCTGCCGTCCCGGGCCGGGCGCCCGGCCACCGCCGAGGAGCAGATCTCGGTGAAGGTGCCGTAAGGGACAATCGTGAGCATGGGCTCACCAGGACCCGGGTTGCGGGAACGCAAGAAGCAGAAGACGCGCTGGGCGATCCAGGAGCACGCGCTGCGCCTGTTCGCCGAGCAGGGCTACGACGCCACGACCGTGGAGCAGATCGCGGCCGCGGCGGAGGTGTCGCCCAGCACGTTCTTCCGCTACTTCCCGACCAAGGAGGACGTGGTCGTCCAGGACGAGTACGACCCGCTCCTCATCGCCGAGCTCGAGTCGGCGCCGGCCGAGCTCGCGGCGGTGCCGGCGCTGCGGCACGCCATCCGTGCCGCGTTCGCGAAGCTGGGCCCGGCCGAGACCGCGAAGGTCCTGGAGCGGGGCCGGCTCTCGATGTCGGTACCCGCGCTGCGCGCCCGGATCGTCGACAACCTCACCGGCACGGTCGACGTGCTCGCCGGGCCGCTGGCGCGGCGAGCCGGTCGTGAGCCGGACGACTTCGGGGTACGGGCACTCGCGGGCGCCTGCCTCGGCATACTGCTCGTCGCCGTGTTCACCTGGCTCGAAAGCGATGGCGAGCAGGACCTGTCGACGTTGATCGACGAGGCGCTGGGACACCTCGAGGCCGGCTTCCCGGCAGCGTGATCCGCGCTCTTCCCGGCAGCGTGATCCGCGCTCGAGATCGGCGCTGTTCCTCGCGCTCCAAGATCCGCACAATGTCGCACATATTGCTGCTATCGGAGCGCCGGAAGCAGCGGTATGTGCGACATTGCGGTGTGCGCGGCGGGGAGCGGGGAAAACGTCAAGCGGACAGCACGTCGTCGGCGTCGACGATGGTGTACGCGTAGCCCTGCTCGGCCAGGAACCGCTGCCGGTGCGCGGCGTACTCGGTGTCGATGGTGTCCCGCGAGACGACCGTGTAGAAGTGGGCCTGGCGGCCGTCGGCCTTCGGGCGCAGTACCCGGCCGAGGCGCTGGGCCTCCTCCTGCCGGGAGCCGTACGTGCCCGACACCTGGATCGCCACCGCCGCCTCCGGCAGGTCGATCGAGAAGTTGCCGACCCGGGAGATCACCAACGTGCTCAGCGCACCCGACCGGAACTCGTCGAACAGGCGCTCGCGCTCCTTCGTGGTCGTCGAACCCTGCACCACGGGCGCGTCGAGGTACTCGCTGAGCTGCTGCAACTGGTCGATGTAGGCACCGATGACGAGGACCTGGTCGCCGGCGTGCTTGTCGACCAGCGCCTTGACCACCGGTAGCTTCGTCCGGGCCGTCGCCGCGAACCGGTAGCGCTCCTCGGTCTCGGCCGTCGCGTACGTCATCCGCTCTTCGTCGGTGAGCGTGACCCGGACCTCGGTGCAGTCGGCCGGTGCGATCCAGCCCTGCGCCTCGATGTCCTTCCACGGCGCGTCGTAGCGCTTCGGCCCGATCAGGCTGAACACGTCGCCCTCGCGGCCGTCCTCGCGCACCAGCGTGGCGGTGAGGCCGAGCCGGCGCCGGGCCTGGAGGTCGGCGGTGAAGCGGAAGATCGGCGCGGGCAGCAGGTGCACCTCGTCGTAGATGACCAGGCCCCAGTCGCGGGCGCTGAACAGGTCGAGATGGGTGAAGGCACCGCCGCGACGGGACGTGAGCACCTGGTACGTGGCGATGGTGACCGGCCGGATCTCCTTGCGCTCCCCGGAGTACTCGCCGATCTCCTCTTCGGTCAGCGACGTGCGGGCGAGCAGCTCGCGCTTCCACTGGTGACCGGCGACCGTGTTGGTCACCAGGATCAGCGTGGTCGCCTTGGCCTCGGCCATCGCACCCGCGCCGACCATGGTCTTACCGGCGCCGCACGGCAGGACGACCACGCCGGAACCGCCGGCCCAGAACGAGTCCACCGCCTCCCGCTGGTACGAGCGCAGGCTCCAGCCGTCCTCGGCGAGGCTGATCGGGTGCGCCTCGCCGTCGACGTAACCGGCCAGGTCCTCGGCCGGCCAACCCAGCTTGAGCAGCGCCTGCTTCAGGCGCCCCCGCTCGCTACCGTGCACCGCGACCGTGTCGTCGTCGACCTTCGCGCCGAGCATGCCGGCGAGCTTCTTGGACCGGGAGACCTCGATCAGGACCGCCCGGTCGGACGCCTGCAGGACCAGGCCGTGCGTCGGGTGGTTGAGCAGTTGGAGACGGCCGTAGCGGTCCATCGTCTCGGCGACGTCGACCAGCAGCCCGTGCGGCACCGGGTACCGCGAGAAGCGCAGCAGCGCGTCGACCACGCTCTCGGCGTCGTGGCCGGCGGCGCGGGCGTTCCACAGGCCGAGCGGGGTCAGCCGGTAGGTGTGCACGTGCTCCGGCGAGCGCTCCAGCTCCGCGAACGGCGCGATGGCAATCCGGCAGGCGGTCGCGTCCGGGTGGTCGACCTCGAGGAGCAGGGTCTTGTCGGACTGGACGATCAACGGGCCGTCGGTCAAGGGGACCTCCGTGGAAGACAGACGTTCCAGTGTGGCACGGAGCCGGTGGCGCCGGATTCCGATCTCGGGTGCAACCTTCCGGCGGGGCATCGGCGTCTTGCTTGTGAGACGGCTGCGGGGAGGCACAGATGGCGGGCAAGCGAGGACTGCGGCTCGTGGTCACGGTCGGTGTCGCCGCCGTGGTCGTCGTCGTGGGTGCCGGGGCGTACGCGTTCGGGTCGGTCACCACCGTGGGCGGACACAACCGCGCGGTGGGTGCGGCCGGCACAACGGGGGAGAGCGCCTCGCCCGGCACCACGTCGTCACGGGACGCGACGCCCGTGCCCGGCACGACGAGTGCCGCGCCGGATCCGGCGGTCACCGCCGCGGATCCGGCCGCCCCGCCGCCGGTACCGGCCGAGTGCCGGGACGGCGAGCGCCAGCAGGAGGTCGAGAGCTACCTGGCCCGGCTCGACGGGTACGGGCCGGTGGTCGTCGACGGCGTCCAGACCGCCGCCGACTGCGCCGCGATCAGCAAGTTCCAGGACCGGTACGGCATCAGCCCGGCCGAGGGCCGCGCCGGCCCCACCACCGCCGGCGTCGCCCGGCGCATCGTCACCAGCATGGACGCCGAGGAGCGGGCGAAGTGCCGGGTCGACGGCCCGGCGCTGACGATCTGCGTCGACCTCACCCAGCAGACGGCGTGGGCGGTGCGGAACGGTGCCGTGGTGTGGGGGCCGACGGTGATCCGTACCGGCATGCGCGGCGGGTACCAGACCCCGACCGGTACGTACCGGATCTACGGCCGCAACCAGCGCGAGTGGTCCGTACCGTACAAGGTCTGGCTGCCGTACTGGCAGGCGTTCAACGGTGGGATCGGCTTCCACGAGACCACGACGTACATCCATGACGGTGCGCTCGGTTCCCACGGCTGTGTGAACCTGCTGCACGCCGACGCCGTGGCGCTGTGGAAGCTCGGATCCGTCGGCACCACCGTGCAGGTCTTCGGCAACCGCCCCGGCACCTGAGCCGGCCAGTGATCGTCATGGAGGGCTGACGGTCACGGCGTCGACTCCTCGGGTACCGCCGCGGTGATGCGGTGCAGCGCGAACGTGTGCAGCATCTCGGTACGTTCGTCCTCGGCGCGCAGGTACCCGGCGCCCATCGACACCGGGCGGACCAGCCGCGAGTTGGTGGCGCCGTGCGCGTCGACGTACCCGACCCAGACCCGGGACTTGTCCCGCAGCGCCTGCTGGAGCACCGCCATCGCCTGGGTGTGCGCCTGCGCCCCGGCCGCCCCGGCCGTCCCACCGTGACCGCGCACCGTCGCCGGTACCCGGCGGGCCGCCCGCGTCGCCGCGTCGCCCCGGCGCAGCTGTTCCACGATGCCGGCGAGCAGGGCGGGGGTCAGGCGCGGCTGGGCCAGCGGGTCGTCGACCCGCCCGCTCGGTACCGCCGGACGGGCGGGCGCACGGGGTGACCTCGGGCGGGTCAGCACGGCCGCACCGGTCGCGTCCTCGGGTACCGGCGAGTAGCCGGCCTCCCGTAGCGCCGACAGCAGCCGGGCCGGTGCGTACGGGCTGATCAGGACCGTCGGGGCCAGCCGGCGCAGGCCGAGCACCGACAGCCGCCGGTCGGCGAGGACCTCGGCGAGTACCGCCTCGTCGTCGCCGCGCAGGTACGCCCCGGCCGACCCGACCCGCAGGCCGCCGTGGCGACGGGACACGTCGTCGACGAGGTACGTGAGTGCCTGCGGTACCGGGGTGCGCGACCGCCGCGCGAACAGCGCGTGCAGATCGGCCGCCGCGTACCCGATGTCCAGGGCCCGGCGTACCGAGTCGGACGTGACCCGGTAGACGCTCGGCGACTCGGCCTCGGCCACCAGCGTCAACTCGGCGGCGAGCCCCGGCTCCGGTGGCCCGGGCACCACGATCGTGAGATCGGCCTGGACCAGTACGTGGTCGACCGGCGCCGGCAGCAGCGCGTCGAGCGCCTCGACCGCCGCCGACGGCGGTGCCTCGGGACCGACCCCGAGCGGGTCGGTGTCCGGGTCGGCGTGCTCGGCCGACTCCACCTCCACCAGCAGGGACCTGGCGTATGTGGTGAGCGCACCGAGCCCGGTCAGCCCGAGCGTGGCCGCCTCGTCGAGGGCGGTGTCGTACCCGGCCGACACCGCGGCCCGCCCCACCCGCCGCGGCGAGCGCCAGTCCAGGACCGCCCGGACGTCCTCGGTCGACGGCGTCGACCCGGGCGGCAGGTCCGCCAGTACGCCCAGGGCCGCGCGGCGCTGGGCCGGAGCGCCAATGCGTTCGATGTCGGCCGACAGGGCGGGCAGGATCCGGTCGCGGTCGTCGCGTTGGCCCACGAGACTGGGCATCCGGTGCATGAGCAGCCAGGCGCCGGCCAGGCGGGCCCAGCGCTGCGCGAGCGAGGTGATCCGCCAGGCGTCGAAGCCCGCTGCCGGCAGGATCACGGCGTCCCCGGTCTCCCCGCCCGACTCGCCGAGCAGGCCGGCCGCGTACGCCACCTCCAGCAGCAGCGCGGCCACCGGCTCGGTGAGCCCCGTGGCGCGGGCCAGCCGGCGCAGCTCGCGCACGCCCAGGCCGCCGGAGCGCAGGACCGGCGCCGGTTCGGCCGCGAGCACGTCGACGAGGGCCTCGGTGTGCCGGACGATCTCCATGGCCTGCCCGGCCCCGGCCCGGTCGACCGCCGCGATCTCCCGTACCGGCGCGTCGACGTCCGGCGGCGTCGGGTGCAGCACCCCCAGCGGGCCGGTCTCCCGGCGCAGCAGCAGCGCGACCTCGCGGGGAAGCTCGACCGACTCCGGAGCCACCGGTACCAGCAGGTGATGGTCGACCAGCCAGCGCACCGGCGACTCGGAGTCCGGGTCGGCCAGCGCCGACCGCGCGACGGTACCCACCGGCGGGCCGGCGGCGAGCCGGTCGAGGACGGCGCGGGCGGCCGGGGGAGCGGCCAGCAGCGCGCGGCGCAGCCGGGCGGCGTCGGCGACCAGGACGGCCGCCTCGGCGTCGAGGTCGATCGCCGGCCGGCCCAGGCCCGCCGGGTACGGCGAGCAGACCTCGTCCACCCCGGCCGCCACGTGCAGCGTCGCGTCCGACCCGTAGATCAGCGAGCGCGCACGCAGCCGGCCGAGCGCCTCCCGTACGGCGGCGGGCTCGACCCCGCCCTCGCCGGTGCGCAGGAGTACCGCTTCCACCGAGGTGACGCCCGTCTCGGGGTCGCGGGTCAGCCGCACCGCGTCGAGCACCTCGAGGGTGAACCGGTCGAGCCCGTCGAGGGCACGGGCGGCCGAGAGCCGCGACTGGGCACGGAGCGCGAGCGCCGAGATGTCCCCCGGTACGGGCACGACAAGATCCGGGCGCAGCGCGATGAGCGCAGCCAGATCGGGGTCGGGCAGCGCGCGCAGGTGATCGGCAAGTGTGACGGCCATCGGGATTTACGCTAGCCGCCCCCGGTCGGCGCGCGTCGGGCGGCGACGATGTCGGCGTGGCGGAGATCCGCGGCACGGCCGGTCCGGTGGCGTGAACGGCCACGACGTCGTGGCAAACTAGCCGGGCGTAGTCACGAAAGGATTTCAGATGACTTCCTCGGCGGTAACCGGCACGTCCCGCAAGCAGAAGGGCGCCGTGCCGGACGGGCACCTTCCGGTGAACGAGTTCCTGTCCGACCGGCCGGCCGCGGCGTCCCCGTTCGGCGACGACGTGACCTTCCCGCTGCCGGTCAGCTCGCTGGTCTACCTGCACCCGACCGAGAACCCTTGGGCGAAGAGCCACTGACCGGCGCGGCCGGAGAGCCGCTGAGCGGTGCGGGCCCGGCAGCCGGGCCCGCACCGCTGACCGTCGGCTTCGACCTCGACATGACGTTGATCGACAGCCGGCCGGGAATCGCGGCGACATACCGGGTGCTGTCGGCCCGTACCGGCGTGTACATCGACGTGGACGCCGCCGTCGGCCGCCTCGGGCCGCCGCTCCGCCACGAGATGGCCAACTGGTTCCCTCCGGACCGCATCGACGACGCGATCGCGCTCTACCGGTCGCTCTACCCGGGCGAGGCCATCGCCCCGACCCCGCTGCTGCCCGGCGTCGCCGAGGCGCTCGCCACGGTACGGGCGGCCGGCGGCCGGGTCATCGTGGTGACCGCCAAGCGGGCGTCGCTCGCCCGGCTGCACCTCGACCACCTCGGCCTGGCGGTCGACGTACTGGTCGGCGACGCCTGGGCGGAGGGCAAGGCGGTCGCCCTGCGCGCCCACGGCGCGACCGTGTACGTCGGTGACCACGTCGCCGACATGGCCGCCGCCGACGCGAGCGGTGCGATCGGCGTCGGGGTGACCACCGGTCCGTGTGACGCCGAGGCGCTCCACGCGGCCGGAGCGGCCGTCGTCCTGCCCGACCTGCGAGCCTTTCCGACATGGTGGACGGCGGCCGGGATCTCGGTTGGTCCGCTGGGCGCTACTGGTTAGCCTTGTGTCGGATGCCCGGTCCGGTGACGAGCGGGCGGTTGTCCCTTCGAAACGAGAAGACGAGGGCGAGCGGTGCCGACGGGGCGTGTGAAGTGGTACGACACGGACAAGGGCTTCGGTTTCCTGACCCGTGACGACGGTGGTGACGTGTTCGTACACAAGGCAGCCCTGCCGACCGGCGTGGCCGACCTCAAGACCGGTCAGCGGGTCGAGTTCGGCGTCGTGGAGAGCCGCAAGGGCAACCAGGCGCTCCAGGTGAAGATCCTGGATGCCCCGCCGTCCGTGGCGGAGCTGCGCCGGCGGCCCGCCGAGGAGCTGCACGGCCTCGTCGAAGACATGATCAAGGTGCTCGAGGCGAAGGTGCAGCCCGAGCTGAGGCGCGGCCGGTTCCCGGACAAGAAGAGCGCACGCACGATCGCGGAGCTCGTCCACGCCGTGGCTCGGGAACTGGAGATCTGAGCCCGTCGGCGGGCCGCCCGCTCGACGCCCGCCGGGCCGCCGGTCGTGTGGTGACGATCACGGGACCATGACGGCGGGCGTCGGGACGATCACGGCGGGCGCTCAGCGCAGCGGGCCGGCCAGCGGCGGCGTGAGGCCCGCCGCCTCGGCGCGCTCCAGCAGCGCCTCGATGGCGGCGTAGCCCTCCTCGCCGAGGTCCGCGGTGAAGTCGTTCACGTACAGCGCGATGTGCTGGCTCGCCACGGACGGCTCCAGTTCCTGCGCGTGCGCCAGCACGTACTCCTGGGTCGCCTCCGGGTCGTCCCAGGCCGCCCGCACCGACGCCCGTACCCATTCCGCGGCGTCGGCCGCATCGACGCTGTCGCGGCGGGCGAGGATCGCGCCGAGCGGGATCGGCAGCCCGGTGTCGCGCTCCCACCACTCACCCAGGTCGGCGAGCGCGTGCAGGCCGTGCCGCTGGTAGGTGAACCGGGCCTCGTGGATGACCAGGCCGGCGTCGTACTTGCCGGCCGCCACGGCCGGCATGATCTCGTGGAACGGCACGATCTCGATGGTGGCCGGTTCGGCGCCCGCCGCCCAGAGCCGCATCAGCAGGTACGCCGTGGTGCGGTCGCCCGGCACGGCCACCGTGCGACCGGCGAGGTCCGGGGTGTCCTCCGGGTCGCGGACCAGGACCAGCGGGCCGCAGCCCCGGCCGAGCGCTCCGCCGCAGGGCAGCAGGGCGTACTTGTCCAGCAGCCACGGCAGCGCCGCGTAGCTCACCTTCACCAGGTCGTACGTGCCCTGCGCCGCCGCCAGGTTGGTGACGTCGACGTCCGCGTATGTCACGTCCACCGGTGGCGCGCCGGCCACCAGGCCGTGGACGAGTGCGTGGAAGACGAATGTGTCGTTGGGGCAGGGCGAGATCGCGAGAGAGAGCGTCACGCCGTCCACTTTGCCAGGGCCGTGAACGCTTCGCCCAACCCCTCCAGGGCATCGCCGATCCGCCACGCGGCGCGATCACGCGGACCGACCGGATTCGATATTGTGCGCAGCTCGGCGAAGGGCAGTCCGGCCTGCTCGGCGGCGGTCGCCACGCCGAATCCCTCCATCGCCTCGGCGACCGCGTCCGGGTGGCGGGCGGTCAGGTCGCGGGTACCGGCGAGGGTGCCGGTGACGGTCGAGACGGTGAGCACCGGCCCGCTGACCGCGGCCGGCAGCGCCGCCACCAGCCCGGCGACCAGCCCGGGATCGGCGGTGACGCCCGCGCTGCCGAAGCCGAGCTCGTCGAGGCTGAGGAACCCGTCCGGTGAGTCGGCGCCGAGGTCCGCGGCGACGCTCGCGGTGCCGATCACCGTTCCTCCGGTGGGCACGCCGATGCCGCCGCCGATCCCGGCCGACAGCACCGCGTCGAAGCGGTGCAGGGCGAGTACCCGTGCCGTGGCCGCCGCCGCGGCGGCGGAACCGACGCCGCCGACCTCGACCACGACGGCGCTGTCGGCGCCGCGGTGACCGCTGCCGTCGCCGGCGTCGTCGCCGCTGCGGTCCGCGCCGTGGCAGGCGAGGCCGGCCGCGGCCAACCCGCGCAGCACGGCCTGCCGCTCGGGCTCAACGGCCGTGACGACGAGGACCCGGCGGTGTCCGAGAAAGCTCACGAGTCGTCCTTGAGATCGAGGGTCGGGTCGGTGCCGGACGGCCGGTAGAGGTGGTATCCGGCCGGCGGCTCCGGCTCGGACTGTACGAGGACGCGCGTCGTCTCGGCCGGCTCGGGGGCCCGCCGCGGCCGGCCGCCGGCCGGCGCGGGTGGCTGCTCCGGCGACGACCCCGGGTCGCGCCGCGGGTCGACCGCGGTGGGGTCCACCCGGGTCCGGCCGGGGGCGCGGTCGTCGCCGGTCCCGGTGGCGGCGGTCGCCTCCGCCGGCGCGGCCGCACCGTGAAGCCGCTCCCGGCGCAGCCGCCCCGCGGCCAGGACGGCCCGGACCAGCCCCGCCGCGACGCAGGCCGCGAGCACGCCCAGACCGAGCCGGCCGCTGAACGGAACCAGCCCAAGCGCGCCTCCGGCGACCCAGGCGAACATCAGCAGCGTCTCCGAGTGGGCGAAGGCGCTGGCCCGTACCCCCTCGGGGACCCGCTCCTGGATCGCCGCGTCGACGGCGAGCTTGGCCAGGCCGCTCGCGACCGCGGTGACCAGGCAGAGCACCGTCACGACGACGAGGTTGTACAGCACGACGGCGGCGACGCCGGCGAGGGTGACGGCGAGGATCGCGCCGGCCTGCAGCAGTGCGGGCCGGCGGATGCGCAGCGCCGTACCCACCGCGGTGGCGAGGAACGAGCCCACGCCGATCGCCCCGGCGACCAGGGCGATCGCCGTGGTCGCCGGCACCGACCAGCCGGGCAGCCGGGTCGGCAGGTCACCGGTGCGGATCGCGAACGCGAGGAAGAGGGTCAGGAAGCCGTACGCCGCGCGTAACGTGGCGCTGCCGGCGAGGCTGGTGACGACGAGGCGACCGGAAAGGACCTTGGCGCCCTTGTGCCCGCGGAACTGGAGCAGCCGGGGGACGACCTCGGGTGGCTGCGAGTCGGTACGCGCGGGCAGGCGCAGCGCGACGACCATGCCGATCGCGAACACCACCATCGACAGCCGCAGTGCCCACGCGGGGCCGACATAGGCGGCGGCGAGCCCGACCGGCGCGACGACGGCACCGGCGACCGTACCGAACACCGACGCCCGCGCGCCGGCCTCGGACAGGCCCAGTCCGGCGGGCAGTACCCGGGGGACGGCGGCGCTGCGGGCCACCCCGTACGCCCGGGACAGCACCAGCATGCCGAACGCGGCCGGGTAGAGCGTGTAGTCGCCGATGTGCTCGGAGATCATGTACGCGAGGAAGAACCGGCCGAGCATCGTGAGCGCCAGCGCGTACCGCCGGCCGTGCCGGAACCGGTCGAGCACCGGACCGACCACCGGCGCCAGCAGCGCGAACGGCAACATCGTGACCAGCAGGTAGAGCGCCACCCGGCCACGTGCCTCGCCCACCGGCACGTTGAAGAAGACGGTGCCCGCCAACCCGATCGCGACGAGCGTGTCACCCGCGCAGGACGCCGCGTGCAGGTCCAGCAGGCGCATCATCCCGGTCTCGCCCGCGCCGCCGCGCTGGCGCGCCACCAGCACGTTGCGGGTGACGAAACGGGCCGTGCGCACGCCCGTCCCGGCCAGCCGCCGGGCGGCGAGCGCGGCCAGGAGCGCGCTGCGGCCGAGGGTACGCACTACCGACATGCCCACCATCCTGAACCATCGGTGCGACGGGTCGAAGTCTCCGTCGGGCCCGGACGCCGACGGCCGGGGCGGCGATCCGGGGTCTGTGCTCGGTCGATGGCGTGAAGTGGCGGAAGTTGAGGCAGAATGGTCGGGTGACAAGGGCAGTTGGCAGGGGTGCCGCGCGCGCGGCCAAGTTGGATACCACGTGTGCGGCCGCGATCGGAGTGGCCCGCTCGGCTCTCGCCGACGTGGATCCCGACCACGTCGGCGACCATCTGCAGACGATCGCCGAGGGCGAGCGGCTGGTGACCCACCTGTTCGACTGCCGGCTTCCCGGCTACCGCGGCTGGCGTTGGGCCGTGACGGTGACGCGGGTCTCCCGCAGCAAGCACGTGACGGTCTGCGAGGCCGCACTGCTTCCGGGTCCCGACTCGCTGCTCGCGCCCCCGTGGGTGCCGTGGCAGGAGCGGCTGCGCCCCGGTGATCTCGGCGTGGGTGACCTGTTGCCGACCGGCGCCGACGACGACCGGCTGGTCCCCGGTTACGTGCAGTCCGACGACCCCGCGGTCGAAGAGGTGTCGTGGGAGCTGGGCCTGGGCCGGTCGCGCGTGCTGTCGCGGGAGGGGCGGGCCGACGCCGCCCAGCGGTGGTACGACAGCGACCACGGTCCGGACGCGCCGATCTCGGTGGCCGCCCCGCGCACGGCCCGCTGCGGCAGTTGCGGCTTCTACCTGCCTCTCGCCGGCTCGATGCGGCAGGCGTTCGGCGTCTGCGCGAACATGTACGCCACCGATGACGGCCGGGTCGTGAGCGTCGACCACGGCTGCGGCGCGCACTCGGAGGTGCTCACCGAGCCGGCCAGCAGCCCGGTCGACGAGTTGCCGACGGTGTACGACGACAGCGAGGTGGAGGAGGTCCACTGACCTCCTCGGGAGCCTTCGACACGCAGGCGCCCCGGTCACCGCTCGGACGGTGACCGGGGCGCCTGCGTGTCGGGTACGGACGCCGCTACTGCCCGCGGCGCCGGCGCCGGTTGGCGTCGTGCTTGATCATGACGGCGAGACCCGGGAACCCCCACAGGAAGCCGGCCAGGCAGATCGCCAGCCAGTCGTCGTGGCCGTGCGCCCGGAGGGTGTCGCGGAACGCCAGGAACGTGAGGCCGATCACCGCCCAGATCACGATTCCGGCGATCGCCAGCGGCACCATCGGCGGGTCGAGGGCGGCCAGCCGCGACTCGGACACCGGCTGGCCGCGGTCCGGCGGCGGATTCTTGCTGGTCGACACGGCGTCAGGGTACGCGGTCGAAGGTAGAGACCTGCGTGAGTGCGCTCACAAACAGATAACTTTAGCTAATCTTATTAGTTAAGCTAACGATTGTGACGGTACGCATGGCGTCGAGCGAGCGGATCGCCGCCCTGTTGCGCGATGCGATCGCGCGGCTCAACCGCCGGCTGCGCCAGACCAGGCCGCTCGGGGAGCTGACCCAGAGCCAGCTCTCCGCCCTCACCAGCCTGGACCTGGCCGGCGCGCTCACCCCCCGTGAGTTGGCCGACGCCGAGCGGGTACAGCCACCGACCATGACCAGGGTCGTGGGCAAGCTCGAGGAGCGCGGGCTCGTCCAGCGCACCCCGCACCCGACCGACGGCCGGCAGGTGATTCTGTCCGCGACCGAGGCGGGGCGGTCGATGCTCGCCGCCAACAGCCGGGCCCGGGATGCCTGGTTGGGCGACCAGATCGCGGCGCTCAGCGTGGCGGAGCGCGAGACGCTCCGCCGGGCGGCGCTCATCGTCGACCGGATAAGTAGGGCCTGACCGGAGGAGCCAGCCGGCGGGCCGCGAGACAACGCGGAGGAGGCGCACACCAGAGTGCGTTCACGGCTGAGCACCACCTTTCGATCACTGAAGGTCAGGAATTTCCGTCTGTTCAGCACCGGCCAGCTCGTCAAGCTGATCGGTGTCTGGATGCAGTTCACCGCACAGGACTGGCTGGTCCTCCAGCTGTCCCACCAGCGCCCGACCGCGCTCGGCACGGTCACCGCGCTGCAGTTCCTGCCGGTGCTCGCGCTGACGCTGTACGGCGGGAAGCTGGCCGACCGGTTCGACAAGCGCAAGCTGCTCATCGCCGTCAACGCCGCGTTCGCCGTGGTCGCCGCGGTGCTCGGCGTCCTCGTCGCGACCGACGTGGTGCAGCTCTGGCACGTCTTCGCGGTCGCGCTGGTCACCGGTGTGATCAATGCCATCGAGGCGCCGGTACGCCAGTCGTTCGTCTCCGAACTCGTCGGCCGGGACCTGCTGCCCAACGCGCTGGCCCTGTCCGCCGCCACCTTCAACTCCGCCCGTATCGTCGGCCCGGCCGTGGCCGGCGCGGCGATGGCGATGGCGCCCCTGGGGACGGTGTTCCTGGCCAACGCGGTGATGTGTGTCGGGCCGCTGGTCTCGGCGCTGCGGATGCGCCCGGAGGAGCTGTACCGCGCCGGGGTCGGCAAGGTGGAGGCCCGGGACGCCCGGATCGTCGACGGGCTGCGCTACACCTGGAGCCGGCAGGACCTCGTCCTGCCCATGATGCTGGTGCTGGTCGTCGGAATGTTCGGCTTCAACTTCCCGGTGACCCTGGCGGTGCTCGCCGGTACCGTCTTCAAGGCCGGGCCCCAGTCGTTCGGGCTGCTGTCGACGGCGCTCGCCGTCGGTGCGCTCGGCGGGGCACTGGCGGGCAGCGGGCGGCGCAGCCGCCCGTCGGTCTACATCGTGCTCGTCGGAGCCCTGGCCTTCGGGGTACTGGAGACGCTGGTCGCCTTCGCGCCCACCTACCTGGTGGCGGCCGGACTGCTGGTGCCCACCGGGTTCTTCATGATGTATTTCGCGCAGGCGGCCAACCAGCGCATCCAGCTCGGTACGACCTCCGAGTTCCGCGGCCGGGTGGTGGCGCTGTACACGCTGGTCTTCCTCGGTACGACGCCGTTCGGCGCGATGATCATCGGTTGGGCGGCCGAGCGGTTCGGCCCGCGCTCCGGCATGTGGATCGGTGGCGTGGTCTCGCTGCTGGCCGGTCTCGTGGTGAGCGCGGTACACCTGCGCCGCGCCCACGCCGAGATCGGCCTGCACCTGCGGCCCCGCCCGCACGTACACGTCCGGGAACCCGCGCCGGATGGAGCTGTGATCGACTTCCGGGTACCGGCGATCCGCCCGGCGGCGCGCTGACCCGGCCCCGTCGCCGCCCGGCGCGCTGACCCGGCCCCGTCGACCCGGTGCGCCGACCCGGCCCGTCGGGCATAGCCTCGGCTTGTGGAAGCACCGTGCTCACCGGGAGCCACGGATCCGTGGCGGGACGCGCCGTGAGACTGTTCGTCGCCGCGTACCCGCCACCGGAGGTACGCGAGAACCTCGCGGGCGTCGTCGGCAACCTCAGCGTGGGCCGGCCGCGCGAGCCGGGACAGTCGGTACGGCTCGCGCCGCCCGAGCACTGGCACGTCACGCTGGCGTTTCTCGGCGACGTACCGGACCCGGAGGTGGACCTGGCCCGGAGCGCGGTGGACCGGGCGGTCGAACGCTGGCAGGACGCCGGCCGGTCCGACGCCCGCACCGCACCCGTCGTGACGATCGCCGGCGGCGGTACGTTCGGCCGCAGCCGGTTCACCACGCTCTGGGCCGGACTGCGCGGGGACGTCGACTCCCTCGCCCGGCTCACCGAGGCCGTGCGCCGCGAACTGCGGGCCGCGCGGCTGCCGTACGACCACAAGCGGTTCCGCCCGCACCTGACCATCGCCCGGCCCGGTGACCGGATCACCGCCGAGGAGCTGGCGGCCGACCTCGCCGTGCTCCAGGCGTACCAGAGTCCGCCCTGGACGGTCGCCGACATCCGGCTGGTACGCAGCCAGCTCGGCCCGCGCCCGCAGTACGACCGGATGCACTCGGTGCCGCTCTCGTAGCTCGTGGACACGTGGGCCGGCGATAACCGGCCCACGTGTCCACGATCAGGGAAAGCACCTACCAGGCCCAGGCCTCGGGGCCGGGGCCGCCCTTGCCGACCGGTGGGAACAGCTCGTCGAGCCGGGCCAGGGTCCGCTCGTCGAGCGTGAGTTCCAGCGCGCGCAGCGAGTTGTCGAGCTGCTCGACCGTGCGCGGGCCGACGATCGGGGCGGTCACCCCCGGCCGCGACAGCAGCCAGGCCAGCGCCACATCCGCCGGGTCGTGACCCAGTTCGGCGGCGAGCTTCTCGTACGCCTCGATCGCCTCGCGGTTGGCGTCGAGATCCTGGTTCGAGCGGCCCTCGGCAGACCGTGCGGCGGTGCCCTCCCGCTGCTTGCGCAGCGCGCCGGACAGCAGGCCGCCGTGCAGCGGCGACCACGGGATGATGCCGATGCCGTACTCGATCGCGGCGGGTACGACCTCCAGCTCCACGTGCCGGGTGAGCAGGTTGTAGATGGCTTGCTCGCTGACCAGGCCGAGGAAGTGCCGGCGGGCCGCCGACTCCTGCGCCGCGACCAGGTGCCAGCCGGCGAAGTTGGAGGAGCCGACGTAGCGCACCTTGCCCTGCGCCACGAGGATCTCCATCGCCTGCCAGATCTCCTCCCACGGGGTGGAGCGGGAGACGTGGTGCATCTGGTACAGGTCGATCCAGTCGGTCTGCAGCCGGCGCAGCGAGTCGTCGCAGGCGCGGATGATGTGGCGCGCCGACAGGCCCTGTTCGTTGGGCCACTCGCCCATCTTGCCGTACACCTTCGTGGCGAGTACGACCTTGTCGCGCCGGCCGCCGCCCTGGGCCAGCCAGCGGCCGATGATCTGCTCGGTGACGCCCTCGCCGGTCTGCCAGCCGTACACGTTCGCGGTGTCGAAGAAGTTGAGTCCGTGTTCCAGGGCGCGATCCATGATCGCGTAACTGTCTTCCTCGGAGGTCTTCGGGCCGAAGTTCATGGTGCCCAGGCAGAGCCGGCTCACCAGCAGCCCGGTGCGTCCCAGATTCGTGTACTCCATACGGCCAACCCTAGATCGGATGATCGGGTACCGGTTGCACCGGCGGTCCCGGCCCCGGTCCGGCGCGGCCCAGGCGATCAGGCCGTGGTCAGGAGGACTCGCGGGCGGGTGCGCCGCCGAAAAGGACGTCGTCCCAGCTCGGCAGGCGCTTGCGCGGCTTGTCGCCGGGCTGCTCCGGGCCACCCGCGGCCGGGGCCGGGACCGTGGTACGCCGGGGCCGGAGCACCGCCAGGGACGGCACGTCCGGAATCGCCTTGGTGCCGTCGGTCTCCTCGTCGAACGCGGAGCCGGGGGAGCCGAGCAGCGCCGCGGCCCCGCCCCGGGCGGGCTGGCGCGCGGGGTCGGCGGACGGCGCCGCGGGAGGGTTGAGCCGGGTGCCGCCGGTCTGCCCCTCCAGGGGCCGATCGAGCGAGGCGAGCAGCGCGTCGCGCCCGGAGCGGATCGGGTCGCCCAGGCCCCGGCCGGGCCGCGACTCGCGCCGCGCGGTGTCGGCGGCCGGGCGCATCGGCTCGTGGCCGCCGCGGCTCAGCTCACCGGGCACGTGCTGCGGCGCCGGCGGGTCCTGGCCGAGGATCTGGGTGGGCCGCTCGGCGCACAGGTACTGCGCCATGTCGTCGTGCGGCGTGACGATCTGCCGGGACTTGTCGAGCTCCCAGATCGCCTGGGCGGTCGCCTTGCCGCTGGGCCACCGGGCGAGGATGCGCCAGGTGCCGTCGTCGCGGCGGTACGCGTCCCAGGAGATCTTCTCGCTGTCAATGCCGTGCTGCGCCAGGCGGGTGTCGACCACCTCGGCCAGCGAGGCGCCCTTCTCCGAGTTCTTCAGCTTCGTGCGGCGCGCATGCTGGGCGAGCATCGCCCGCTCCTGCAGCACCGGCCCGGCGTAGCGCAGCACCCGGTCGACCGGCACTCCGGCCACCCGGGCCACGTCGTCGGCGGACTCGCCGGCGCGGATGCGGGCCTGGATGTCGCGCGGAGCCAGTGACGAGGCGGCGGCGAAATCGTTCGCCGGGCTGGCCGGAAGTTGCCCACCGCCGGCGTGGCGCTCCACGCGCAAGGCCGTGGCGACCCGGTCGTCGACGGGTAGGGCGAGGAGGCGCCCGACCTCGTCGGCGAGCACCAGTGCATGACCGTCCTCGGAGAGGGCGACGAACCGTACCGGCCGCATCCCATGCCTCCGTCCACCCGTGAGCAGCACATCAGCTGTGCTCGTTTGAAAGGAACAGTACGCGTCACCCTAACCGCTCGGGGTAAGCCGCGCCGGACGAAGACGAAAAGATTACAAGGTCAGGGCAGCATAGCGGCGACGACCGGGTTGTTCCACGACAGTGGAAGCGCGCGGTCGAAACTATTCCGATATAGCACGACAGTTCGCGCCCCGTCGATGCGCATCACCAGCGAGCTGTACCCGGGTGCCGCGCTGTCGTGGCCGAAGCCGGTACCGCCGTCATCGAACCGGATCCGGTAGATGCCCAGACCGTAGCCGGTGTGCCCGTCGACGGGAGCCGCGTCACACATCGCCGACAGGTACGGCGCGGGCAGCAGCTCGCCGCCGAGCAGCGCGTCGAAGAACCGCCCGAGGTCGGCCGGGGTCGACACCATCGCACCGGACGCCCACGACTGTGACGGGGTGACCTCCGGGCACGGCAGGTACCTGTCGTGGCAGCGCACGTACCCGGTGGCGTGCCGGCCACGCAACCGCGGGTCGACGGTCGGGAAGTAGGTGTCACGCAGCCCCAGCGGGGCGATGACGCGCTGCCAGACCTGGGCGTCCAGGCGCTGCCCGGTGACCCACTCCACGACCAGTCCGAGCAGCAGGTAGTCGGTGTCGCAGCGGCGGTGGACCAGACCCGGCCGGTCCTCGCTGTCGAGGGTCAGCGCCAGGCGTACCAGGTCCTCGGGGGCGTGGTACCGGTCGAAGACCCGCCAGTCGGGCGGGGTGCCGACCAGGGCGTCGGCGTAGCAGGGCAGGCCCGAGCGCATCTCCAGCAGGTGGGCCAGGGTCAGGTCCGGGTGCAGCGGGTACTCCGGCAGCCAGCCGCCGACCGGGTCCTCCAGGGCCAGCCGTCCTTCGGCGGCCAGTTGCAGGACTACCGTCGCGACGAACGTCCGGGTGATGCTGCCGATGCGGAACCGGTCGGCGGCGGTGATCGGACGCCGGTCGACCAGGTCGGCGACGCCGGCGGCACCGGCGAACTCCTCCACGCCGTCCCGTGTCACGCGCGCGAAGAGGCCGGGACCGTGCCCGGCCTCCAGCATCTGCTCCAGCGCGCGACGGACCCCGTTCAGAGCTGTTCGACCACGTAGTCGACGCAGCGGGTCAGCGCCTCCACGTCGGCCGGTTCGATGGTCGGGAACAGCGCCACCCGCAGCTGGTTGCGGCCCAGTTTGCGGTACGGCTCGGTGTCCACGATCCCGTTGGCGCGCAGCACCTTCGCCACGGTGGCGGCGTCGACGTCGTCGGCGAAGTCGATCGTGCCGACGACGGTGGAGCGCAGGCCCGGGTCGAGCACGTACGGGCTGGCCACCGGCGAGCGCTCGGCCCAGCCGTACAGGACCGCCGCGCTCTCGGCGGTGCGCTTGGCCGCCCAGGGCAGCCCGCCGTTGGCGAGCATCCAGTCCACCTGCTCGGCGGCCAGGAAGATCGTGGCGAGGGCCGGGGTGTTGAGTGTCTGCTCCAGCCGGGAGTTCTCGATCGCGGTAACGAGGTCGAGGAAGGCCGGGATGTAACGCCCCGACTCCTTGATGCCGGTCGCGCGGGCGATCGCCGACGGCGACAGCAGCGCGATCCACAGCCCGCCGTCGGAGCCGAAGTTCTTCTGCGGGGCGAAGTAGTACACGTCGGTCTCGGTCAGGTCGACCTCCAGGCCGCCGGCGGCCGACGTCGCGTCGTGCAGCATGAGGGCGTCCCCGGCGGCACCGGCGACCCGCCGTACCGGCACGGCCACGCCGGTGGAGGTCTCGTTCTGCGGGGTGCAGTACGCGTCGACGCCGTCCTCGGCCCGCAGGGCCGGCGCCGAGCCGGCCTCCGCCCTGATCACGGTCGGCTCACCCAGGAACGGGGCGTCTTTTACGGCTTTCGCGAACTTCGCGCCGAACTCCCCGAACTCGGCGAATTGGGCTTTATCGCGGATCAGGGAAAACGTCGCCACTTCCCAGAATGCGGTAGTCCCGCCGTTGCCGAGCACCACCTCGTACCCCTCGGGCAGCGAGAACAGTTCGGCCAGCCCGCGCCGCAGCCGTGCCACCTGGTCGCGGACGGTCTTCTGCCGGTGTGAGGTGCCCAGGTACGTACGGGAGAGGGCGGCGAGCGCCTCGACTGCCTCCGGGCGGACCTTGCTCGGCCCGCAGCCGAACCGGCCGTCGACCGGTTTGAGCTGGTCGGGGATGCGAATGTCAGCCATGTCCTGATGTCTCCCATGGTTGGCTGCCAGCCCGCGGATGCGGGGCGGACGGACTCGGCGGCGCTGCCGTACCCCGCAGATCCTGCCATCCAACCGGCCGTCGATCCCCGCCGACCGCCATACCGCCCGGATGGTCCTCGTGACCCGGCGTGACGGCGAACTGCCAGCCGGTGTGAGCCGGCGTGCCGGCGGCCTCCCGCCCGGCGTGACCCGGCGTGCCAGCTGCCTGCCAGCTAGCGTGACCCGGCGTGCCAGCTGCCTGCCAGCTAGCGTGATCCGGCGTGCCGGCTGCCTCCGGCCTGGCGCGTCGCCGCCGGCGCCAGGCGCGCCAGCTCACCGCGGTCCACACCGCCTGGACCAGGGTCAACACCAGGAACGGAACGGTCGGCAGGAGTTGCCCCCACACGCTGACGTCACTGCCCCAGGCGTGCGTGGCGGTACGTGTCGGCAGCCAGGTCCGCTCCGCGCGACCCGGCTGGTCGTGCCGCAGGGTGCGCAGCTCCAGCCGCGTGACGTGCACCGAGCCGTCGGCGGCGTCGAAACGCCCATAGCAGAGCGCGTAGCTGCTGCTATGGGCACAGCTCTCGATCGTCACGGTGCCGGGGACACCGCGCAGCCGGGCCCACCCGACCTCGGCACCGTCCCGGGAGAACAGGACGGTGCCGCCCAGACCGGCGAGCAGGAGCGCGACCGCGAAGACGGACGCGCCCACCCCGCGCAGGTGCCAGCTACCCCGGTCGTCGTCGGGTGCGGCCGGAGGCCGCGGGTCGTCGGCGTTGCTCACGCCGTGAGCGTACGGGCGCGGCTTTCAGGTGCCGCGTGAGCGTACGGGTGCCTCAGACGCCACGTGAGCGTACGGCTGCCTCAGGCGCCGCGTGCGCGTACCGGCGTGGCTCAGGCGCCGTGCGGGATCGCGTCCCAGCCCTCGACGTCCTGGGGCTTGCGGGGGCCGGGGCCGACGTAGTTGGCCGACGGGCGCACCAGGCGGCCCAGCTTCTTCTGCTCCAGCACGTGGGCGCTCCACCCGGCGACCCGGGCGCAGGTGAACATCGAGGTGAACATGTGCGCGGGTACCTCGGCGAAGTCGAGCACCACGGCCGACCAGAACTCGACGTTCGTGGCGAGCACCCGGTCGGGACGGCGGTTGTGCAGCTCCTCCAGCGCCGCCTTCTCCAGCGCCTCGGCCACCTCGAAGCGGGGGGCACCCAGCTCGCGGGCGGTGCGGCGGAGCACCCGGGCGCGCGGGTCCTCGGCCCGGTAGACCCGGTGGCCGAAGCCCATCAGCCGCTCGCCGCGGTCGAGCGCGCCCTTGACGTACCCGACGGCGTCGCCGGTCCGCTCGACCTCCTCGATCATGCCGAGCACGCGCGAGGGGGCGCCGCCGTGCAGCGGGCCGGACAGCGCGCCGATGCCCGAGGAGATGCAGGCGGCCACGTCGGCGCCGGTGGAGGCCACGACGCGGGCCGTGAACGTGGAGGCGTTCATGCCATGCTCGGCCGCGGAGATGAAGTACGCGTCGACCGCCTTGACGTGGCGCGGGTCGGGCTCGCCGCGCCAGCGCTTCATGAAGCGCTCGACGATGGTCTGCGCCTTGTCGATCTCCTTCTGCGGTACCGCCGGCAGGCCGAGGCCGCGCGCGGCCTGCGCCACGAACGACAGCGCGGTCACGCTGACCCGGGCGAGATCCTCGCGGGCCTGCTCGTCGCTGATGTCGAGCAGCTGACCCAGGCCCCAGTACGGGGCGAGCATGGCGGCCGCGGACTGCACGTCGACCCGGATGTCACCGGAGTGCACCGGCAGCGGGAACGGCTCGGCCGGCGGCAGGCCCGGCCCGAACTTGCCGTCGACCAGCAGCGCCCACACGTTGCCGAAGGAAACCTGGCCGATGAGATCCTCGATGTCGACCCCGCGGTAGCGCAGCGCGCCGCCCGCCTTGTCGGGCTCGGCGATTTTGGACTCGAAGGCGATGACACCTTCCAGGCCGGGCTTGAAATCGGACATGTCGTTCTCCTACGTCGTCGCTGACGCTGCTACTACCGGTACGGGTAGCCCTTCGTCGTTTTTGGGCCTGGGATGAGGCCAGGGGGTAAACGTTGTGCGCAATTGTGTTTCGCGTGACATATCTTCACGCATTTCGACGCACTAGCGGAAGGATGTGAACGTGAGTCCCAGCACACCCGCCGACGATGCCGACCTCGCCCGGATGCGTCGCGAATACCTCGCCACCAGCGGTCTCGACGAGACGGATCTGGCGCCCGACTGGCTGACCCAGTTCGGGCGGTGGCTGGCCGACGCCGTCACCGTGGGACTGCCCGAACCCAACGCCATGGTCCTGGCCACCGCGGACCCGCAGGGCCGGCCCAGCGCCCGGACCGTGCTGCTCAAGGCGTACGACGCACGGGGCTTCACGTTTTACACCAACTATGGCTCCCGCAAGGGTCGCGAGGCGCTGGCGAATCCGTACGCGAGTCTGGTTTTCCCCTGGTTTCCGGTCCACCGGCAGGTGGTGGTGTGCGGCCAGGTCGAGAAGGTGGAGCGCGCCGACACCGAGGCGTACTTCGCGCTGCGGCCGCGGGGTGCCCGGCTGGGCGCGTGGGCCAGCCCGCAGTCGTCGGTCATCGCCTCCCGCCAGGTGATCGACGACGAGTGGGCCGAGGCGGACCGGCGCTGGCCGGACGGCGCGGACATCCCGCCACCCGAGCACTGGGGAGGACTGCGGGTGGTACCGGAAACCGTCGAGTTCTGGCAGGGCCGGGCCAGCCGCCTGCACGACCGGCTGCGCTACCGGTGCACCGACGGGAGTTGGGTCGTCGAGAGACTCGCGCCGTGAGCCACGCCGAGTCGCGTGCCGAAGATCCACACAACTTCCCGGAAGTCGTGGTCTCCGGGGCCGCTGATGACCACGACTTCCGGGAAGTTGTGACGATCAACGCGACCACGCCGACCACGCCGACCACGCCGACCACGCCGACCACGACGACCATGGAGCCGGGGACGGCGCCCGTACCGGAAGCCGCCCGGCGGGGCGGTTGGCTCGCCCGGCACGTCATCGACCTCGGCCCGCTGCGGCACGCCGCCTTCCGCCGGATGTTCATCGGCCAGGCGGTGTCGTTCTTCGGCGTCCAGTTCACCGCGGTCGCCGTACCCGTGCAGATGTTCGCCCTCACGGGCTCGTCGGCCTGGGTGGGGTACCTGGGCATCGCGGGCCTCGTACCGTTGCTGATCTTCGCCCTGTGGGGCGGCGCCGTCGCCGACGCCTTCGACCGGCGGCTCGTGCTGCTGTGCGGTTCGCTGCTGATGTGGGCCAGCACGCTCGGGCTGCTCGTGCAGGGCCTGCTCGGGGTGCGCAGCCCGGTGCTGCTGCTGGCGCTGGTGGCGGTGCAGTCGGTGGCGTTCGCCGTGAGCTCCCCGGCGCGCTGGTCGATCGTGCCGCGGATCGTCCCGGCCGATGAGATCGCCGCCGCCAACACCCTGAGCACCACGATGACCGGCCTCGCCACGGTCGCCGGGCCGCTCGGTGCCGGCCTGCTGCTCGGGCGCTTCCCGGTGGCGACCGCGTACGCCGTGGACGCCGTGCTGTTCACGGTCACCCTGTGGGCCGCGCTGCGGCTGCCCCCGGTGTCACCCGAGCGGTCGGAGCGGACCACCGGCGCGCTGGCCGACGTGCTGTTCGGGCTGCGTTACCTGGCCACCACGCCGGTGCTGCTGCTGTCGTTCGCGATCGACATCGCGGCCATGGTGCTCGCGATGCCCCGGGCGCTGTTCCCGCAGGTCGCGGCCGAGCGGTTCCACAGCGCCGCCGCCGTCGGCTGGCTGTTCAGCGCGATCGCGATCGGGGCCGTGGTCGCGGGGTTGACGTCCGGCTGGATCGGGCGGGTGCGCCGCCAGGGCGCCGCCCTCGTCGCGGCCGTGGTGGTGTGGGGCCTGGCCGTGGCGGCCGCCGGGTTGGCGCACTCGCTCTGGCTGGCGGTCCTGCTGCTCGCCGTGGGCGGCGCGGCCGACCTGGTCAGCTCGGTGTACCGGCAGTCGATGCTCCAGACGTACGCCCCGGACGAGCTGCGCGGCCGGATGCAGGGCGTCTTCACCGCGGTGGTGGCCGGCGGCCCCCGCCTGGGCGACCTGCGTTCCGGGCTGATGGCGCAGGCGGTCGGCCTGACGGTCACCTGGGTGGCGGGTGGGATCGCCGCCGCCGTGGTCGCCGTCGCCCTGGCGGTCACCTTCCCCGCCCTGCGCCGGTACGCCCAGGCGGCGACCGCTCCGCGCTGACCGCTCCCGCGCCGACCGCCCCTCGTGTCGACCGCCCGGGACCGGTCGATCCCGCCCTGGCCGCTCCCGTGCCGCTACACCATGTGGTAACCCGGGGGATATCGTCTCGTCATGGACACGCTGACCCAGGCCCCCTCCGGTACACAGTGGACCATCCGGGCGGCGGGGCAGCGCGCCGTCGTGGTCGAGGTGGGTGGCGGCCTACGCGAGTACGCGATCGACGGCGCCGACGTGCTGTTCGGGTACGGGCCCGACGAGGTGTGCCCGGCCAGCGCCGGGAAGGTGCTGGCGCCGTGGCCCAACCGGATCCGGGACGGGCGGTACTCGTTCGGCGGCGACGTGCACCAGCTCGCGCTGACCGAGCCGAGCCGGCACAACGCCATCCACGGCCTGGTCAACTGGGTGCGCTGGCGGCGGGTGGAGGGTACCGAGTCGTCGGTCACCGTGGGGCACGAGATCGTGCCGCAGCCGGGGTACCGGTGGCCGGTGGCGCTGCGGACGACGTGGTCGGTCGGGCCGGACGGGCTGGTGTGCGAGCACAGCGCGACCAACACCGGCACCGAGCCCTGCCCGTTCGGCCTGGCCACCCACCCGTACCTGCAGATACCGGGCATCACGGCCGACGACCTGACGCTGCGGGTACCGGCCCGGTCGCGGCTGTTGGTGGACGGCCGGATGCTGCCGATCGGGGCGGCCAAGGTCGCCGGCACCGAGTACGACTTCACCCAGGCCCGCCCGATCGGCGGGCTCGTGCTGGACACCGCGTACGGTGACCTGGAGCACGACGCGGACGGCCGCTCGACGGTGACCCTGGCCGCCGCGGACGGCCGGGGCGTGGAGGTCTGGGCCGACGGCGGGTTCAACTGGTGGCAGATCTTCACCGGCGACACCCTTCCCCCGGACCGGTGCCGGCGGGCGGTGGCGATCGAGCCGATGACCTGCCCGCCGGACGCGCTCCGGTCCGGCCGGGACCTGATCGTCATCCGGCCGGGCGAGACGTGGCGCGGTACCTGGGGCATCCGCGCCGTCTCATGATCGTCTGATAAGGGGAGACCGTGGAGTACGCCGAGGTCGTCGCGAAGCGGCGGATGGTGCGCGACTACGACCCGGACCGGCCGGTGCCGGCCGAGGTCGTGAGGCGCCTGCTCGGGTACGCCGTGCACGCGCCCTCGGCCGGCTTCTCCCAGGGCTGGGGCTTCCTGGTGCTGGACTCCCCCGACGACCGGGCGGCGTTCTGGGCCGCCACGACCCCCGACGGCAAGGCCGACAGTTCCTGGTCGCGGGGGATGCGGCGGGCGCCGGTGATCGTGGTGCCGCACTCCAACCGGGAGGTCTACCTCGACCGGTACGCCGAACCGGACAAGGGCTGGACCGACCGCCGCGAGTCGCGCTGGCCGGTGCCGTACTGGCACGTCGACACCGGGTTCGCGAGCCTGCTCATGCTGCTCGGGGCGGTCGACGAGGGGCTGGGCGCGTGCTTCTTCGGCATCCCGCCGGAGCGCGTCCCCGCCTACCGGGGGGCCTTTGACGTGCCGGAGGCGTACACGCCGATCGGCGCGATCACGATCGGGTACCGGGCGAGCGACCGGCGCTCCCCGTCGTTGCGCCGTGGTCGGCGCGAGGTGGCGGAGGTGACACATCGGGGCAGGTGGGGTGCCGGGTACTGAGTTGGGCGCCGACGAAACCGGCATTTGTGGCCTTATACCGGCGAAATTCGAGTGTCGTAGCTGGTCGGTAGGCTTGCAGGATCCTCTAGGCGGGGAAGGGGTGTAAGCCGCCGTGATCTTCAAAGCGGTACGGGACGGTCGGCCGTACCCGGACCACGGTAAGACCATGAAGGAATGGTCCGAGATCCCACCACGGCCGGTCCGGCTCGACCAGCTCATCACCACCAAGCGGGAACTGGCGCTCGACCGCCTGCTCGCCGAGGACTCGACGTTCTACGGCGACCTGTTCCCCCACGTGGTGGAGTGGCAGGGCGGCCTGTATCTGGAGGACGGCCTGCACCGCGCGCTGCGCGCCGCGCTCCAGCAGCGCACCTCGATCCACGTACGGGTCCTGGTGCTGTAACGGCTAACGTGTGGGCATGGCCGAGCCCGTGTCCCCGCTGGACCTGATCGACGTCGACGCGCTGCACTCGGCGCAGGAGCTGCAGATCCGCGAGGTGGTGCGGCGGCTGGTCGCGGACAAGGTGCGCCCCTACGTCGCCGAGTGGTACGAGCGGGGCGAGGTCCCCGTCCGCGAGCTGGCCAAGGAGTTCGGCGCACTGGGCCTGCTCGGCATGCACCTGCACGGGTACGGCTGCGCCGGGGCGGGCGCCGTCGACTACGGTCTGGCCTGCCTGGAGCTGGAGGCCGGCGACTCCGGGCTGCGCAGCCTGGTCAGCGTGCAGGGGTCGCTCGCGATGTACGCGATCTGGCGGTACGGATCCGAGGAGCAGAAGCGGCGGTGGCTGCCGGCGATGGCCGCCGGCGACGCGATCGGCTGCTTCGGGCTGACCGAGCCCGACCACGGCTCCGACCCGGCCTCGATGAAGACCCGGGCCCGCCGCGACGGCGCCGACTGGGTCCTCACCGGCGCCAAGATGTGGATCACGAACGCGCCGGTCGCCGACGTCGCCGTGGTCTGGGCGCGGACGGATCAGGGAATCAGCGGCTTCGCCGTACCCATGGACACCCCCGGCGTCACCGCCCGCACGATCAAGCACAAGCTCTCGCTGCGCGCCTCGGTCACCGGTGAGCTGGTCCTCGACGACGTGCGGCTGCCCGCCGACGCGCTGCTACCGGAGGCCCGGGGCCTGCGGGCGCCGCTGTCCTGCCTGACCGAGGCGCGGTACGGGATCGTCTGGGGTGCGCTCGGCGCCGCCCGGGACTGCCTGCACACCGCGATCGACTACGCCACGACCCGGGTGCAGTTCGGCCGCCCGATCGCCGGGTTCCAGCTCACCCAGGCCAAGCTCGCCGACGCCGCCCTGGAACTGCAGAAGGGGTACCTGCTGGCACTGCACCTCGGCCGCCGCGCCGACGCCGGCGCCCTGCGGCCGGAACAGGTGAGCGTCGGCAAGCTCAACAACGTCCGGGAGGCGCTCGCGATCGCCCGGCAGTGCCGCACGATCCTCGGCGCCAACGGCATCAGCGCCGAGTACCCGGTGATGCGGCACGCCGCCAACCTGGAGACCGTGCTGACCTACGAGGGGACCTCGGAGATCCACCAGCTGGTGGTCGGCCAGCAGCTCACCGGACTGTCCGCCTTCGCGTCCTGAGGCGCCCCCCGCCCCGCCCGGCCCACCCGTGATCGTGGGGGGGTTGTGGGGCCCCGACCCCGTCAACTCTCCATGATCATGGGGGGTGTGGGCGTGTTGTATCGATCATGCACTCTGGGTACACATTGGGCACCGTCACGGATGAGGGAGCGCACCCATGGCCCAGGACGACGAGATCACGCGCTTCGAGCGGGGACAGGCGTCCCCCTCCGCGGCGCCCGGTGACCCGTACCCGACCGCCGAACTGCCCGAGCACGAGACCGGCACGGGCTGGCCGGGGGGATCGGTGCCGGCCGGCGAGGCGTCCGGTACCCCGGCCGGCACCTCGTCGGCGGCTGGGTCCCCGGCGCCGGTCGTCGTCCGTACCGGTGGCGGCTTCCTGCGTGGGCTGTTCTTCCTGACCGCCACGGTGGCGGCGGTGGTCGCGGTCGTCCTCGGCATGACCGCGGTGGGTGTCCTGCCGCACCTGAAGAACCCGTTCGGCGGCCGCACGACCGACCGCAGTCAGCCGGCCTTGCTCAAGTCCATTCAGGACATGAGCCGGTTCGTCGCGGCCGAGGGCAACTTCCAGGTGATCGTGGACGTGCAGAACGACCGCAGGTACGTGCCGGACTTCCTGGTCAACGACCGCACCCTGTTCGTGGCGGCGGGAACCGTCGAGGCGTACGTCGACTTCGGCGCGATCGGCCAGGGTGCGATCACGGAGTCGGACGACCACAAGACCGTCTCGATCAAGCTCCCGGCGCCGCAGCTGAACAAGCCGAGCATCGATCACGACAAGAGCTACGTCTTCGCCCAGCAGCGGGGGTTGATCAACCGGCTCGGCGACGCCTTCGCGGGCGACCCCAACAGGCTCCAGCAGCTGTACCAGCTCGGCGAGCAGAAGATCGCCGATGCGGCCAAGGGCAGCGAGCTGCAGCAGCGGGCCCAGGACAACACCCGCAAGATGCTCGAGGGGATGCTGCGGTCGCTCGGGTACACGTCGGTGACGATCACGTACGCAGCGCCCTGACCCGCGTGGTCATATCGGTGGCGGCCAATTGGTGAACGGGGCTACCGTTCGTGAGTTGGACGTCGACGGATGTACATCTCTCTGTATCTCTTCGATCACGAAGAGCACATGAGACGTTTACCCGATAGGCGAGAGCGATGATATTGGTCACAGTGATCACCCGGGGTGCGGGAGAGGTCCCGTTCACGTGACCGTGGGGCGGAGGGGTGACGGTGGCTACCGTCGCGCTCAAAGATGTGACGAAGGTCTTCCCGGACGGCACGCTCGCCGTTGACAACGTCAGTCTCGACGTTGCCGCCGGCGAGTTCATGGTGCTGCTCGGGCCTTCGGGGTGCGGCAAGTCCACCGTGCTCCGGATGATCGCCGGCCTGGAGGACGCCACCAGCGGCGCGATCCTGCTCAACGGAGAGCCGGCCAACCACCTGCCGCCGCGCGAGCGCGGGGTGGCCATGGTCTTCCAGGACTTCGCGCTGTACCCGCACATGAGCGTGGGTGACAACATCGGCTTCCCGCTGCGCCTGTCGGGTGTCGAGCCGGCCACCCGCGCCGAGCAGGTCGCCCAGGTGGCCAGCGCACTGGGCATCGGTGACGTACTGGAGCGCAAGCCGTCGCAACTGTCCGGCGGGCAGCGCCAGCGGGTGGCGATGGGTCGGGCCATCGTGCGCCGACCCGGCCTGTTCCTCATGGACGAGCCGCTGTCCAACCTGGACAGCGGCCTGCGCGCCGAGCTGCGGGCCGAGATCTCCGGCCTGGTCCGGGAGCTCGGCGTCACCTGCGTCTACGTCACCCACGACCAGGCCGAAGCGCTGACCATGGCCGACCGGGTGGCGATCATGCGCAAGGGCGTGCTCCAGGACGTCGGTACCCCCACGCAGGTGTACGGCCGACCGGCGACCCTGTACGTCGCGGCCTTCCTGGGCAGTCCCCGGATGAACCTGCTGGAGGCGGAGGTCTACGTCAGCCTCGACCGCCACGTCGCGCTGCACCTGGGCGAGCAGGCGCTCTACCTGCCGTGGAACGATCTGCGCTCGCGCCACGTGGCGCACTTCCACGGTGAGCGCATCGTCGTCGGGGTGCGGGCCGAGGCGCTGGTCCCCGTCGTCAGCAACACCGAGGGCGACGTGCTGCGGGGCCGGGTGCGCTACCTGGAGCACCACGGGCACGAGTCGCTCGCCTTCCTCGACATCGGCGCCACCGCCGTGATCGTCGACGAGATGGCAGGCCAGGCACCGGCCGGGGCGGGCATGCAGAGCGGGCTGCGCCGCCTGGTCCACCGCTTCACCGGTCGTGGCGACGGGACGCACGGCGGCACGGCGACGATCGCCGACAGTCTCGGCGAGGGGGGTCGCCACCATCGCCGCCCGGCAGAGCTGGCGGTCCGGTTGGCCCCCTACCCGACGCTCAGCCATGGCACCCCGCTGACGGTCCGGGTCCGCATGGAGGCGCTGCACTTCTTCGACGAGCGCGGCAAGCGAATCGACGTCGGATGGCGCTGACCGGTGGCTGTCCACCGGTGACAGCGGTTACTACTCGCAAGTAACATACGGTCATGCCTGAAATTCCCGATCCGCAGACCCTCGCGGCGACCATGACCGCGGCGGTCCCGTTCGCCCGTACCCTCGGCATCCGGTACCTGGAGGTCGCGGCCGACGGCACCGGTGGCCTCCGGGTCGTCGTCTCGCTGCCCGACGTCGCCGAGTTCCACAACCACGTCGGCGGCCCGCACGCGGGAGCCATGTTCACCCTCGGCGAGACGGCCTCGGGCGCGGTCGTCATGGCCGCCTTCGGTGACCAGTTGGGCCGCGCCACGCCGCTCGCGGTCAGCGCCGACATCGCCTACCGCCGGCTGGCGCTGGGTGAGGTACGCGCGACGGCCCGGCTCGGCCGCCCGGTCGCCGACGTCGTCGCCGAGCTCGACGCCGGTAGGCGGCCCGAGTTCGAGGTACCCGTCGAGATCGCGATGCTGGACGGCACGGTGACCGGCGAGATGCGGGTCGTCTGGACACTGCGCCCCAACCGCGCCTGACACCGGTCAGCGCATCCGGCCGACCGCCCCCTGGAGCCGGGCCAGGTCCCGGCGACGCCGCTCGTACGTGACCGCGAGCCCGACCAGCAGCAGGCCACCGGCCGCGAGCGGGATCCAGCGCGGCATCAGGTCCCACACCACGGCGATCTCGTGGACCGCGACGAGGATCAGGGCGACGCCGCCCACCACGACCGGCGCCTGCCGGCGGCGGACCGAGCCGACGACCACCACGACGACGGCGGCGCCGCCGAGGGCGAGGCGGCGGACCGGTTCGCCCGTGCCACCCACCAGCGTCGCCAGGCTCGGCACGAACCCGGCCAGCAGCGCCGGCCCGTACGCCGGCCAGCTGTGCAGCGCCGGCTGGATACGGGCGGCGAGCCAGCCGGCGAGCAGCGCGACGGCGGCGGCCGGCAGGGTGTACGCCTCCAGCAGGATCACGCCCCCGGCGGCCAGCAGCAGCCAGTAGGCCACGAGCTCGCAGGCCGTCGCCACCGCGACGCGGACCCGGCGGTCGTCCGCCGGTTCGCCGGGAACCAGGGCGCGCAGCCCGACCGCCAGCCCCCACAGGGCGCAGACCGCCGCCGTGCGCCGCAACGTACCGAGCGTCAGCAGCAGCGCGCCGAGCGCGGTGACATGCGCCGCCGCCTCCACGAGCCAGGCGTCGGTGCGCCGGTCGCGGCCGGGTACCGCGCTCGCCGCCAGTGTCACGGCGGCGGTGCCGAGCAGCCAGGGTGCGGCCGGACGCGCTTCCGGCGCCGCGGCGACCGCCGCGACGGCGAGGCCGGCGCCGCCGAGCAGGACGGCCAGCGCGGCGGACCACCGGTACGCCGGCCGGGCGTGGCGCAGCGCCATCACCGCGCCGGCGGCCAGGACCAGCCCGGCGGCCGCCACGGCGCACACCTGGGCCGGTCGGGCCCCGGCCGTCGCGGCGACCGACGCCGCCAACCCCGGCAGCGCGAGCAGGGCGGTACCGGCGCCGGCCGCGCCGACCATGGCCCGCGCACGGCCCGCCGTGGCCGTACCGGGCGCGGCATCCGCGTCGGGTTCGGGCGTGCCGGCCGCGGCCCGACCGAGCGCGGCGACCACGCCCCCGGCGACGACCAGCGCCGCCAGGACCCCGGCCGTCGACGCCGGCCGGGCCAGGCCGGCCAGGACCGCGTGCGCGGCGAGCAGGCCCGCCACGCCCCCGTACACCGCGGTCCGCGCCACTGTCCGGGCCGTCACCGCGGCCAGCGCCAGCAGCACCACCACCAGCCCGTCCACGAGCGACGGAGCCCACCAGGCCAGGCGCACCGAGCCGGGCAGGACGAGCGCCAGGAGCACCGCCGTGCCGGCGGCGGTCTCCGGCACCACCGGGCGCGGCACCAGGGCCGCGGCGGCCACGCCGAACAGCACGATTGCGAGCGGCAGCCACCAGTCCGACCGGTTGTGCGTCGGCTGGACCGCACCGTGCCAGGCCGGCAGCGCCCGCCACGCCGTCGCCAGCCCGGCGGCCAGCGCGAAGACGGCGATCACCAGGACCGGTAGGCCGGCCGCCACCCCGACGCCGGCGCGCGGCCCGGGGCGTACCCGGCCCGGCAGCAGTCGGACCACGACGGCGGCGACGGCCACCTCGGCGGCGATCAGCGCGAACGCCGAGGCCGGCCGGCCGACCAGCATGAACCGTGCCACGGCGGTCAGTACGGCGAGCGTCGCGATGCCCGCCGCCGCGTGCCGCAGTACCGGGACCGGTGCGACCCACGATGCGGCCACGATCACGGCCGCGATGGCGACCAGCGCCAGCCCGGCCCGGGCCGCGGGCGCGTAGGCGTCCCCGGACACCAGCGCGCCGAGAACGGTCGTACCCGCGATGACCAGGACCATTCCGGTGACCACCCAGCCCAGCACGAGCAGGGCCGACACGCCGGGTACCCGCCGGGCGGTCCACCACACGACGGCCAGGTCGGCGGCGGCGAGCGCGGTGAGGACCCCGGTCCAACCGGCGATGCCGAATCCCGCGTGAACGAGCAGGAGGGGCAGTGCCGGCTGGGCGATCACGAGGGCGGCGAGGCCCGGGCCGGTCAGGCGCCCCGCCGGACCCTGACCCACCGGCCGCTCCGCCGTAACGTGGCCGGCCGGGCGCACCACCAGGCCGTAGAGCAGCGCGACCCCGGCGGAGACCGCGCAGACCAGTCCCGCGTACGTCGTGGGCGTGAGCGCGCGTACCCCGGCCAGGTCGACGTACCAGGCGGCGTACCCGTCGAGGACCACCAGCAGCAGCCCGAGCGCGGCGAACGTCTCGGCCAGGCCGCGCAGCCGCCGCACCAGCGCGACCGGCGGAATCGCCAGGACCAGCGTGGTCACCGCGGCCAGGATCGCGGCCCGGCCGGTCGCGCCGACCCGGGCCCACGCCACGGCGGTGAAGACGATCGCGGCACTGCCGAGGAGCAGTCCACCGAGGAGGAAGAGGACGCTCTGGACGGTGCGGGAGGACGCCTCACGCGCGACCGGCCGAGCCACCGCGGCCGGTGCCGTCGCTCCGGCCGGTGCCGTCGTTAACGCCGGTGCCGTCGTTAACGCCGGTGCCGTCGCTCCGGCCGCCGGGGCCGTCCAACCGGCGCTCCGGCGTACCCGTATCCGGCCGGCGAGGTCCTCGCGGCGCTGCGCGGTGGTCCGCAGCCGCTCGACCGCATCGGTGTACCGCTGGCGGGCGTCCTCGACGTCGGCGGTGAGCCGCTGGATCGTCGCGTCGAGCACGATCACCTCGGCGGCGTCGGGGTCGGGCTGCCGGCCGCAGCCGGGGCAGCCGGTGGCCAGGTTCGCCGGTGTCTGGCAGACCGGGCAGGGGTACGTCGCCGGGTCGGGCTGGTTCATGCCGCACACTCTCGCGGCTCGGGCCGCCCGGCGGCATCCGCTGTTCTACTCAGGTCGAACTGAGTAACTGCGCTGTCCATACCGGCCAGGATCGGCACAGCTTCGCCGAAGCTGTGCCGATCCTGGTTTCCGGGGGTGCGGGTGAAGTCGGGTGAAGTGTGGTGGCGCCGTCAGTTCACGGCGACCGCGGTCCAGGCCGCGGCGACCGCGTTGTACTGGGTGCTGCCGGTGCCGTACAGGTCGGCGGCCGCGTTCAGGGTCGCGGTACGCGCGCCCTTGTAGTTGGTCGTCGAGGTCATGTAGCGGGTGAGCGCCCGGTACCAGATCTTCTCCGCGGCGGCGTTGCCGATGCCGGTGACGGCGGGGGCGCCGTTGCAGGTCGGGCTGTTGTACGCGACGCCGTTGATGGTGCGCGCGCCGCTGCCCACGGCGAGCAGGAAGAAGAAGTGGTTGGCCACGCCGGACGACAGGTGCACGTCCAGGCTGCCGACCGAGGAGGTGTAGCAGCTCGCCGAGCGGCCGTCCTTCTTCGGGTCGTCCATGTACCGCAGCGGCTTGCCGCTCTTGGCGATCTTCTCGCCGATGAGGTAGTCGGGGACGTCCTTGGCGTTGTTGGCGTAGAACTCGACCATCGTGCCGAAGATGTCGCTGGTGGCCTCGTTGAGCCCGCCGGACTCGCCGGAGTAGCGCAGGCCGGCGGTGCGCGAGGTGACACCGTGGCTCATCTCGTGGCCGGCCACGTCGATGGCGACGAACGGGTTGTACGTGGTGCCGTCACCGTCGCCGTAGGTCATGCAGAAGCACGAGTCCGACCAGAACGCGTTGTTGTACCCGGAGCCGTAGTGCACGACGTTGTAGCTGCCCCGGCCGTCATTCGCGATGCCGTTGCGGCCGTGCACGTTCTTGAAGTAGTCCCAGGTCTTGGCCACGCCGTACTGCGCGTCGACCGCGATGGTCTGCCGGTTGCTCAGCGCGCCGGTGCCCCACACGTCGTCGGCGTCGGTGAAGATCGCGTTGCCGCTGCCCCCGTCGACGGTGTAGTTGCCGCCGCGGTTGGGGTCCTTGAGCTGGTACGTCGAGCCGGACTTGGTGGTGTCGAGCGTGACGGTACCCACGTTGAAGCCGGTGCCGCTGCCGGTCTGGACGTCGGACCAGGCGTCGGAGACGGTACCGGTGGCCGCGTCGACGAGGACCGTCATGGTGGACGTGGTGCCCTCGGCGTCGGTCACGCCGGGTACCGCGGTCTTCCACACCAGCCGGGGCGAGCCGGCCGTGTCGACCGCGAGGGTCGGGGTCGAGGACGGGCCGGTGCCGCGGAACGCCGCCTGTGCGGTCGCGGCGGCCTGCGCGGCCGTCACCGTCGGGGTGGTCGCCACCGTGATCGGTGCCGCGACGGCCTGTGACATCGTCCGCAGCGCGCCGGCCTTGTCGAGGTGCACGAGGACCTCGCCGCCGAGGACGGGAAGTCCCCGGTAGGTGCGGTCGTAGCGGACGTGCGACGTGCCGTCCGGGTCGAGGATGGTGTTCCTGACCTGGAACTGGTCGGCGTCGGTCGCGGCGAGCGCCGACTGGTGGGAGCGTAGTGCCGCGGTGGCGTGTGAGACCGCGAACGCTTCGGTGCCGGCGCGACTGGTGGCCGCGTCCGACGGGCTGGCCACGGCCACGGCCGCGAAACTCGCGGTGAGCGCGACGGTGCCCGCTGTGACGATCCGCTTCATGCTTCATCCCTTCGCCCGGCTCATCGGCCGGAGTGGATGTCAGCATGACGCGAAGGGTTGTTTTAAAAAAGACGTTGGTCGATAGGGTTTCCCCTATACGTCCGACCCCGGGTCGTCCGGTCACACGACCGAAACATGCTGTTCACAAGCGTTGCGGCGGGCGGCGGGCGGCGGGTCGGGCGGTGGGCCGGGTGGGCGGCGGGCGGTGGGCCGGGCGGTGGGCCGGGCGGGCGGCGGCCGGTGGATCGGGCGGGCCGGTGGATCGGGTGGGCCGGCGCTCAGGACGCCACCAGCATGAGCGCCGCGGCGGCAAGGCCGAGGCCGGCGAGCTGGAGCGGCCGGACCCGTTCCCGGTCGACGGCGAGGGCGAGCAGCACGGTGGTCGCCGGGTACAGCGAGGCGACCGGCGCGACCACGCTCAGTGCGCCGTCGCGAGTGGACAGCAGGTAGGCGGCGTTCGCGCTGAAGTCGAGGACGCCGGCCGCCGTGGTCCACCGCAGGGTGGCTCCCGACAGGGACGGCGACACGCCGGTACGGGTCCGGCGCAGCAGTAGCCAGCCGAGGCTGAGTGCGGTGACCTGGGCGGTGGTCAACGGCCACAGCCCGGCGCCGGGATGGGCGCGTGACAGCAGGGTCATGAACAGGCCGAAGCTGGCGCCGGACGCGAGGGCCGGGCCGATGATGGCCGGTGCCAACGGCGTGCGGCCGTCCCGCGGCCCGCTGCTCACCAGTGCGATCGCGCCGATCGCGCAGGCCACGCCGACCATCGCCATCGGGCCCGGCGCACCGTCGACCGCCATGCCGATGCCGAACGGTACGAGCGCCGACGTCACGGCGGTCACCGGAGCGACGATTGTCATTGCGCCGGTCGCGAGTCCGCGGTACAGCAGCAGCACGCCCGCCATGCCGAACAGCCCGCCGCACGCGCCCCAGCCGAGGTCGGCCGGGGTCGGCGTGCCGCCGACGGCGACCAGCCCGAGCGCGAGCACCGGCAGGCCGACCACTTTGGACATCACCGAGACGGCGAGGGCCGGCGCGCGTTGGCTGGCCTTGCCGCCGCAGAAGTCGGCGGTGCCCCATACGGCCGCCGTGGCGACGGCGAGCAACAGTGAAACCATGATCAATTGACCATGATACTGAACGTGCCCCGCCGACCGGCGTAGCCGAACCCGGTGGAGCCTCGCCGTGTTCGGCGCAGCCTCGCCGTGTCCGGCGGAGCCCTGCCGTGTCCGGCGGATCCCCGCCACATCTGGAGCACCCTCGCCAATTCCGGCGGACCCTTGCGAATTGCGCGGGTAGCGGCGCGGGTATCGATTCCCTTGTATGTGCGGCCGCCCGATCTCTACATTCACCGCCATCGCTACCGCTGTCCGTCCGGGCCGGTTGGGCCGCACACCCCTGCGGCCGCCGTACCCGGGCGGCGTCGAAAGGGGAGGCAATGGCGTCAATCAAGGCGCGCGTCATGCGTCGACGGTTCATCGGACCGCTCGTGCTCGCCGTCGCCACGCTCGGGGCGCTCGCCGCTCCGGCCGCGGCGCAGGCCGGTGACATCACACCGTCGGTCGTCGGGGGTACGAGGGCGGCCCAGGGCGAGTTCCCGTGGGTCGTACGGTTGTCGATGGGCTGCGACGGGGCGCTGTACACCAAGCAGGTGGTCCTCACCGCCGCCCACTGCGTCAACGGGACCGGGTCCAATTCCAGCATCACGGTGACCGCCGGCGTCGTCGACCTCCAGAGCAGCTCCGCCATCAAGGTGCGCTCGACGTACGTCTACCGCGCCCCGGGGTACCCCAACAACAACGACGACTGGGCGCTGATCAAGCTCGCGTCGCCGATCAACCTGCCCACGCTGCCGATCGCGACCACCTCGGCGTACAACACCGGCACGTTCACGATCATGGGCTGGGGTGCGGCGCGGGAGGGTGGCGCGCAACAGCGGTACCTGCTCAAGGCGCAGGTCCCCTTCGTCAGCGACTCGTCCTGCGGCGCGGCGTACGGGTCCGACTTCGAGGGGCCGAAGATGCTGTGCGCCGGCTACAGCAGCGGCGGCGTGGACACCTGCCAGGGTGACTCCGGCGGCCCGATGGTGCAGCGCGACGCCGCCGGCAACTGGATCGAGGTCGGCATCGTGAGCTTCGGCAACGGCTGCGCGCGCCCCGGCTACCCGGGCGTGTACACCGAGGTCTCGACGTTCGCGTCGGCGATCGCGAGCGCGGCGAGCAGACTGCCATAGCCCCTGACGGCCCACCCCCACACCAAGATCGGCACAACTTCCGGCATCTTGTGGTCTCCGCCGAGCGCTGAGACCACAGTTTCCCGGAAGTTGTGCCGATCTTGGCAGGCCGATTCGCGTCCGGCCGGTCGTGGCGGGCCGGTCGTGGCGGGCCGGTCGTGGCGGGTCGGTCAGGCGCAGGCGATCTTCGCGTCCGCCCAGTCCGCGTGGTCGCTGTTGATGCCGTCGCCGCCGTCGGTGACGACCAGCCGTACCACGGTCGCGCCGGTCACGTCGGCGCTCAGCGGTACGGCGGCCAGGTCCGTGGTGAGCAGGCCGCTGTCGGCGACCTTCCGGCCGTCGGCCCACACCTCGAACGTCACCGAACCGTTCGTCTGCTTCTCGTCGTCGACCCCGACGAACGCGGTGACGGTCGTGCACCTGGCGCCGGCGAAGTACGCGACCGTGCTCGGCGCGTGCACCCCGAGACCCTTGGCGTACACCGTGCCGCCGATCGTGATGGGGTGGCCGTCGCCGGCCTTCATCTCGCCGTTGCTGGTGTCCCGCTCCGCCGGCCCGTACCCGTTTGCCACCGACAGCCAGGTCAGGTCGCTGAGGTACGACGTGCCGGCGGCCGGGGCCGGCGGCGGTACGACCACGGACGTGGTGACGATCGTGGTGACCGGCCGGAGGTCCGTGGCGCGCCGGTACGTGAGGGTGCCGGCCAGGTCGTACCGGCCGGGCGCGCTGCCGGCGGGCGCGGTGACCTCCCAGGTCGTGGCGAACGTCCGGTCCCGGCCGGGCAGGACCGGCGTCTCCCGGCGCGAGGACGCCCGCACCTGCCACCCGGCCGGGCCGGTCAGGCCGGCCGTGACGTCGAGGACCGGGGCGATGCCGAGGTCGGTCGCGGTCGTGGTGACGGTGGTCGGGGTACCCGGGACGGCGAGCGGCGTCGCGCCGGGGTAGGGCCTGGTGGTCTCCGGGCCGAAGTCGACCGTGGGCGGGTAGGTTGCCCAGCGGCGGTCGGTGCTCACCCGGTACATCACGCTGCCGTGCGCCGGTACGGTGGCGGCGATCGTGCCGACCGTGTGCGTGGTGGTGTGCGCCCACAGGTCGCGCAGCGCGTACCCGGGCGCCTTCGGCATTCCGAGTTCCGCGGCGCTGGTGGAGATCCGCTGCGCGGTGTCCGCCTCGTTGAACAGCACGACCGCCCGGTCGCCGTTCGCGAGCGGCTTGACCAGGACGTCCCGGCCGCCGTCGCCGCGCAGCAGGCTGCCCTGCACGCCGAGGGGGTCCTGGTCGACCGCGATCACTTCCTTGTCGGTGAGCAGCTCGAACGTCCGTGGGGACGCCGTGCGCAGGTCGGTACCGATGAGCAGGGGCGCCGCCATGATCGACCAGAGGCTGACGTGGCTGCGGTACTCGACGTCGGTCATCCCGCCGTTGCCCACCTCGAGCATGTCCGGGTCGTTCCAGTGTCCCGGGCCGGCGTACGGGGCCAGTGCCATGTTGGCCTTGGCGATGGTCAGCATGCTGGAGTAGTTGTCGCTGATGTCGCCGGTGGTGCGCCACAGGTGGCCGACGTCCTTCGCCCACAGCCATGGCTTGTTCTGGCCCCACTCGCAGATGCTGAAAACGATCGGCCGGCCGGTGGCCTTGAGTGCGTCGCGCATCGTGGTGTACCGCTGCACCGCGTCCACGCCCTGGTTGTTGCAGTTGTCGTACTTGAGGTAGTCGACGCCCCACGAGGCGAACAGGTTCGCGTCGGTGGTCTCGTGGCCCAGGCCGCCGGGGAATCCGGCCGAATTGCAGGTCTTCGTGCCGGCGCTGGTGTAGATGCCGAACTTCAGGCCCTTCGCGTGGACGTAGTCGGCCACCGCCTTGATGCCGTTGGGGAACCGGGCCGGGTCGGGTACCAGGTTGCCCTGCGCGTCCCGCTGCGGCAGCGCCCAGCAGTCATCGAGATTGACGTAGGTGTAGCCGGCGTCCTTGAGGCCCTTCGAGACGAAGATGTCGGCGATCCCCTTGACCATCGACTCGTTGAACTCCGGCCGGCAGTGGGTGGAGTTCCAGTTGTTGAAGCCCATCGGCGGGGTGCGGGCGAGGCCGTCGTCGAGCGCGTACGCCGGGGTCGCCGGCGCGGCGAGCCCGCCGGTCATGACCCCGACTGTAGCGCCGGCGGTGGTCAGCGTGGCGGTGACGAGGGATACGAGTAGTCGTCGCACGGGCGGATCGGTCCCTTCGTGCGCGGGATAGATGTAGCCCGATATTGAACACTGACGATCGAGATCGAACAATGGGGTACGCGGGAATCACCCACAAATCCCCATGGTCAAACAGTCGCCGCAGCGAGGCCGCGGAGCGCTGCGCGGTGACCGGAGGTGGAAAACGTTTGCGCACACGTGGCAGGAATAGCCCCCGGACCTTCCGCCGTACGGGATGAAATCGGTCTCGGCCGATCGACTCGGCGCGGTCCGAAACTAGGCTGGGCGGCATCCAGTCACCATCGAAGGGAGTCGACGCGCATGAGTACCGGCGCTGACCAGGGTATGAACCCGCACACCGGGGAACCGGTCGGGTCGCCTGTCCCGCACACGCCGGACGCGGAGGTCGACCGGCTGGCCCGTGCCGCCGCGGCCGCCGCCCCGGAACTCGCCGCCCTTCCCGTGTCGCGGCGGATCGAGCTGCTGCGCGCCGTCGCCGCCGCACTGGAGGCGGCGCGGGACGAGCTGGTGCCGCTCGCCGACGCCGAGACCGGCCTGGGCGCCGCGCGGCTGGGCGGCGAGCTGACCCGCACCCGGGTGCAGCTGGACATGTTCGCCGACGTGGTGGCCGAGGGATCGTTCCACGAGGCGACCATCGACCTGCCGGACCCGGACGCACTGCCCGCACCCCGACCCGACCTGCGCCGGATGCTGATCCCGCTCGGCCCGGTCGCGGTCTTCTCGGCCAGCAACTTCCCGTTCGCGTTCTCGGTGGCCGGCGGGGACACCGCCAGTGCCCTGGCCGCCGGGTGCCCGGTCGTCGTCAAGGCGCACTCCGGCCACCCCGGCCTGTCCGTGCGTACCGGCGAGATCGTGGCGGACGCGCTGCGGGCGGCCGGCGCGCCGGCGGGTACCTTCGCCGTGATCCACGGCACCGGGGCCGGCAAGACCCTGGTCCGCCACCCCGCGATCCAGGCGGCCGGCTTCACCGGGTCGCTCGGCGGCGGCCGGGCCCTGTACGACCTGGCCAACTCCCGGCCCGACCCGATCCCGTTCTACGGCGAGCTGGGCTCGCTCAACCCGGCCGTCATCACGCCGGGCGCCATCGCCTCCCGCGGTACCGAGGTGCTGGAGGGCTTCGTCGGCTCGTTCACCATGGGCGCCGGCCAGTTCTGCACCAAGCCGGGCCTGCTGTTCCTGCCCAAGGGGCACGGTCTCGACGACGCGCTCGCCGCCGCCGTCGCCGCCGCGCGGGTCGGCCCGCTGCTGAACGCGCGCATCCACGCCGGGTACGGCGAGGTCGCCGCGGCGCTGGCCGCCGTCGAGGGGGTACGGCCGGTGGTCGCGCCCGCCGCGGTCGACGACGCGGGGTACCGGGTGTCGCCGGTCCTGCTGGCGGTCTCCGCGACCGACCTGGTGGCCCGCGCGGACGCGCTGCTGGAGGAGTGCTTCGGGCCGGCCGCCCTGGTGATCGAGTACGGGTCGGCCGAGGAGCTGACCGCCGCGCTGGACGCCCTGCCCGGTGCGCTGACCGCGACCGTGCACGCCGACCCGGCGACCGAGGCGGACCTGGTCCGGACGCTGGTCGACCGGTTCGCCGGACGTGCCGGCCGGGTCATCTTCGACGGCTGGCCCACCGGCGTGGCGGTCACCTGGGCCATGCAGCACGGCGGCCCGTGGCCGGCCACCACGAACGCGCTGCACACCTCGGTGGGCGCGACCGGCATCCGGCGCTGGCTGCGGCCGGTCAGCTACCAGAGCGTGCCCGACGAGTTCCTCCCGGACGTGCTGCGCGACGCCAACCCGCTGGGCATCCCGCGCCGGGTGAACGGCGTGCTGACGCTGTAATTCTCGACGATCGTGGGTACGTGTGCCGCCCATAGCCGGCACACGTACCCACGATCGGGGTTAATCGGTGGCCGCCGTGGCGCCCCTTCGCGGATCATGGAGGAGGGGAGCGGTGATGGACGGATATTTGCAGGTGACGGGATCGGTGGCGGTACCGCGGTCGGAGCTGGCCTGGCGGTTCAGCCGGTCGAGCGGTCCCGGCGGCCAGTCGGTCAACACCGCGGACTCGCGCGCCGAACTGCGCTTCGACCTGGCCGGTACGCGGTCGCTGCCCGAGCACCTGAAGGACCGGGCGCTCGACCGGCTCGGCTCCCGGCTGCTGGACGGGGTCATCGTCGTCACCGCCTCGGAACACCGGTCGCAGTTGGCCAACCGGCGGGCGGCCGAGGCGCGCCTGGTGGCGTTGCTGGCCGAGGGGGTGGCTCCGCCCGCCCGGGCCCGGCGGGCGACCCGGCCGTCGCGGGGCTCGGTGCAGGCCCGGCTGGACGCCAAGCGGCGGCGGTCGCAGCTCAAGCGGCAGCGCCGCAGCCTCGACGACCGGTAGGCCATGGCGGGGGCCGACCGGTCGTCGAGGCGATGCGCCGGACCCCGCACGCCGTCCGGAGACGGTGGCCCAGCTACTTCACGGTGGCCCAGCTACTTCACGGTGACCCACTTACCGTTCTGGCGGACCTGCGCCCGGTACACCAGGTTCATGGACTTGAGGGCCTTGCCGGTGCCCACCTTCTTGCCCCAGACCTTGCCCTTGCCCACACACAGGTACGTCTCGTAGACGTCGAACTTCGTGATCGCCTGCCGGATGCCCGCCTGGACCCGGTAGTGGCCGGACTTCTTCTGCGTGTACGCGTACGACGCGTTGGTGGTCCACTGCCTCTGCACCTGGTAGCCGACCGTCGTGTCGATGGAGGAGACCGAGACCTTGACGGTCGCCGACCAGGTGTTGGACACGCTCACCGCCTTGGTCAGCGTGAGGACGCCCTTGGTGTGGCCCTCGGCCACCCAGCCCTCGCCGCTGCCCCATGTGATCGTCGTTCCCGCGCTCTTGGGGAAGCGGGCCGCGTTGTCCTGCTTGGAGCAGCCGGGGCCGGGCGTCGGGGTGGGGTCCGCGAGCGCCGGGCTCGCCGACACCGCCACCCCGCCGGCCGTCAGGGCCGTCACCCCGACCAGGAACAACGTCCGCCGTCCCCACTGCTTGAATCGAGTCGTCACCCTGTCTCCGTTCGTGGTTCCCCGAAGGGGAGACCGACGCCACGTGCGTCGATCGCGGGTGACCGTACGCAGCCTGTCTGGGGCGGATCTGGGACGCTTCTTGTACTCCCTGGCCAGGGCGGGATTCCTACCGGTGCGGTAACCCGTCGACGCGGGCCTGCACCCGCTCGGCCTGCGCGATCCGGTTCAGCGCGCGGTACCGGGCGACGGCCTGCTGCCACGCGTCGCGCGTCCGGTCCGGCTCGCCCAGTTCGTGGTACGCCTCCCCGAGCCGGACGAGCGTGTCCGCCTCGTCGGCGATGTCCCCGAGTTCGCGATAGCGCAGCAGGGCCTGGTGGAACCGGTCGACCGCGAGGTCGTACCGGCCGTTCACCCGGGCGACGTGGCCGAGGGTGTCCAGGGTCGCGCCCTCGCCGCCGCGATCGCCATGCTCCCGGAGCAGCGCCAGCGCCTGCTCGCCGTAGTCCCACGCGCGCTCACCGTCGATGTGCGCGAGGTACCAGGCCATCATGTTCAGCGCGTTGCCCTCCCACACCGGGTTGCCGAGTTCCCGGTACAGCCGGAGCGCTTCCTCCGCGTACGCCACGGCTTCGCGGTCTTCGCCCTGCTGGCCCTTCACCCAGGCCAGCCCCTGGAACGTGTGCGCCCGGTCCTCGACGTCCCGGGCGTCCGTCAACGCCCGGCCCAGGTTGTCGAGCGCCTCGGTCAGCTCGCCCACCTTCACGTACGCCCGCGCCGCGAGCCGGTGGCACAGCACCCGGACCTCCGGCACGGCGACGTGCGCGGCCGCAGCCAGGCCGAGGCGCCACGCGGTGACGTGGTCGTGCGGGTCGCCCTGCCGCCAGTAGTAGGTGGCCTGCGCCCAGGCCAGTTGCCAGGTCCGGTCGTACCACCCGTGCTCCAGCGCGATCTGCTGGGCCGCGAGCAGACAGGATCGCTCGGTGTCGAACCAGTCCAGCGCCGCGGCCTGGTCCGCCGGCTCCAGGGGAGTGCACCCGGGCGCGGCCGGTTGCAGCGCGATCGTCGGTCGGCTGGGCTCCAGCAGCCGCTCGCCGGCGAACGAGGTGTGCAGGTAGAAGTCGACCAGCCGGAGCAGTGCCTGGTCGTCGGCCGGCTGTTCGGCGGCGTAGAGGCGGGCCAGGTCGTGCATGCGGTAGCGCCCCGGCCGGTGCTGCCGCAGCAGGTTCGCCGTTTCCAGCGCGCGCAGCGACTCCCGTACCCGCGCGTCGGGCTGCCCGGTCAGGTTGGCCGCGGCGGCCCGCCCGACGTCAGGCCCCGGTGCCCGGCCCAGCAGCGCGAACAGGTGGTACGCGTCGGGCGGTAAGGCCCGTACGGAGGCGGCGAACGCCGCGCGGATGCCGGACGACAGCTCGCCGGTGTCAAGCGGATCCAGCCGGGTGGGCTCGGAGCGGAGCTCGCCGGCCAGTGCCGACAGCGGAAACTCCGGCAGGTTGGCGGCGCGGGCGGCGACGACACCGAGCGCGAGCGGGAGACCGGCGCACCGTTCGACGATCGTGCCGATCGCGTCGGGCTCCGCGGCGGTGCGGGCCCGTCCGAGCCGTCCGGCCAGCAGCTCCCGTGCGTCGACGTCGGGCAGGACGTCCAGGGTGAGCCGCTGCGCCCCGTGCAACGCGGCCAGGCCGACGAGCTGGTCGCGGCTGGTCACCAGGACGGTGCAGCCCGGCGTGGCGGGCAGCAGCGGCAGCACCTGCTCGCTGTCGCGGGCGTTGTCGACCAGGATCAGCATCCGTCGGTCGGCGACCGTGCTCCGGTACAGCGCCGCCATCGCGTCGAGGCCGACCGGAATCGTCTCGGCCGGTACGCCCAACGCCGACAGGATGCTCCGCAGCGCGACGGCGGGCGGGAGGGGCCGCCCGGACGGCTCGAAGCCGTGCAGGTCGACATAGATCTGCCCGTCGGGGAACCGGTGCCTGTGGCGGTGCGCCCAGTGCAGGGCCAGCCAGGTCTTGCCGACGCCGCCCATGCCGCTGATCGCGTAGATCACCGGCAGGTCCCGATCGTCGATCCACTTGTCCAGCTCCGCGAGTTCGGTGACGCGTCCGATGAACGACCACGGTGGGGCGGGCAGCTGACAGGGCGCCGGCGGCGCCGGGTCGGTGGTGAGGATCTTCCGATGCAACTGCCGCAGCGCAAGGCCGGGGTCGGCACCCAGTTCCTCGGCCAGCCGCAGCCGGAACGCCTCGTAGTGCGCCAGCGCGTCGCCCTGCCGGCCGCACCGGTACAGCGCGAGCACGAGCTGCCCCGCGACGCGCTCGTCCAGCGGCAGCGCCGCCGCTCGCCGGGTCAGTTCGGCCAGCTTCTCGTGGTGCCGGCCGTTGCGCAGCGCCAGGTCGTCCCGGTCCAGTTCGGCCGCCAGCCGCTCGGCGTGCAACCAGTCCCGGGACTCGTTCAGCCACGGCGTGTCCAGTCCGGCGAACGCGTCCCCCCGCCACAGGCCGAGTGCCTCATCGAAGAGCGTCTCGTCCCGGGTCGACCGGGCCCGCTCGACGAGGTGGCGGAAACGGTGTGCGTCGACCGCCAGCCGGTCGACCGCGAGGACGTAGCCGCCCGAGCGGCGCGCGATGACCGGGGCGCCCGCACCGGCCACGGCCTGGCGCAACCGGTGCAGGTAGCCGTAGAGCGTCTCCTTCGCCCGCAGCGGTCTGCGGTCCGCCCATACCCGCTCGATGAGCTGGTCGACGGAGACCGGTTCGTTCACGTGCGTCAGCAGCACAGCCAGCACGCAGCGCTGCCGGGTGTGACCGAGATCCACGGTACGGCCCCCGACGCGAGCCCCCATCTCGCCGAGGACGTCGAACTCGACGCCCGTCGCGCCACTGCTCATGCTGCGGCTCCTCCCCGGGTGCATGCATAGCGGCTCGCGGCGGTGGATTCAACCCGGTGGATCGGTGGCACCACGCGCGGTGCGCGGGTCGGTGCGGGTCGGGCCGGATGCCGCGACGCGGCACGTGCCGCGTCGCGATCTCGATGGGTGGGATCGCACGCCCTTCCGTCCGCCGGAACACCGGGAGCGTGGGCGACGGTGAAACGCCCGATAGCTACGTGATTGATGCGTTCACATATCTGACTGCTTTTCTGGTCCGGGGTCGGCTAGCACAATCACGGAGCACAGGCGCCGCGCGGTACGCAGCGGGCGTTCCGGTGGACAGTGCAGGAGGTCCGATGCCTCAGCTCACGGCCACGACGGCGGTCGCGCTCGCGGTCACGACGGCGGTGGCGCTCGCCGTCCCGGCCGCCCCGGCGCTCGCCGCGCCAGCGGAGTCGACTGGCTCGGCGGAGTCGCCGGGCTCGGCGGACCGGGCGACGGCGGTGACCGTCATGACGCCGGCCACCGGGGTCGCCGCCCGCAGTGACCGGCGACCGGTCGCCGGCGGCGTCCACGACGCGCGGGCCGACACCACCTTCATCACCTGGGCCGGCCAGTTCGAGGACAACTACATCCAGGCGTACGACCACCGCACCGGTGCCTGGTCGGCGCCGGTGCGGGTCGGTGACGGCGGGAACGACTCCCACAACTACCCGACGATCGTCCAGGCCGACGACGGTCACCTGCTGGTCTTCCGCAGCCTGCACAACACCGAACTGCGGGTCGCCCGCTCCGCCACGCCGCACTCGATCGACGGGACGTGGACCGACACGGTCATCCCGGAGGGGCAGGGTGCCACGTACCCGATGCCGTTCAAGGCGGCCGACGGCTCGATCTTCGTGTTCATCCGGGAGACCGCCGGTGACTTCGACAAGAAGTACCCGACCGACTTCCGCCCGATGACGTACGTGCGCTCGACCGACAACGGGCTGACCTGGCAGAGCTCGGAACAGCTCACCGGTGACCGGTGGACCATCGCGCCGCAGGACCGCCCGGACAACATGAACGAGATCTACATCGGCCAGCTCCGCCACGAGCCGGCCGTGCCGGGCCGGCCGGAGCGGGTCGGGATCGCCTACACGCTGGCCGGCGGCGGGCCGGAGGGGCACCTGCACGACCGGTACCACAAGAACGTCTACTACACCTACTTCACCCCGTCCAACCTGCGCTTCCATGCCGCCGACGGCCGCGACCTGGGTACCCGGATCGACGACCCGGAGCAGGAGCGGTACCTCAAGGTCGCCGACACCGCGCTGCAGACCGTCAACCCACGCTCGCCCGACTACATCTCCCTGGTCGGCTCGGTCGCGGGCCGGGCGCCGTTCGTGGTCTGGATGCGCCTGGACCCGGCCGGCGTCCTGCACGACGAGGTCGCGGTGCACACGCCGTGGGGCTGGCGGTCGACGGAGGTCGCCACCGGCGTGCGGGTGCGGGACATGGAGCAGGTCGACCCGCTGACCTGGCGGGTGTACGCCACGGTCGAGGGTGCCACCAGCGGCATCGCCACCTACCTGCTGACCGCCGGTACGTGGTGGCGGCCGGAGTCGGTGATCGGAACGCCGAAGGCCGTCCAGCGCATCGAGGTCATCGGCGGGTACCGCGACCCGGCCCGCATCCTCGCCAGTGGCGGCAGTAGCGCGCGCGACGTGTCGGTGGCCGACGGCGACATCTACGTGGCGGGCCGCCGTCGCTAGCCCATGATCGTGCCCGTGATCGAGCCCATGGTCGAGCCCATGATCGACACAACTTCCGGGAACTTGTGGCCATCGGGGCACCCCGAGACCACAACTTCCCGGAAGTTGTGCCTCTCGCCGATCGACGGGCGGTGCGCAACCTCGGCAGCCACGGCGACGTCCGAGTGGTTATGCGATTGCGGCCACTGGTCACGCTGAGCGCGTCACTTCTCCTGATCGGCGCGTGTGACGGCGAGACGGCGTGCGCACCCGTCTACGCCCCACCGGGTGTGACGTACCAGCTGGATGATCTCGTCCGTCCTGCTGGTTCCGCTGAGCTGAGGGCGTGCATCGACACCCACTGCGTCACCCGTACCGACGCCTCGCCGTGGACTGATCGGAGGCTTCTGACCGTGGGAGGTGAGGACGCGACCAGCCCGCGTACCGTCACGGCCCGACTCACCGTGACGGACATGGCCACCCGCGCCGTACTCTTCGACGCGACCACGCGCGTCACGTTGCGACCGATCACGGCACCTCAATGTCAGGGTCAAGCCCCCTATCAGGCTACCGTCCGAGCGACCGCCGCCGGAGAGCTCGTACCCGAGCAGCGGTAACGCCAATCTGGTCACGTGCGCGGCGGGCGGAGCCAGCCGACGAACCGCGCGTGGAGGTCGCCTGCCGGCACGTGCGCGAGGTCGCCGCACGCCTCCACGAGAGCCGCGCCGAGGACGAGGGCGAGGCTGACGGGCGCGCCCGTGTACTGGGCGAGTAGTTGGCGACGGCGGGTGGGGCAGGGCCACGGCGACGCGCACCCGATGCAGATCCAGCTACCGCGTACCGGCTGGTGATCGCTCACCGGGTGTGCCGCTCGTTCGCGGAGGGCGCCGTGACGATCGGGTGTCCGGTCTCGTCGCGGTGCGACCGTGCGGCCAGGTGGGCATTGGGTCCGGTCGCGGTCCACGGGCACCCGAGGCAGGCGGCGGTACCGGCGAGCAGCGGCAGGGTGACCGGGCGTCGGTTCGGTGACTCCACGGCAGTGTCCTCTCCCGTCCGAAGTGGAGGCAGGGCACTACCGGCCTGGCGTTGGATGCAGCGGACCGACGTGCCCTGCCTGGGGCGCACGGAGTCCAGCGGTTTGCCGACCTTCCGGATCACGGTGTCGTCCCGTCGAGAATTTACATCAGTTGTTCTTGTAACGGGAGATACGCGGTCAGCGGTTTTTAGCGCAGTTAGTGGAATGAGAGAATGGAGCTGCCGACCTTCTGGAGTAGCAGTGCCGATCCCACCTACCGCCCGACAAATGGCAGACGACATCGCGGAGCGGATACGCCTGGGCGAGTACCCGCCCGGTACGAAGCTGCCTCCCGCACGGGAACTCGCGGACCTCTACGGCGTATCGCTCTCAACCGCGCAGCGCGTCCAGCTCATCCTCAAGGAGCGCGGGCTGACGGTCGGGCGGCAGGGCGACGGGGTGTACGTGGCCGAGAAGGATTGACGGGGCACTCTGAAGATCAACGCAACTTCCGGGAAGTTGTGGCCTCGCGGTGCCGTCAAGACCACAACTTCCCGGAAGTTGCGTCGATCTTGGTTGCGGCCCGGTCGGCCTTCGGCGCGCTGTAGAGTCGCCGGGTGCAGTACGTCCCGTTTGAGCAGCGCAAGCCCGACAGCCAGTACCGAGACCTGCTGGCGCGGATCATCTCCCACGGCGAGACGTCACCGACCCGGCAGGGGCCGGCGGCCCGCACCCTGATGCAGCAGACCATGCGGTTCGACCTGGCCAACGGGTTCCCGGTGATCACCGACCGGAGCATCCGGTCGTTCTGGCGCAAGCCGATCGGCGAGCTGTGCGCGTTCATCAACGGCGCGACCACCCTCGACGAGTTCGCCGAGTTCGGCTGCGACTGGTGGGAGCCGTGGGCGACGCCGGAGAAGACGGCCAAGCGCGGGCTGCCGGCCGGTGACATCGGGCCGGGCTCGTACGGCGGGGCGTTCCACGACTTCCCGACCGTCGAGGGGCCGCCGTTCGACCAGTTCAAGCACCTGGTCGAGCAGATGACCGAGTTCCCGACCGACCGTACCCACTTCGTGAGCCCGTGGATCCCGCAGTACCAGGTGCGGGGCGAGGGCAAGCAGCCGAAGACCACGATCTCGCCGTGCCACGGCTGGGTACACGTCCGCGTCATCAACGAGCGGATCCACCTGCACATGTTCCAGCGCTCCGGCGACGTACCGGTCGGCGTGCCGTCGAACATGGTGCAGTACGCGGCGCTGGCCCTGATGCTGGAGCAGCTCACCGGCTTCGCCGCCGGGGTGTACTACCACACGATCTCCGACGCGCACGTCTACTCCGATCAGCTCGACAAGGTGCTGCCGCTGCTGGAGCGGGAGCCGCGCCGGCTGCCCACCGTCCACCTCACCGAGGAGGGGCGGAAGATCACCGACATCCACGACTTCCGGGCCGAGCACTTCGAGCTGTCCGACTACGACCCGCACCCGGGGGTCGGCCGGATTCCGGTCGCGCCATGAGGACCGGTCAAGCCGTGCGGACCTCGCTCCTTCTCGCCGCGAGCGAGAACGACGTCATCGGCCGGGACAATGACCTGCCCTGGCACCTGCCCACGGACCTGCGCCGGTTCAAGGCGCTCACCGCCGGGCACGTCATGGTGACGGGGCGGCTCAACCACGAGTCGATCGTGAACCGGCTGGGCCGGCCGCTGCCGGGTCGGATCACGGTCGTGGTCACCCGCCAGGCCGGGCGTCCCGGCGACGGACCGGTGATCTACCAGCCGTCGGTGCCGGCCGCGCTGTCGGTGGCCCGGTCGATCGAGGCGTTCGCCGGGCGGGACGAGGTGTTCGTGATGGGGGGCGCGCAGATCTACGCCGAAGCGCTGCCCGAGGCCGACACCGTCTATCTGACCCGCGTGCACGCCCACGTCGAGGGCGACGTGCGGATGCCGGCCGGCTGGCTGGCCGGGTTCCGGCTCGTCGAGAGCGAACCCGGTCCGGCCGGCGAGGAGCTGCCGTACACCTTCGAGCGATACGAACGGACATAACGGTATGGGGCTTTACCAGCTGGACAACTTCCGGCACCCGGAGCAGCTCGCCGACATGCGGATGCTGGAACAGTACGGGGTCTGCATCTTCTGCCCGGAACACCTCACCGGCGACCCCGCCCACCCGGTGCTGCACGAGACCGAGCACTGGATCGTCACGACCAACAAGTACCCGTACGCCAACACCCGGCTGCACCTGCTGCTGGTGCCCCGGGCGCACGTGGAGGACCTGCTCGACCTCGAGCCGGCGGCCCGCGCGGAGTACTGGGACGTGCTCGAATGGGTCAAGGCCATGTACGAGCTGGAGTTCTACTCCATCGGCTCGCGCAACGGCGACGGCCGTTACACCGGCAGCTCGATCGCCCACGTCCACGTGCACGTCGTGGTCGGTGACGTGGACGACCCGGAGCACCAGCCGGTGCGGTTCAAGATGAGTGGTCGGCCGCGGAGCTGACGTCGACCCAGATCAGCTCCACGCCGGCGGCGCGCAGCACCGTGTCGCCGTCGAGCAGCGCGTACGGGCCGGCGAAGTAGCAGCGGGTGAAGCCGGCCTCGGCGACCAGCCGGGCACAGGTCGGGCAGGGAAAGGTCGACACGTACAGGGTGGCGCCGGCGAGGCTGCGCCCGTCGCGGGCCGCCCGGGCCACGATCGCCGCCTCGGCGTGCTGCGCGGTCGACAGGTCGGGGCGCAGTCCCCGGTGGAACTCGTTACGCGGGTCGCCGTCGATATAGGGCGCGTACTCGGTCGGGTGGTGGCGGTTGTACGCGGTGTCCAGGACCGTGCCGTCGCGTACGGCGACCGCGCCGACCTGGCGCCACCAGTCCGAGCTGTGCCGCGCCTCGACCACCGCGAGCCGGGTCAGCTCGCGCGCCACCTCGTCGGCGGCCACCGCACCGTCGAAGTCGGCCGGCCGCCCGGCCTGGCTCCAGGCGCGGTCCCAGCGCAGGAACGTGCGCTCGACGACCACCTCGCGGCCCCGGTCGAACCCGTACCGGTCGACCAGTTCCCGCATGATCTCCTCGTCCGGGACGACGAGGGTGCCGGCGGTCACCGCGCCGGGCAGGTCGCCCGGTTCCACGACCGTCGCGGGTACCCCGGCACTGCGCAGGTAGGCCGCGGCGCGGTCGGGGGCCAGCGCCCGGATGTCCTTGCGCAGCGCCGGGAACTCCGCGGCGAAGCCCCGGCCCAGCAGCAGTACCTCCGACGCGTCGCGGTGGCGCTCCAGCAGTGCCTCGTACCCGGCGTGGATGACCGGTAGGTAGAGCAGGACCTGCTTGCCCGTCGCGGTGCTCAGGACCCGCTCCCGGTCTCCGGCTTGCGCCCGGTCTCGTCGATCACGTCCTGGATCAGCTCGGGCAGCCGCTCGGACAGTTTCTGCGACATCACCTCGGCCAGCCCCATCTGCAGCCGGCGCAGCCGCGCCGACGTGCTGACGGTCGCCATCCGCTCCAGGACCTCGACCCGGCCGCAGTACTTCTCCTCCAGCTCGGCGATCTGCGCAGGCGTGTAGGTCTCGGCGGTCGCGACCAGCACGTCCGGACGTACCGCCTTGATCAGGGCCCACTTCGGCTCGTCGACATGTTTGAGCGTGACCAGACCCACGCCACGCTGGTGGGTCACCATGCGCAGCCGCTCCAGCTCCGGCACGGCCGGCCGGCCCGGGCCCTTGCGCTTGCGCAGCTTCTCGTCGCTGTCCAGCCCGACGATCAGGAAGTCACCGAAGCCGCGGGCGGCCTCCAGGTACATCGAGTGGCCCTCGTGCAGGATGTCGAACGAGCCGCTGGTCAAGACGACCTTGAGTCCGAGCACCCGCAGCGCCTGGACGATCTCCGTGATCTGGTCGTAGCTCTTGACGTACCGCATCTCGAAGTTCGAGGCGTCGGCGAACAGCCCGCTGTTGTTCTGCATGTACCTACCTGCCCCTTCCGGCCCACGCGAGCATAAGCGGTGGCCGCGCCGGCTGGTAAAGTCGGGCGCTGCTTGCGCCCACTCATTCTGCCTGCTTGGAGACGCGCCGATGACTCAGAGTGATTCGCTGCGACGCTACCTCTCCGGCACGGACCCGGCCCGGGTCGACGCGGGAGCGGCGGCGTTCTACGCCTCGCTCGACGTGGTGTCGCGGGTCTCGCCGTCGATCGCCGCCTCGATCGCCCAGGAGCTGCGTGACCAGCGCTCCCACCTGAAGCTCATCGCCAGCGAGAACTTCAGCTCGCTCGCCGTCCAGTTGGCCCAGGGCAACCTGTTCACCGACAAGTACGCCGAGGGCTTCGCCGGGCACCGCTTCTACGCCGGCTGCGACAACGTCGACGCCGTCGAGAGTGAGGCGACCGACCTCGCGCGCACGGTGTTCGGCGCCGACCACGCGTACGTCCAGCCGCACTCCGGCGCGGACGCCAACCTGGTGGCCTTCCTCGCGATCCTCGCCACGACGGTCGAGTCGCCGGCACTGGAGCGGCTCGGCGAGAAGAACCCGGCCAAGATCAGTGACGCCGACTGGGAGACGCTGCGGCGGGAGTTCCTCGGCCAGCGGCTGCTCGGCATGGACTACTACTCCGGTGGGCACCTCACCCACGGGTACCGGCACAACGTGTCGGCCCGGCTGTTCGAGGCACACTCGTACACCGTCGACCCGGCCACCAAGCTGCTCGACTTCGACCAGATCCGGGCCCGGGCGCTGGAGGTGCGGCCGCGGATCCTGCTCGCCGGCTACAGCGCGTACCCCCGGAAGATCAACTTTGCCCGGTTCCGGGAGTTGGCCGACGAGATCGGCGCCACCTTCATGGTGGACATGGCACACTTCGCCGGCCTGGTCGCGGGCAAGGTCTTCACCGGCGACCACGACCCGGTCGCGCACGCCCACGTGGTGACCACCACGACCCACAAGACGCTGCGCGGCCCGCGCGGTGGCATGGTGCTGGCCACTGGCGAGTACGCGCCCGCGATCGACAAGGGCTGCCCGATGGTGCTCGGCGGCCCGCTGCCGCACGCCATGGCGGCCAAGGCCGTCGCGCTGCGCGAGGCTCTCGAACCCGGCTTCCGTGACTACGCGCACGCGATCGTCGACAACGCCCGTACCCTCGCCGAGGAGCTCCAGCGGCGCGGCGCACGCGTGCTCACCGGCGGCACCGACAACCACATCGTGCTGGTCGACGTGACCGAGAGCTACGGGCTTACCGGCCGCCAGGCCGAGTCGGCGCTGCGCTCGTGCGGCCTCACGCTCAACCGCAACTCGCTGCCCTTCGACGCCAACGGCCCGTGGTACACCAGCGGTCTGCGGCTGGGTACGCCCGCGGTCACCACGCTGGGCATGGGCGCGGCCGAGATCGCCGAGATCGCCGACGTCATCACGTCCGTGCTGAAGCAGACCACGCCGGCCGCCGACGACAAGGGCGGGGTGAGCAAGGCGAAGTACCACCTCGCCGACGCGAGTGTCGAAGGGGCCCGTAAGCGGGTGGCCGACCTGCTCGACCGCCACCCGCTGTACCCCGAGATCGACCTCGGCATCCTCGACGCCGCCCGGTAGGTCCCCGCCGGTCCGGGTGGCGTCAGCCCTTGGCGCCCTTGGTGCCCTTGCCCTTGGCGGCCTTGGCGGCCTTGGCGGCCTCGGTCTGCTTGGCCAGCCGGTCGCGCAGCTGCTGCAACTGCTGCGGCAACTGCTGACCGTTCCGCATGCCGGTACCGGTGCCGGTACCCGAACCGCCGCCGGTACCGCCGGCCGCCGCCGGAGCGGGGGCGGCAGCCGGCGCCTGGGGGGCGGTGAGGGCCACCGGCACCATGGCGGCGCCCGTGATCGTCGCCCGGCAGGCCGCGTCGTTGAGTGAGAATGTCGTCGGGATCGGGTTGGACTCCTGGTACCCGCCGGTCATGGTGAGCGTCGCCGTCGCACCGGGAGCGAGCGGGCCGTCGCCGCGGGCGGTGACCGTGCGGCCGGACTGGGTCCACTCGGCACCGGTCCCGCCGGTCAGCCGCTGGTCGGCCGGGAACTCGAAGCGCATTTTCCAGTCGTCGGCAGGGTGGGCACCACTGTTGACGACCGCGACGTCCACGCTGAACGTACCGGCCTCGTCCTTTTTGGTCTGGTAGCGCACCTCGCAGGAGATCGGGGGCGTGGCCGCCGCCTGCGGGCGTACCGCGGCGGCCTGCGCGGTCGCCTCCGTCTCCCCGCCCACGGTCGACCAGGTCGCCAGGCCGGTGGCCGTCACGGCGACGGCCGCTCCCGCCGCCACGACGGCCCGGCGGGAGCGCAGGCGGCGCCCACCGCGCGCCGCGGGGACGGCGTTACCGGTACCGGCGACGATGACCTGGGTCGCACCGTCCGCCGAGGACGTCGAATCCCAGGCCAACGCGTCGTCGAGGGGGAGCGGTACCCGGATGTCCGCGGCGGCGGCGAGGATACGGGCGGCCTCCTCGGCGCTGGGGCGGTCCTCCGGCCGCTTGGCGAGGCTCCGCGCGCACAGCGTGGCGACCTCGGCGGGGAGGCCGTCGATCGCCGGCAGCGGCTGAGGCTCGGTGTAGCAGTGTGCTTCGATCATCTGGGTGGCCGTGTCCGCCCGCCACGGCAGCCGGCCGATGAGCATGCGGAACAGCAGCAGACCGAGGGCGTACACGTCGCTGGCCGGGGTGACCGCCTGCCCACCCAGCCGCTCCGGTGCCAGGTAGGCGGGGGTGCCCAGGACCGTCGGCGTGCTGTCGGCGTCGGCGCCGGCCAGCGCCGCGATGCCGAAGTCGACGACCTTCACCCCGGTGGGGGTGAGCATGACGTTCGCCGGCTTGATGTCACGGTGTACCAGCCCGCGCGCGTGTGCGGCGGCCAGCGCGGCGGCGACCTCGGCCGCCACCCGTACGGCGACCCGCCAGCGCAGCGGCCCGCCGCTCAGCCGGGCGTCCAGGGTCACGCCGTTGACGAGTTCCATCACGACGAACGGCAGCCGGGTACCGTCCGGCTCGACCGCCTCGCCGTAGTCGTACACGCTGGTCACGTGCGGGTGGGACAGTCGGCCGGCGGCCTGTGCCTCGTAGCGGATGAGATCCCGCGACGCGGCGTCGGCAGCGTAGCTGCCGCTGAGCATCTTCACCGCGACGTCGCGCCCGAGCACCTCGTCGTAGGCGCGCCAGACCACCGACATGCCACCGGCGCCGAGCCGATCGAGAAGGCGGTACCGGTCGGTTAGCAGGCGCACGGCATCCATGCTGTCAAGATGCCCTCATCCACGGGTCGCTACACGCGGTTTCCGGAAACCGTGACGGCAAATACGCCCATACGGGTGGTTGATGGGTAACCGTCCGGTTTGGTCCACGTCGGCTTGACGGGCGGGGTCGGCGCGCGAGGAATAGGGTGAACTCACTCCACCGGGCGAGTATGAGGGGTGAGCGGGCAGTGGAGCGGCACCGGCGCCCGGACGAGGCGCTGCGGATGACCGTCGTCGCGAGTGGCGCGGAGAGCGTCCGCGTCGCCGTCATCGGTGAGGTCGACTACGTCAACGCGCCTCGCCTGAAGTCCCTCCTGTGGTGGGTCCTCGCCGAGTTCGGCCCCCGGGACATCGTGGTCGATCTGTCCGGTGTGTCGTTCCTGGACAGCACCGGCCGGGGCGCGCTGCTGCACGGGTGGCGGCTGGCGCGGGAGAAGGACTGCCGGCTCACCGTCGCCGACCCGCAGCCGCGCGTCCTGGCCATGCTGCGGATCGCCGGTGTCGCTACGCACCTGGGGATCGACGCCACGCAGCCGTAGCGACGATCGGCCACGTGGCCGGAAGAAAGCCGGAAAAGGATCGTGGGCACCTGACGGGCGCTTGTGGCGCCGTCAGATGCCCACGACCGGATGAGGCGAGACTCAGCCGAGGCCGCCGCGCATGGCGCCGATCAGCTCACCGTTCGCGGTGTCGCCGGAGAGTTCCCAGAAGAACGCGCCGCCCAGACCCTGGTCCTTGGCGTAGCTCATCTTGCCGCCGATGGTGGCCGGGGTGTCGTAGCTCCACCAGTCGCTGCCGCACTTGGCGTACGCCGTGCCGGCGATGGTCCGGTTGGCCGGGCACTTGGTCTTGAGTACCTTGTAGTCCTCGATGCCCGCCTCGTACGTGCCGGGCGCCGCACCGGTCGCCGTGCCACCCGGGGCCTCCTGGGTGACCCCGGTCCAGCCCCGGCCGTAGAAGCCGATGCCGAGCAGCAGCTTGTTACGCGGAATACCCTTGCTGACCAGCTTCTGGATCGCCGCGTCCGAGTTGAAGCCCTGCGTCGGGATGCCGGCGTACGACGTCAGCGGCGAGTGCGGGGCGGTCGGGCCCTGGGCGTTGAACGCGCCGAAGTAGTCGTACGTCATCGGCATCAGCCAGTTGAGGCTGTTGGCCGCGCCGGCGTAGTCGGTGGCGTCGATCTTTCCGCCGTTGCTGCCGTCCGCGGTGATCGCGGCGGTGACCAGGGCGCTGGAGCCGAACTTCGACCGCAGGGCCGAGACCACGTTCTTGAACGCGTTGGGGCCGCTGGTGTCGCACTGCAGGCCACAGGCGTTCGGGTACTCCCAGTCGACGTCGATGCCGTCGAAGACGTCCGCCCAGCGCGGGTCCTTGACCAGGCTGTAGCAGGAGTCGGCGAACGCGGCCGGGTTCTGCGCGGCCTGGGTGAAGCCGCCCGACCAGGTCCAGCCGCCGAAGGACCAGACCACCTTCAGGTGCGGGTACATCTTCTTGAGCTTGCGCAGCTGGTTGAAGCTGCCGCGCAGCGGCTGGTCCCAGGTGTCGGCGACGCCGTCGACGCTGTCCGCCGCCGTGTATGCCTTGTCGTAGTCGGCGTAGCTGTCACCGATGGAGCACCGGCCGCCCGTGGTGTTGCCGAAGGCGTAGACGATGTGCGTCAGCTTGGCGGCCGAGCCGCTGGTGTGGATGTTCTTGACGTGGTAGTTGCGCCCGTAGACGCCCCACTCGGCGAAGTACCCGACGATCTGCTTGCCGCCACCGCCCGGTCCCGGCGGTGGGCTGGTCGGGGGCTGCGTGGTGGGCGGGGCGGTGGTGGGCGGCGCGGTCGTGGGCGGCGCGGTCGTGGGCGGCGCCGTGGTGGGCGGCGTGCTACCGCCGCCGCACGGCGCACCGTTGATCTTGCAGTTGGCCGGTGCGCCCGCGCCCGTGGTGTTGAACCCGAACGACGTGCTCGCGCCGACGGCGACGGACCCGTTGTAATCACGGTTCTTGGCCACCACGTGGCTGCCGGACTGGGTCATCAGGGCGTCCCAGTACGAGCCGAGCGTGGTGCCGGACGGCAGGTCGAACTCGACCGTCCAGGACGTGATCGCGCTGGAGCTGCCGTTGGTGATGGTGTAGGTGGCGGTCTGGCCGGTGCCCCACGAGGTGGTGGAGAACGAGGCGGTCACCGAGCCGGCCGCGTTGGCGGAGGTGGCGCCGACGGCGACCACCCCCGCGACGAGGAGGGCTGCCGTGCCGGCGGCGGCGAGGCTTGCCCGTTTTCTGTTCATGGCCTCTCCCAAGGTGTGGGCAGGGGGTCGATGGGTCGCCATCAATTGAGCAGGAACGATAAACAAAGTTAATTGATACGGCAAGGCCCCGCTCGGGTACGGGCCGGGGTGCGGGCTGCGGATGGCTGGGGCACGGGCTCCGGAGTGGACCGGGGTGCGGGCTGCGGATGGCTGGGGTACGGGCTCCGGAGTGGACCGGGGTGCGGGCTGCGGATGGCTGGGGTACGGGTGAGGCGTCGCGGGTACTCCTCGCGGAGCGCACCGCCTGCGGCAGTCGCTACGCTGACGGCTATTCGTGTGTATGTGGGAGGTGCCGGACGTGACCGACGGCGGGGTGGCGCAGACCTCCGCATACCTGCGGATGTTGCTGCTCCGCCCGGGGGAGTACCGCGCCCGGTGGGAGCGGCTCGCGGCGCAGGCGCGCCCGGGGAAGATCGACATCGACGCCGTGGCCCGGGTACTCGCGCAGGCGACCGACCCCGCCCCGGTCGACCCGCTGTCCACTGGGGATCCCGATCCCGGTCTCGTCGACACCGCGCGCCGGGCGCTGGACGGCAGCGCGATCGACCACTCGACCGTACGGTTGTTCACGGCGGCGTTCGCCTTCGACGGCCGGGACGCCGCCCGGTTGCAGGACATGCTGCGGGGCTCGACCTCGGTGCGGGTCATCACCGGCGAGGCGCAGTCGCTGTCCGAGGAGTACCTGCACGGCGGCCCGCCCCGGCACCAGACCCTGGCCCTGCACGAGCTGCACATCCTGGGGCCCGACGGGTCGCCCGCCGAGCACCAGACCATCCAGGTCATCCAGTCGACCGTCGACGGGCTGTCCGGCTACCCGTACCGGTTCGACACCGACGAACTGGCTGTCGAGGTGCTGCGCGGCGGCCGGGTCGGCGAGCGCATCTACCGGGTCAACGAGTCGCTGTACGCGGTCGACATCCTGCTCAACCGGCCCCTCGCGGCCGGGGAGACCACGCTCACCCAGGTCCGCACGACGTTCTTCTACAAGACGCCGCCCGCTCCTGAGTTCCGCCGGGGAGTGCTGAGCCGCGCCGAGGACGTGACCCTGTGGGTCAAGTTCCACGCCCGGCGGGTGCCGGCCCGGGTGTGGCTGGCCCGGTGGGACGGCATCGACCACGCCCGCGTCGTCGACCGGCAGCCGGTCGAGCTGGACGACGACCTCGCCGTGCACTGCCGGTTCGGCCCGATCGAGCAGGCCGTCGTCGGGTTCCACTGGGAGTGGGACTGACCGCCGTATGCCGGTTTCGGCCGCCGACCAGGGTCGCAGGGACCCGGAGGAGTGCGCAGTGAAGGTTCTGATCGCGGGCGGCGCCGGCTTCATCGGCAGCACCATCGCCTCCGCCTGCCTGGACGCCGGCCTGACGCCGGTCGTCGTCGACAACCTGAGCACCGGCCGTGCCGAGTTCGTCCGGGACCGGATCTTCTATCACGGCGACATCGCCGACGGACCCCTGATAGACAAGGTCTTCGCCGAGCACCCGGAGATCGCGGCGGTGGTGCACGCCGCCGCGCTGATCGTCGTGCCCGAGTCGGTCGAGCAGCCGCTGCGGTACTACCGCGAGAACGTCGCCAAGTCGATCGACCTGGTCGAGCACGTCGTCCGCAACGGCTGCGGCCGGCTGCTGTTCAGCTCGTCGGCCTCGATCTACCGCCCCGGCGCCGACTTCTCGGTCGACGAGGACTCGCCGCTGGAGCCGCTCAGCCCGTACGCGCGCAGCAAGGCGATCACCGAGACCGTCCTCGCCGACGCCGCCCACGCCCACGACCTGCGGGTCATCTCGCTTCGCTACTTCAACCCGATCGGCGCCGACCCGGCCATGCGGACCGGGCTCCAGGGCCGCTACCCCAGCCACGCGCTCGGCAAGATGATCCTCGCCGCCGAGAACGGTGAGCCGTTCACGCTGACCGGCACCGACTGGCCAACCCGGGACGGCTCCGGCATCCGCGACTACATCCACGTCTGGGACCTCGCCCGGGCGCACGTGCAGGCGCTGCGGCGGTTCGACACGGTACTCCCGGCCGGCGGCGGCAAGCGCTACGAGGTGATCAACGTGGGCTCCGGTACCGGTGTCACGGTGCGTGAACTGCTCGCCGCGTTCGAGGAGGTGCTCGGCCGGCCGGTCGCGATCGTGGAGGCGGGGCGGCGCCCCGGCGACTCGCCCGGCTGCTACGCCCGTACCGGGCGGATCGGTGAGCTGCTGGACTGGCGGCCGACGCTGTCGGTGACCGACGGCATCAGGCACTCGTTGCAGTGGTCGAGCCTGCGGGAGCGGGTGCTGGGCGGGTAGCGGTGGACGCCCGGTCGCTACCGGGAGACGCCCGCCTTCGTCAGGTTGTCGGCCATCCGCTGGAGGAGGGCGACGACCATGTCGTACTCGTCGGGGGTGATGCCCTCGGTCAGCACCTCCCGGATCCGGCACGCCTTTCCGCTGAGCTGCTCGAGCGCCGCATCGCCCTCCAGCGTCAGGATGAAGCGCCCGCCCCGGTCGCGCTCGACCCAGCCGCGCCTGACGACCGCCCGGAGGACCTCGTCCGGGCTGACGTCCAGATCATCCCAGAACGGCCACATCGACTCGATGATCTCCGCTGGATGTGCGGGGTGCGCGCGCAGCAGGTTGAGCACCTGCCAGTGCGCCCCGGACAGCCCGTGCGCGCGCAGCGCGGTAACGAAACAGTCCTCGATCAGGTGGTCGAGGTACCGCAGCCAGTACCCGAACGGCTTGTCCTGCGTACTCATGACGGCTCCGGACGCGCGCACTCCCGGTAGATCTAGTTGATGGACCCGTACCAGAAATTATGAACCGGCCGGGTGGCGCCGCGGCGGCCGGGCATGCGTGATCCGGCGGATGGCACGGCCGGCGCGGGGCGCGGCGGGTGAGAGGATGGGGCCGTGGCGGACGCGGTGATCTTCGACCTCGACGGTGTGCTGATCGACTCCGAACCGGTGTGGGAGCAGGTGCGGCGGGCGTACGTCGCCGAGACGGGTGGCCGGTGGCTGCCCGACACCCAGCAGCGGCTGATGGGTATGAGCACCGCCGAGTGGTCGAGGTACCTGAGCGAGGAACTCGGCGTGGGGCGGCCCCCGGAGGTCGTGGCCACCGAGGTCGTCGACCGGATGGCGGACCGGTACGCCGAGGCGCTGCCGGTGCTGCCCGGCGCCGTCGACGCGGTCCGCCGGATCGGCGAGCGGTGGCCGCTCGGGCTCGCCAGCTCGTCACCCACCCGGCTGATCCGGACCGTCCTGGCCGAGACCGGGCTGGCGGCGTGCTTCGCGGTGGCCATGTCGACCGAGGAGGTCCCGCGCGGCAAGCCGGCACCCGACGTGTACCTGGCGGTGGCCGGCGCGCTGGGGGTCGCGCCCGGGACCTGCGTGGCGATCGAGGACTCCAGCAACGGCCTGCGCGCCGCGCACGCCGCCGGGATGCGGGTCGTCGCCGTGCCGCACCCGGCCTACCCGCCCCAGCCCGACGCGCTCGACCTGGCGGACCTGGTGGTCGACGGGCTGGACGGGCTGACCCCGGAGGCGCTGAGCGGTCCGGCCCGCCAGCCCTGAGGCGACCTGCCCGGCTGTCGGAGAGCCGGACCGGCCCGCCCGCGGTGGGGCAGGCGGGCCGGTGCTGCCGGATCGGTCAGGAGCCCGAGGTCGAGTCCTCGCCGGTGACGAGGACCACCGTGCGGCGGCGGACCGCAAGGTAGAGCCCGAGTCCCAGGGCGAGCAGCGCGACGCCCGCGCCGCCGATCAGCCCGGCGTTCGCGCCGGTGACCGGCAGCCCGCCGCCGGTACCCGGGGTGCCGCCACCGGATCCGCCGCCGGTGCCGCCGGCCGGCGGGTTCAGCGTGATGGCGGCCGTGTTGTTGGCCTGGTTCGGGTCGTCGTTCCCGCCGGCCGCGACGACCGTACCGGTGGCCGTGGCCGCATCGTCGATGGTGACCGTGAACGTGGCGAGTTGGGTGTCGCCGGCGTCGAGGCCGCGGCTGGCGGTGCAGCGGTAGGCCAGACCTTCGGCCTTGCCGTTCTTCGTCCAGTCCGCCTTGCCGTCGGCGATCGGCGCGCAGAACGTACCGCCGGAACTGTGACCGTCGTTGCCGTCCGGGACCGACACGACGGTGACCCCCTGCGGCAGGGTGACGGTGGTCGCCGGCTGCCCGGGCGCGTCCGGCGAGAGACCTTCGCCGTCGAGCCCGCCGTCGAGCCAGGCCGGACCGTTGTTCCTGAGGCCGACCGTGACGGGGACGGTCGCGCCGACCTGGCCGGTCACCGTCGCGCCGACGGCGGAGACGTCGGACGGGTTGGCGGCGGTGGGGATCACGAAGTTGCCCTGGTTGTCGGACCAGTCGGCGTCGCCGAACGCGGCGATCGACGGGGTGGCGGACACCTTCTCGACCTTCAGGGCCGGGCCGTTGCCGGGGGTGCCCAGATCGCCCTGCAGCGGCGAGTCGAACACGTCCAGGCGGTAGTAGGTGAAGGCGAAGTTCTCGCCCGGTGCGTCGGGCTGCACCTTGACCGAGATCGGCGTGTCGGCGCTGACCCGCGCGGTTTCACCCGGCGCGAGGTTGAGTGCGAACTCGCAGTAGCCGTACGAGCCCCACTCGGAGTCGTGGTACCGGCAGTTGCTGAAGTGCTGCGTGAACCGGACGAACGCGCCGTCGCTGATCCAGATCCCGACGTACCGGGCGGCCGCGTCACCGCTGTTGCGGAACGTCGGCTGGTACCCGCGAACCTCACCCGGCCGGGCGCTCGGGGCGGTGAAGCTCTTCGCGACGAGGTCGGCGGCGGAGTCGACGACCTCGATCTCGGAGTCCTCACTGGTGGTCCTGAGACCCTCGCCGGAGACGGTCAGCTTCACGGAAGCCCTGTCGCCGACCTTCGCGCCCTTGGCAACCTTCAGGTTCACCTCCGGCAGGCTCTCCGGGTCGAGCAGCGCGGTCAGGGGTACGTCACAGGTGGTGACCCGGCCCGACACCGAGCAGTGGTCACCCTTGACGGCGACCACGAGCACGTCGGCCGCGGCGGTCGCATCGATCTTCACGGACGCGCGCGCGGGCAGGTCGCCGGTGCAGCAGCCCCACACGTCCACGCGTGCGGTCTTGCCCCGGGTCGACTCGTCGACGCCGATCGCGATGGCCCGGGCGGAGAGGTAGGCAGCGGCGTAGGGCTCGGGGGCGGCGCTGGCCGGGGTGGCCCAGCCGGCCGCGACGATCGTCGCGACAGAGGTGGCCAGCAGGCCCATCCGTCGGGTCCGATTCCTGAGGGTACGGAGCATTGAGGGATGTCTCCTTGATCATGGGGGTCAGCGCACCCTAGCGAAGGCCGATCCCGGGCGCTGCCCCGACTGAGCGCTGACCTGCGGTATCGGTCGTCCGGCACCACGCCTCCACCCGAACGGTGGAGGCGCGGTCCACCCGGCGCCGTCGCCCCGGCCGAGCGGTCGCCATCGAGGTAAATCGGTTTCGCGGCCGGGTACCCGTCGTTAGGGTCGCGACATGCGCGAGCTGACCACGCGGGGATACGAAGCGGCCGACGCCGAGGCGATGGCCGCCCTGGTCAACCTGATCGAAGCGGCGGCCGGAGGGACCGCCGGATTCACTCCGGACTGGGTGGCGTCGATCGTGCGCGGCATGGTCGGTGACCCGGCCACGGACACCCGGCTGGTGCTCTCGCCCGACGGCACGCCGGTGGCCTTCGGCGTCGTGCCGACGCCGCCCGCGGGCGGTTTCCGGCTCGACCTGATGGGCGGCGTGCACCCGGACTGGCGCGGCCGTGGGATCGGCCGGGAGCTGTTCGGCTGGGAGCTGGCCCGGGCCGCGGAGATCCACCGCGCGGTCGCGCCCGACGCCCGCTGGGAGGTCCACGCCGGCGCGCTCGTCACCGACGAGCAGGCCATCCGCCTGTACCGGCGGTTCGGCCTGGAGCCGGTGCGGTACTGGTTTGACATGGTCGCCGCCACCGTCGGGGCGCCGGTGCTGGAGACTCCGCACGGGCTGACCGTCGCGACCTATCGGAGCGCGTACGAGAAGGATCTGTACGGCGCGCACACGGAGGCGTTCGCCGACCACTGGGGGAACCAGCGGCGCGGCTTCCCCGAGTGGTCGGAGTTGACGGTGCGGTCGGAGGACTTCCGGCCCGACCTGTCGGCGCTCGCCTTCGACGGCGACGAGATCGCCGGGTACGTGCTGAGCTACCGGGACGGCGACCCGGCCCGGATCTACATCGGCCAGGTCGGCGTGCGCCGTCCGTGGCGGCGCCGGGGCCTCGCCGGTGCCCTGCTGAGCCGGGTCCTCCGGGCGGCCGCGGCGGACGGCAGGGAGTCCGCGATGCTCGGGGTCGACGCCGACAGCCCCACCGGCGCGGTCGGGGTCTACGCGCGGGTCGGGTTCGTGGTCGACGGCCGCTGGGTGACGTACGCGCTGCCGCTGCCGCGCTGACGGCACGCCGCGGCGGTCGGTGCCGCCCGGCGGGGTGGGGTCGGGACCGTTCGGAGGCGGCCTCGGCGGCGGATCAGGACCGTTCGGACGCGGCCTCGGCCGCGGCGAGCGCGGCGCCGATGATGCCGGCGTTGTTCTTCAGCACCGCCGGCACGACCGGAGTCCGTAGCTCGATGTGCGGCAGGAACCTGTCGGCCTTCTTGCTGACCCCGCCGCCGATGATGATCAGGCCCGGCTGGAACAGCATCTCCACGTGCTGCAGGTACCGCTGCACGCGGTGGGCCCACTGGGGCCAGCTCAGGTCCTCCACGTCGCGGGCCCGGTCGGACGCGCGCAGCTCGGCGTCCACGCCGTGCAGTTCGAGGTGGCCCAGCTCAGTGTTGGGCACGAGCCGGCCGTCGAGGAACAGGGCGCTGCCGATCCCGGTACCGAAGGTCAGCATGATCGTCGTGCCGCGCCGGCCCCGGCCGGCACCGAACCTCATCTCGGCGATGCCCGCCGCGTCGGCGTCGTTGACGACCGTGACCGGCCGGCCGACGGCCTCGGCGAAGAGGTCGGCGGCGGGTGCGTCGAGCCAGCCCTTGTCCACGTTGGCCGCGGTTCTGGTGACGCCGTCGACCACGACGCCGGGGAACGTGATGCCGATGGCGTCGATGCCGGCGCCCCGATCACCGGCCGTCGCGCCGCCCGCGTCGGCGAACTGCCGCGCGACCAGGCCAACCGTGTCGACGACGCCGCGGACGGTGGCGGGCTGGGGGGTCTCCAGCCGGTACCGGTCGGCCGCGAGGTCACCCGCGACGAGGTCCACCGGCGCGCCCTTGATTCCAGAGCCGCCGATGTCGATACCCAGGACGCTCATGTGTCAAGGCTAGTCCGCGCCGACGGCGCCCCGCGAACGAACGTCGATAAGCGCCCCGGCCGGGGGAGCCGGTCCGCCGGCCGGGGCACTCCGTCGGTACGGCTGTCCCCGGTCACACCGCGCCGGTCAGGCCGGCCAGGGCGGCCGGTACCGCGTCGGCGAGCCGGTGCAGGTCGGGCAGGGCCTGCCGGTCGGCGTGCAGCCCGACGTGGACGCGGCCCTGGTAGGCCGAGAGCGCGATCCCGAGGGCCTGGCCGCGGGCCAGCGGAGCGATCGGGTACACCTCCTGCAGGTACGCGCCGGCCAGCGTGAACGGCCGCGACGGGATGGGCACGTTCGTGATCATCGTGTCGAACAGCAGCGGGGCGCCGTGCCGGGCCAGCGGCCCGGCGACCCGGTGCAGCACGGCGGGCAGGCGGTCGGCGAGCACCGGGAGCGCGCCCGGTCCGCTGGCGAACCCGGCGGCCTTGTGGCGGTCCATGGCCGCCCGGATCTGCCGCAGCCTGGCGGGCGCGTCACCCTCCCGCACCGGAAGATCGCACAGGTACCCGGACAGCACGTTGCCGCGGCGCGGGCCGTCGGGCCGGCTGCGCCGGCTGACCGGGATGAACGCCCGTACGTTGAGGCTGTCGGCCTGGTGGCCCTGGTCGGCCAGCCAGTCGCGCAGCGCGCCGGCGACCACCGCGAGCAGGACGTCGTTGTCGGTGCCGCCGTACCGCCTGCGGACCTGACGCACGGTGCCGACGTCCAGCCGCAGCAGGGCCAGCCGGCGGTCGGTGGAGGTCACATCCTCGGTGGTCGAGCGTACGGCGGTGTGATCGGGGATCGCGGGGGCCGCGGCCCGGCCGTTGGCCGACCCACCGCCCGGCCCCAGACCGCCGGGCGCGGCGTCGAGCATCGGTGACAAGAGGGCGCCGAGCCGGGCGGAGGCCACGATGGACGACGCGATCCCGACCGTACCCGCGGTCTGCGCGATCGCGTGCGGCAGACCCAGCGCCGTGCGGGCCAGGCCGGCCAGCAGCCGGTCCGGTCGCCGGGCCGCCGCGACGGTTGTCCGTACGGCGCCCCACAGCGGCCACGGGCCGGCCGCGGTACGGTCCGCCCGGGTGGCGGCCGGAGCGGGCCGGGCGTCACCGTACCCGTCCAGCAGGCCGACGCTCAGCTCCACCGCGCGCAGCCCGTCGGCCATCGCGTGGTGCAGCTTGACCAGGACGGCGAAGCGCCCACCGCCGAGTCCCCGGACGACGTGCAGTTGCCACAGCGGGTGGCGCAGGTCGAGCGGCTCGGCCATCAGCTCCGCGGCCAGCGTCGCCAGTGTGGACCGCCCGCCGCGGGGGAGTTGGTGGAGGTGGAGATGGCGGGACAGGTCGAACGACCGGTCCTCTTCCCACACCGCCGCGCCCGGCGGCAACAGCGTCGGCCGGACCCGCTGGCGCAGATGGGGCAGCCGGGCGATGCGGTCGCCGAGGATCGTGCGCAGGCGCGCCGAGGGGATCCGCCGCGGCGACTGGAACACTGCAAGCGCTCCCAGGTGCATCGGCGCGCGCGGGGACTCCAGGCACAGGAAGGCGGTGTCGAGCGCGCTCAGTCTGTCACGATCCATCGGTGGCCTGTCCCATCGCGCCTCGCTCCTCCACATGGTCCGCTGGTCCGGCGATCGGTCGCCGGCCCGTCGCGTAGTCCGTTCGGACGGTTGCCGTCCTCATCGGGCGGCGCCGCCCCGAACGCTCATGCCGCGCGGTACCCGTCCGGTCGCGCCGCGCCGTACCCGTCCTCATCGCACGGCGCCGAGCCGTCCTGTCGCGTAGCGCCACGATCTCCGTATTGGGCACAGATAAACCTGTATGTAGGAACGTCGAAGGCATTAGCGTCGGCCGTCATCGGCAGTTGTGCGGATGGTGTACCACCGGTTTCCGGCGTACCGGGGCTGAGCTGGCAGAACGGGCGGGCACCCGGGCGGGCGTACCGGCGCGGTCCACTTCGCCCCGGAAGGTCGCCGCGCCGCCGGCGGACCGTGCCGGCTACTGTTCGCGGCATGTCCGCCGGTGACCTCCCGCCGTCCGCCGCCGGCGGTGCCGTGCCGCCGGCCGCCGGTGACCGGCTGAAATCCGTCGCGGCCGGCGACGTCGCCGCGGCGGTGCGGCGCGCGGCGGGGACCAACCCGCTGCTGGCGATCGGCCTCGACCGGGATGCCGGGGCGCCGGCCAGCGGGTTGCGCGCCGCCGGTGCCGGGGTCGACGACGTCGCCGCGGACCTCGTCGACCGGGTGGCCGCCCGGCTGGGTACCGGGGAACGCCGGGTCGCCGCGTCCATGGTGGTGCTGGGCTACGCGGCCCGTCTGGTCGGCCCGGCCGTGGCGGCGCTGCTGCGCGAGGACCTGCTGCTCGACCTGCGTCCGGAGAACGTCCGCTTCGCCTACGACCCGCCGGGCGGATTCACCGTCGTACTCGTACGGTGGGCGGGCTGGCGCGGTGACCGGTCGGCGCTGCGCCGCCGTTGGTGCGAGACGGTCGTCGACGACCACCTCGGGCTCCTGGTCAACGCGGTCCGCGCCCGGGTACCCGTCGCGGCCCCGCTGCTGTGGGGCAACGTCGCCTCCGGGCTGGCCGGTGCGCTGCGCGCGGTCGCGTCCGGCGGGACGGTCGCGCACAGCGCCACGCCGGCACGCTGCTACGCCGACGGCCGGTACCTGCTCAACCACGGTCCGCTGCGGGGCAGCGGCGATCTCACCCTCGACGACGGTCAGTTGCGCTTCGTACGCCGCAGTTGCTGTCTGTACTACCGGCTCGACGGCGGTGGCATGTGCGGCGACTGCGTGCTGCTGCACCGCCGCCGGTAGCCCACCGACCGGCCGGCGATCCCGGCCGGTGGTCCCGGCCCGCGGTTACCGCACGGCCGCGGTCGCCGGCTCCCGCGCGGCCCGCCGTTCGCGCGACCGGCTTCCGGGCAGCCGCACCATCCCCTGCGACACCGCCACCCCGGCGAGTACGAGGAGGGCGCCGGTCGGCTGGTACCAGTGGATGTGCTCGTCCAACGCGAGCACCCCGATGAGGGTGGAGACGATCGGCATCAGGTAGGTCACCGACGTCGAGGTGGTGGCCCCGGCGAACCGGATGACCCGGAAGTTGAGCACGAACGCCAGGCCGGTACCGAGCGCGCCGAGCGCCAGCACGCTGGCGACGACGTCGCCGGACAGGGCGGTCGGTGCCGGCGGCGCACCGGCGACCAGCGGCGCGACGACCAGCAGCATCGCGGTCGCGGTGATGAGCTGACCGGCGGGGACGGCCAGGCCGGAGCCGGCCAGCCCGCTCAGGAAGCGCCGCTGGTAGGGGATCGCGAAGCCGTAGCAGGCCGCCGCGCCCAGGCACATCAGCTGCCCGGTGAGCTGGACGCCGCCGATGCCGTGCCAGACGCCGAGAACGACGAGTACGCCCGCGAAGCCGATTCCGAAGCCGGCGATCCGCCGGGCCGTCAGGCGTTCGGTACGGAAGGCCAGGGTCGCCACCGGCAGGGCCACCAGCGGCGTGGTGGCGTTCCAGATACCGGCGAGCACCGACGACACGCGCTGCTCGCCGTACCCGAACAGGGTGAACGGGATGACCACGCCGACCGCGCCGACGACGACCAGGTGGCCCCACACGCGTGGGTCCCGAGGCAGCCGGGTACGGGTGACCAGGACCAGTGCGACCACGGTGAGCGCGCCGGCCACGACCCGGCCGAGCGTGACGTACAGCGGGTGCAGTTCGCGGACGCCGACCTTGATGAACAGGAAGCTGGAGCCCCAGATGAGAGCGAGCAGAAGGTAACCGGGTAGCCAGGAACCGAGGCCAGGTCGGTCAGGAGTGGATGCGGTGTTCACCCCTGACAGCCTGCCGTAGCGGTACGGCGCTGTCGCGCGACTTTCGGACATGCGGGTGCCACATTCCGCCAACCCGGCCCGTCGATCCGGCCGGCCGGGCGGCGACGTCCTCAGTCCAGCAGGGCGGTCAGCAGTTCGGGGAACCGCGGGCCGCCCAGGTCGTGCGCGCAGAAGTGCCCGTACCGGTGGAACTCCCGGTAGTCGGTGCCGGTCACGGTGTCCCGGATGAGGTGGGCGCTGCGCTGGACCCCGTCGGAGTCGTCATCGGAGTTGAATACGACCAGACCGTCGGTGCGGGGGGCGAGGTCGGGGTCGATGGTGAACGCGAAGAAGTCCGGTGCCCGCCCGCGGTCGGGGTCGAGCCACGGCGCGACCAGTACGACCCGGCCCACCCGGGTCGCGGGGTGCTCGCTGAGCCAGCGCACCAGGAAGCCACCGCCGCAGCTGTGCCCGACGAGCAGCGTCTCCGGTGTGATGTCGTACCGCTCGAACTCCCGACGCCACGTCGGGTAGTCCGGGGCGAACGCCGCCGGCATCTCCGGCCGGTACGCCGGGATGTCGCGGACGAGCAGTTGCTTGGCCAGCCATGGCAGCCAGTGGTGGCTGCTGGCCGTCGGGAGGTCGGGGTCGTAGTACTCCTCCCGACTGGGCATGCCGTGGACGATGACCGCGTTCCGCATCGACGAATTATCGCGGCGGAACGCTGGATCATCACGCGGCGGGCCGATGGCCCGGCGGCCAACTTCGCAGACGGGACGACGGGTGCGTTACGGTACAAAGCACACGATCAGTTGCACCAAGGAGTGTGTGTTGCCCACGCTGCAGATCATCATCACCAGTACCCGTACCGGTCGCGTCGGGCTGCCGGTCGGTCAGTGGTTCGCCGAGCGGGCCCGTGAACACGGCGGGTTCGACGTGGAGGTCCTCGACCTGGCCGAGATCAACCTGCCGTTCATGGACGAGCCGCAGCACCCCCGGCTGCGGCAGTACACCCACCAGCACACGAAGGACTGGAGCGCGACCATCGACTCCGGTGACGCCTACGTGTTCGTGATGCCCGAGTACAACTACGGAATCAACGCGCCGATGAAGAACGCGCTCGACTACCTCCACCAGGAGTGGCAGCACAAGCCGGTCGGGTTCGTCAGCTACGGCGGGGTGTCGGCGGGTACCCGTGCGGTGCAGATGGCCAAGCAGATCGTGACCACCCTGAAGATGGTGCCGATGACCGAGGCGGTGTCCATCCCGTTCGTGACCCAGTTCCTCGACTCCGACCAGCGGGTCAAGCCCAACGAGATGATGGACGCCTCGGCCGGAGCGCTGCTCGACGAGCTGGTGCGCTACGCGGAGGTGCTGGCGCCGCTGCGGGTACGGGCCGACGGCTGACGGCCCGTACCCGAGACGGGCGCTGACGTCCCGCGCCCGCGACGCTAGGCGGCTCAGCCGGCATGCGCCGGTGCCGGCTCGGCGACCGGCGCGTCAACGGCGGCTGGTGCGTCGACGGCGGCTGGTGCGTCGACAGCCGGCGCGGGCATGCTGCGCAGGCGGCGGACCGCCGACAACAGGACGGCGAGCACGGCGAACGGGACCGTGGCAGCGGCGACGGTGACGGTCGTGTGCAGGTCGGTGGCCGCGGCGAGCAGGCCGCCGGCGCCCGCGCCGAGCGGCATCGTGCCCCAGATGAGGAACCGGTTGGTGGCGTTCATGCGGGCCAGCATCGGCCCGGGCGTGGTGGTCTGGCGCAGGCTGACCGCGTCGACGTTCCAGATGCCCTGACCGGCTGCGGCGATCATGAATCCGGCGATCAGCCACGGCATCGGGTAGCCGGACGGGGCGAGCGCGGCGAGCAGGTACGCGCCGTGCAGCGCGACCCCCAGCGCGATCGTCGGGCCGAGCCCGAGCCGCCGGTTGAGCCACGGTACGAGCAACGATCCGGCCAGATAGCCGAGGTTGGCCACGCCGAGGACGACGCCGACGGCCGCGGCGGACAGGTGCAGGTCGCGCACGGCGTACGTGATGAAGACCGCCAACAGGGCCTGGGTCCAGAAGTTCATCCACGCCGCGCTCATCGCCAGCGGCCGGATGTAGCGGTGGGCGAGGCAGAACCGGATACCGGCGCGGATCTGGGCCAGGAGCGGTTCCCGTGCGCCGGCGGGGGCCTGTGCCGGCAGTTTCGGCAGGCGCCGCAGGAACAGCGCCGACAGCAGGTAGCTGGCCGCGTCCACGACGAGCGCGACCGGTGCGGTGACCGCCTGGACCAGGGCTCCGCCGAGGGCCGGGCCGCCGGTCTCGGCGACCGCCCGGGTGGACTCCAGCCTGACGTTGGCGGCGGCGATGCGCTCGGGGCGTACCAGTGCGGGCAGCGCCGACAGCGAGGCGACGTCGAAGGGGACGCTCAGGGCCCCGACCGCCGCGGCCACCAGGTACAGGTGGACCAGCGTGAGGGCGTGTGCGGCGTACGCCAGCGGGACACTGGCCAGCAGCGCGGCGCGGGCCAGGTCGGTGGCGACCATGAGCCGGCGGGCCGGAAACCGGTCGACGATGGCGCCGGCCGGCAGGCCCAGCACCAGGAACGGCGCGGTCCCGACCGCCGCGAGCACCGCCACCTGGCCGGCTGAGGCGTGCAGCACCGTCAGCGCGGTCAGCGGCAGCGCCAGGGTCGTCACCTGCGTACCGAGCAGGCTCACCCCGACCGATCCCCACAGCCGACGCAGGTTGCGCCGCTCCGCCGGGAGCGGATCGGCGGGGGTGGATGGATCGGCCACGGCGATCGGTTCGGCGGGGGCGGATGGGTCGGTCGCGGCGATCGGTTCGGCGGGGGTGGGCGGATCGGCTACGGCGATCGGTTCGGCGGGGGTGGATGGGTCGGTCGCGGCGATCGGTTCGGCCGCGGCGCGACCGCTCAGGTCTTCCGTCTGCATGCATGCCTCCTCGGAGCGTCGACCCGGCGTCGACCGGCCACACCCGACCCGTCGCGGTCAATTGACACCATAGATTTTTTATTGCATGGTGTCAATTGTGAGTACGGTGCAGTCAATTCGGCGTGAGAGGATCCGATCCATGGCGCATTCGGATCCCGCCGACCCGGGTACCCGGCGGTCGCCCGAGACCCAGCGGGAGGCCGCGACCGGCCGGGACAGGCGGCCGCCCGCGACCGGCCGGGACACCTGGCGGCCGCGTTCGCTCGCCGGCGACCGCCCGGCCTACCAGGCGATCGCCGACGCCATCGCCGCCGACCTCGCCCATGGCCGGCTCGCACCCGGTGATCGGCTGCCCACCCACCGCGCGCTGGCCCGCGCGCTCGGCGTCACCGTCGGCACTGTCGCCCGCGGGTACACCGAGGCGGAGCGGCGCGGCCTCGTGGGCGGGGAGGTGGGCCGGGGGACGTTCGTCCGCTCCGGGTTCGGCGTCGGCCCGGCCGAGGCCGGAGACCTGGTGGACCTGGCCGCTCTGCACCCACCGGCTCACCGGATTGACACCCTCGGGTTGCTCGCGGAGACGCTCAAAGCAATCGCCGCCGACCCGGCCGCGCTCCGGACCGTGGTCGACACCGACCGCGGGGACGACGCTCCGGCACACCGCCGGGCGGGCGCCGCCTGGCTGGCGTACGGCGGGTTCCGGCCCGGCGCCGACCAGGTCACGCTCACCGCAGGCGCCCAGCACGCCCTCACCGCCGCCGTGAGTGCACTGGTCGAGCCCGGTACGGCCGTCGCCACCACCGTGCTGACCAACCCGGGGCTGCTCGCGGCGGCCCGCCAGTGCCGGCTGCCGGTCGTGGCGGTGCCGTCGGACGACGCCGGGATGGTGCCGGAGGCCCTGGCCGAGGTGTGCCGTGACGGCGCCGTCTCGCTGGTGCACCTCCAGCCGACCCTGGACAACCCGACCGGCCGGGTGATGCCGGCCGCCCGCCGCGCCGCGCTGGCCGAGGTGTGCGCCCGCGCCGGGGTGTGGGTGGTCGAGGACGACCCGCTGGCCGTCCTGGCCCCCGACCGCCCCGACCCGGTCGCGGCGCTGCTGCCGGCGCGTACCTGCCACGTAGCGAGCGCCGCCAAGGTGCTCAGCCTGGGACTGCGGGTCGGGGTGCTCACCACCCCGCCGGCGGCACGGGCCAGGGTCGTCGCGGCGGTCCGCGCCACCGCCTGGCTGGCCGCCCCGCTGCTCGGGGAGGTGTTCGCGCGCTGGGTCACCGACGGTACCGCCGCCCGGGTGGTGGCCGCCCGGGTCACCGCGTCCACCGCGCGCCACGCGCTGGCGGCCGACCTGCTCTCCCCGTACGCGGTGCCGGCCGCCCCCGGCGCGCCGCACCTGTGGCTGGCGCCGCCCGAACCGTGGACGGCCGGCCAGCTGGTCGCCGCGGCCCGCCAGGCCGGGGTGCTGCTCTCGCCCGGCGACGACTACGCGGCCAGCCGGGCCACACCGGTACACGGGGTGCGCCTCGGGCTCAACGCCGAGGTCGACGACGACCGGCTGCGCGCGGCGCTGCTCGCCGTCGTGGCGCTCCTCGCCGCCGGCCCGCTCCCCGCCGGCCTGAGCTGAGCCGCGCTTCCGCCACCCGCCACCCGCCACCCGCCGGCCTGAACCGAGCCGTAGCGTGACCGCGCAGCCGTAGCGTCACCGCGCAGCCGTAGCGTCACCGCGCAGCCGTAGCGTCACCGCGCAGCCATAGCCGCAGCCGTAGCCGCGGTCGGTAGCGGGCCGGTCGGGCCGCGGTGCCGCAGCCGTACCGAGAGCAGGAACGCCACCAGGGTTCCGACCAGCCACAGGCTCTCCACCAGGAACGGCTCCGGATGCTGGGCGTGGCGGAAGTACGCGGCGGTGTGGAGGATGCGGACGGCCGCGCCGGTCGGCAGGTACCGGCCGACGAAGGCGTACACCGCCGGCAGCAGCGGCGCCGCCACGGCGCCTCCCGACGAGGCGTTGCCGAAGGCGATGAACATCAGCCAGGTCGGGATGATCGCCCAGCGGCCGAACAGGACGATCATCGTCGAGTTGAACAGCGCGGCCACGACTATCTGCGCGGCTACTGCCGCCCACAACTCCGGGAACGACCCGGCGAGCGCGTGCAGCAGCGGACCGGTGACGACGGTGAGCGCGAGACCGCCGACGGCGCCGAGGACCGCGATGGACGCGAGCCAGGCGCGTACCGACAGCCCGGGCGCGTGTTGGCGGAGCTGGAACATCACGACGAACCCGAGCACCGTGGCCGCGATGGTGACGTAGAACGAGACCAGGCCCTGTGGGTCGGTGGGCGGCAGCGGGTGTACGTCGACGACCCGCAGCGGCGGCGCCGAGCCCGGCGCCAGTTGCGCGTTCACCCGCTCGGTAGCCCGGTCGAGTGCCAGTGCGACCGAGGCACCGGACGCGCTGGAGACCAGCAGTTGCGCGCGGTCCGGGCCGAGGACGAGCACGGCGAAGACCGTCTGCCGGTCGAGCGCGGCTTTCGCGGCCGCGACGCTCGGGTACGGGCGGAGGTGGAGCGCGCCATCGGTCGCCTCCTGGAGGGTGTCGACCAGGACGGGCCGGTGCGCCGGGTCACCGACGACCGCGGTCGGTATGTCGTGCGGCACCGGTCGGCCGAGCGCGAGGCTGTACGAGGCGACGAACATCGACGCCATCACCGTGCCGATCAGTATGACGACGAGCGCACTGCGGTAGGCCGCGCGGGCGGATTGCCCGGTCACCAGGGGCGCATGCCCGGGTCGGATCCGAACATGCGCCGGCGAAGATCGCGAAGTGGTGCGATCCGTGCTCCGCAACCCGCCGGGAACCGAACGGCACCTGGCCCCGTACCGGCGTTCATCGACAATGGCCCGGTGCCAGAGATGAGCGGACGGTTGTGGCGGCTGTGGCTGGTGGTCGGGCTGCTGGCCACCGGCGGCTACCTCCTCATCCCGGCGGAGCGCTGGTACGGCGACCTGCTGTACAACTCCATCGGGCTGGCCTCCGCCCTGGTGATCGTCGCGGGTACCCGTCGGCACCGGCCCGGCCGGCGGGCTGTCTGGTACTGCTTCGCCGCGGGTGAGGCGACCTGGGTCGTCGGCGACACCCTGTTCTCGTACTACCGCTACGTGCTGCACCGGGATCCGTTCCCGTCCGTCGCCGACGTGTGCTACCTCGGCGCGTACCCGGTGATCATGGTCGGGCTGGTCATCCTCACCCGCGGCCGAACGTCCGGCCGGGACCGGGCCGGCCTGATCGACGCCTGCGTGATCGTGACCGGTCTGGGCCTGCTGTACTGGACCCTCCTGATCCGGCCGATCGCCCTCGACACCTCGGTGTCCCCGGGCGGGTGGCTGCTCTCGCTGGGCTACCTCGTCGCCGACCTGGTGATGATCGCAATGATCGCGCGGTTGTTGACCGGACCGGGCGCGCGCACGGCCAGTTACCGGTTCCTCATCGCCGCGATCCTGCTGCTGGCCGTCTCCGACGTCACGTACGCGCTGCTCAACGCGTACTCCGGCTACCACGGCGGCGCGGTCGACGCGGGCTGGCTGCTGTCGTACGTCCTGTGGGGTGCGGCCGCCCTGCACCCGTCGATGCGCACGCTGTCGGAGCCCGCCACCGAGGTCGTACCCCACCTGACCCGGTCCCGGCTCGTGCTGCTCGCCGGCGCTGCCCTGCTCGCCCCGACGGCTCTGGTCGGGCAGGGCCTGTACGACCCGGGCCACATCGACTGGATCACCATCAGTGTCGGCGCCGTCGTCCTGATCATGCTGGTCCTGGCCCGCCTGTCCGGCCTGGTGTCACACGTGCAGGACCAGGCCACCCACGACGAGCTGACCGGTCTGGGCAACCGCCGGCTGCTGCACCGCCGGATGGCCGAGGCGCTGGCCGTCGGGGCACCTGAGGCGGTGCACCTGGCCGTCATCGACCTCGACGACTTCAAGATGATCAACGATCGGCTCGGCCACCACGTCGGCGACGAACTGCTCGTCGCGGTGGCGCGGCGGTTGACCGCGGCGGCGGGTACCGGCGCGGCGGTGGCCCGGCTCGGCGGGGACGAGTTCGCGATTCTCCTCGCGCCGTGCACCCGGGACGGCGCCGACGCGGTCCTGGCCCGGGTGGCCGAGGCGCTGCGCCGGCCGGTCTGGGCGGGCGGCCAGGAACTGCTGGTGCTCGCGAGCGCCGGGGTCGGCGACGCGGCCGGGGCCACGCAGCCGCGTGAGCTGCTGCGCCGGGCGGACGTGGCGTTGGACGCCGCCAAGGACCGGGGCAAGCACCAGGTCGCCCGGTACGACCCGGAGCTCGACCGGCACGCCACCGAGGATGCGCACCTCGGTGCGCAGCTGCGCAAGGCGATCGACGCGGGCGAGCTGTACCTGGTGTACCAGCCCATCGTGGAGCTTCCGCACGGCCGGCTCGCCGGCGCCGAGGTGCTGGTCCGGTGGCGCCACCCGGAGCGGGGGAGCGTGGCGCCGGACGTCTTCATCCCGGTCGCCGAGCGCAGCGGCCTGATCGTCCCGCTCGGCGAATGGGTCCTGCGGGAGGCGTGCGAACAGGCCGCCCGGTGGCGGTGCCTGCCGGACGCGGTACCGCTGGAGAAGATCTCGGTGAACGTCTCGGCCCGGCAACTGTGCGAGCCGGAGTTCCCCGACACCGTCGCCCGGATCATTCGCGACACCGGGATGGAGCCGTCGCGCCTGGTCGTGGAGGTGACCGAGACGGCGGTCTTCGGCGGCGGCACCGCCATGGAGTCGGTACGGGCGCTGCACCGGCTCGGCGTCACGATCGCGCTGGACGACTTCGGTACCGGGCACTCCTCGCTGGGGCTGCTGCGGACCTGCCCGGTGGACATCCTCAAGGTCGACAAGAGCTTCGTCGACGAGGTCGCGAGCGGCAGCGACCAGGACGTGATCGCCACCGCGTTGATCCACATCGCCAACGGGATGGGGCTGCAGGCGGTCGCCGAGGGCGTCGAGACCGTTGCCCAGGCCGACCACCTGTACCGCCTCGGTTACCACTTTGCCCAGGGCTACCACTTCGCCCGGCCGCTACCGGCCGAGGAGTTCGGCCGGCTACTACGTGGCGACGGCGGCAGCGCCGGCGGCGGTGACGGCGACGGCCCGACGGCCGGCGCCAAGATCCCCGCAATGTCGCGAACATTGCTGTTGTCTCACGACGGGAAGCAGCAATAACGCGAACATTGCGCGGATCTTGATAGCGGCTACGGGCTCTCGGTGATCTTCACGACCGGCGCACTGTCCTGCCACGATGCCTCCAGCCGGGAGGAGCGCAGCACCATGGTGAAGGTGACGGTGACGCGGTCGGTGCCGTCGGGTACGACCGTCATGACGTACAGCGGCCGGGGCGTGGCCGACACCAGTTCGACGCTGCCCTGACCGGCCCGGATCGTCACGTCCCCGCCGGTCAGTTGGAAGCTGCGGACGTACCGCCCGTTGCCGAGCGGGGTCCAGCCGGCCGGTGCGGACGGTGCCGGCCCCGGTGCCGGGGCGGTGGTGTTTCCGGGCGGGGCGGACGACGGCGGGGCCGGGCGGGCGGACCGGGACGGGGTGGCGGCGGCGCTGTGGCTCGGGGTGGCCGTCCAGGGATCCGGCGCGGCGTTCGGCGTCGACCCTGACGCCGCTGGCGCCGGCGGCGGCGCCGGCAGCGGGGCGTGTGGCTCGGTGACGGGGAAGGCGACGAGCCGGTCGGGCACGGCGGCGTCCAGCACCGACCGCACCCCGTACCAGGACACCCCGATCCCGATGCTGGTCGCCGCGGCCCAGATAGCGACGGCTTTCGCTGATTTCGACGGGCCGCGCATGGCCGCCATCCTCGCACCTCGGTACGGTGCCGTGCATGCCCACGGTGCTGCTCGTCGAAGACGACACCATGATCCGTTCTGCACTGGTCAAGGCATTGACGAACGGTGGTCATGTGGTCACCGCCGTGGGCACCGCCATGGATGCGTTGCGTGAGGTGGCGGTGCGGCCGCCGGACGTGGTGGTCCTCGATCTGGGCCTGCCCGACGTGGACGGTTCGTCCGCGTTGCGGATGATGCGGGGCGACAGCGACGTACCGATCATCGTCGCCACCGCGCGAACCGGCGAGAACAACATCATCCGGCTGCTGAACGCCGGTGCCGACGACTATCTGACCAAGCCGTTCTCCGGTGAGCACCTGCTGGCCCGGATCGCGGCGGTGCTGCGCCGGCGGGGTGGCGCGGTGGACGCCCCGGCCGCCGTCGAGGTCGGTCCGCTCCGCGTCGACCTGGCCCGCCGCGCGGCGACCCTGCACGGCCGGCCACTGGACCTGACCCGCAAGGAGTTCGACCTGTTGGCCTACCTCGCGGTCCGGCGCGACCGCCTGGTGACCCGGCAGGAGCTGATCGAGGAGGTGTGGCGGCAGCCGTACCGGGGGTCCGAGCAGACGGTGGACGTCCACATCTCCTGGCTGCGCCGCAAGCTCGGCGAGACGGCCGCCAAGCCCCGCTTCCTGCGGGTCCTGCGCGGGGTCGGGATCATGCTGGTGGACCCGCGGTGAGGTGGGCGCTGATCCGGGTGGCGCTGGCGACCACCTCCATGGTGTCGCTGGCCTTCCTGGTACCACTGTGGATGCTGGTGGGCCAGATCGCGCCCGAGCGCGCCCTCGCCGACGCCCGGCAGCAGGCCTCCGCCATGGTCGCCGCGCTGGCGGTCACCGACGACCGGGCCGAGCTGGCGCAGGCGGTGGCGAGTACCGCGGCGGGCGCGGCCGGCCGGCTGGCGTTGCACCCGCCGGACGGATCGCCGGTCGGTACCGCGCACGCCGACGCGGGCGAGGTCGACCTGGTGGCGCAGAGCCGGCGCTCGACGGTCCTCGACGTCGCCGGGGGCCGGGCGTACCTGCAGCCCGTCGCCGTGCACGACGGGCGGATCGCCGTGATCGAGGTGTTCGTGCCGGACGCCGTCCTGCACCGGGGCGTCCGCAACGCCTGGCTGGCGCTGAGCGCGGTGGCGCTCGGGTTGGTCGCCGGGTCGGTACTGGTCGCCGACCGGCTCGGCGCGCGGATCGTCGTGGCCACCCGCAACCTGGCCACCGCCACCCGCCGCCTGGGCCGCGACGACCTGACGGTACGCGTCATCGTGGACGGGCCGCCGGAGCTGGCGGAGGTGGGCCGGTCGTTCAACGCGATGGCCGATCGGATGGTCGCCCTGCTGCGCGCCGAGCGGGAGCTGGCGGCCGACCTGTCACACCGGCTGCGTACCCCGTTGACGGTGCTGCGCCTGGAGTTGGAGACGCCCGGCGCGCAGCCGGACGTGGAGCGGCTACGCCGGGCGGTGGCGATGCTCTCCGACGAGGTCGACGGCATCATCCGTACGGCGCTGGAGCCGCTGTCGGAGCGCCCGGCCGAGCGGTGCGACCTGACCGAGGTGCTCACCGACCGGCTGGGGTTCTGGTCGGTGCTGGCCGAGGACCACGGTCGACCGTGGACGGTCCTCGGCGACGCCACGCCGCTGTGGGTGCCGGTGCCCCGGGACGAGGCGGAGGCGGCCGTCGACGCCCTGATCGGCAACGTCTTCCACCACACGCCGGAGGGCACGGCGTTCCGCGCGGGCGTGGTGGACGCGACGCTCGTGGTGGAGGACGACGGCCCCGGGATCGACGACCCGGACCGGGCACTGCGGCGCGGCGAGAGCCTCGGCGGGTCGACGGGGCTGGGGCTCGACATCGTCCGGCGGCTGGCCGCGGCGTCCGGCGGTAGGGTCGTCGTGACCCGCGGCAGCAGCGGTGGGGCGCGGATCGAGGTGCACCTTAAATCAACCTCCGACGTACCCTAAAGGGACCTTAAACGATCGTGTGATTGATATCGCTCGCCGTAACTTCTTTCCGTGAAGCTCAGACTCGTCCTCACCGTCGCGGGCGTTGCGGCACTGGCCGCCACGGCCGGGGTCGCGGTGCGGGTCGCCACGCAGTCCATGGGTGCCGAGCTCACCGCGGAGTACGCCCAGACGGGCGCCTGGGACGGCGGCCTGATCGGCCGGTTCACCGTCGGAAACCCCTCGCTCCGGACCGCCTCCGACTGGCGGCTGTCGTTCAGCCTTCCCGAGGGAACCACGCTCGCCGGGGTGTGGAACGGGGTGCTGTCCGGAACCGGTGGCACGTACGTCATCACGCCCACCGCACAGACCAGGACCGTCGCGCCCGGGCGCGCGGTCACCGTGGGACTGAGTGCGGTCGCCGGCAGTCCCGTCGCGCCGCGCCGCTGCACCATCAACGGCCGGGCGTGCACGGTCGAGGTCAGCATGTCGGGGATCGCCCCCGCCCCCGCCGGCTCCGTCGAACGGTTCGGGCCCGCGGTACCGGAGCCGGCGACCCAGCCGGCGGCCGAGCGGCTGTCCCCGTCGCCCGCGACGGCGGGCGCGGCGGCCGAGCGTGGCGGGCCCGGTCCGGGCGGGCGTGTCGGGTCCGGCCCGGTCACTGGGGCGGCGACCACCTTCGCCCCGTCCGTGAACGTGACCAACCCGAACCGGCCACCGCTGAAGAGCCTCGCCGAGGCGAGCGGCGCGCGGATGCTGACCCTGGTCTCGGCGCTGGTACCGGCCGGTGGCGGGTGCGACCTGAAGTGGGGCGGCGCCGCCGAGCCGAGGACGTACGCCGCCGAGGTGGCCGACGCGCTCGGCGCCGGCATCACCCTCGTCGCGTCGATCGGTGCCACGGGCGGTACGGACCTCGCGCACGCCTGCCCCAGCGCCGACGCGCTGGAGACACCGGTCCGCAAGCTGCTCGACCTGGGGATACGGGCGGTCGACTTCCACCTGGGCGGCGGGTCGCTCGGCGACGCCACGGCCAACGACCGGCTCGCCCGGGCGGTCGTCGGGCTCAAGACCCGCTACTCCGGCCTGACGGTCTCCTACACCCTGCCCGCCGTCTCCGGCGCCACGCCGGTGGCTGCCGAGAAGCTCGCCGGTCCGCTGGTGGCCGCGAGGAACGCCGGTGCCGTGGTCGACCGGGTCAACGTCGCGGGGGCCGACGTGACCGCGCCGCCGGACGTCCTGAAGCCGCTCCTACGCCCGGACGCGGCCGGCGCCATGGTCGACTCGCTGCTCTCGGCGGCCACCGGTGTCCACGACCAGTTCATGCGGATCCACGGACTGGACGCCGCGGCGGCCTGGCACCGGCTCGGCGTCGTCGCGGTTGTCGACGCCGGTGACCTCGCTGGCGGCTCGTCCCGGCTGGCCGGTGCGGTGGACCGGCTGACCGCCTTCGCCCGCGAACAGGGGCTGGGTGGGGTGGGCCTGCTGCCCCTCACCACCGGCCAGGTCTGTGTGCGCGGCCTGGTCGGTCAGCTCCTGGCGCCCGTCGTACCGCTGCTGAGCTGTGTGGACCCGGCCGCCCTGTCGGGGTTCTTCGCCATCTCGGACCGCATCGGCCGCGCGTTGCGCTAGGGCCCGCAAGCAGCCCGCTGCCCCGGCTGCCTCCTCCTCCAGGCCGGGGCGGCGGGTCGGTACCCGCCACGACGGCTCGGGGGGAGCCGGGGGGTGCCGATGGGGCACGTCCTCCGCGTACGCGGAGGACGTGCCCCATCGGGAAACGTCGCCCCACACGTCGCCGACCGTGGACACTCGTGCGACCTAAAGGTGGCACACGTGCCCACGATCGGCCGCGATCACGCGAGCGTGATCGCGTACACCTCGACCCGCGGGTCGTTCGGCAGCGTCACCGACCGGATCGTCTTACCCGCGTCGAGCGCCAGGGCCTGCCCGAACAGCCGTACCGGTGGCCCGTCCACACCCGTGCCGGCCTTGATCCGGTGCGGCATGTCGAGCACGATCGTGCTGCCCGCGGGCGTACCGCCGGCCCAGTCGCCGGCGGTGACCGGCACCTGGGCGCTGCTGCCGTCCGCGTACTGCACGGTCAGCGCGGTCGTCACCGGCCCGTTGTGCGCCACCGCGACCAGGCGCAGCGTGCCGTACCGGCCGGCCGGCAGCAGGACCGCCTGGCCACGGGCCTCGACGAAGTTCGCCGCGGTCCCGGTCGGGTCCGGCGCGGCGTAGGTCACGCCGTTCCAGGCGACCGTACCGGCGGCCGGCATCAGGTCACCGTCGTAGCTCCAGCCCTGCCCGTCGAAGTTGCCCTGGCCGGGCTGCGCCACGGTGGCAGTACCGTCGTGGTTGCGTTCGCGGGTCAGGTCGACCGCGCACTGTCCGTCGACGACTGTCGCGCAGGCGGACGGGGTACGCACCTCGACCGTCGCGCTCCGGGTGACGGTGTTGGCGTGCGGTGCCGTGACGTCGACCGTGACCGGGTAGGTGCCGGGCGCCGTACCGGCGGGCACGGTCACCGTCAACGTCAGCGACTTCTGCACCGGCAGCGTCTCCGACTCGAACTCGACCGGTTCCCGCGGCACCCCGGAGACCGTCCAGCCGGCCGGCAGGGTCGGCGTGACCCGTACCGGCAGCCCACCCGGCGCCTGGGCCAGGACGTCGAGCGTCAGGCTCGCCGTCGTGGCGGTGTCGCTCGCCGGAACCACGACCGAGGCCGGCCGCAGCGACGCGTCGACGTGCCGGCGCTTGTCGCCCTCGGCCTGGTACACCGACGGCGGTGCGGCGTCGGAGCCGGTACCCCACGACGACGGCGCCGTACCCAGGGTGTGTGCGAGTGTGCCGCCGCGCGCGACCTGGTCCCAGGACAGCCAGGTCCGCGACACGTCCCGGCCGTTGAGCGAGACCTTCCGCACGTACCGGTTGGTGTCGCTGGCCCCCGGCGCGGTGACCGTCAGTGTGCCGCCCTGGCGCTTGCCGAACTGTCCGATGCGGACGGTGGCCGAGTCGAACTGCGGGCTGGACAGGGCCAGGAAGTTGGCGCCGCTCATCGTCGGGTACAGGCCCAGCGACGAGAACACGTACCAGGCCGACATGGTGCCCAGATCGTCGTTGCCGGTCATGCCGTCCGGGCCGGTGGTGAACAGCGTCATCGCCGCCCGGACCACGGTAGCGGTCTTGGCCGGCGCGCCGGCCCACAGGTACAGGTACGGCGCGAGCAGGTCGGGCTCGTTGTTCGGGTTGTACGTCGGCTTGGCGTAGTAGTCGTACGGTGCGGCGATCCAGTCCCGGCGGGCCGTGCCGGCCGGGTCGGCGAGCAGGTTGCCGTAGGCGAAGAACTCGTCGAGCCGCTGCTGGGTGACCTGCCGGCCGCCCATCAGCCCGACCAGGCCGGCCGGGTCCTGCGGCACGAGCCACCGGTACTGGTACGCCCCGCCCTCGTGGAACTGGTGGTCGGCGGCGACCGGGTCGTACGGGGTCAGCCAGGTGCCGTCGACCGTGCGGGGCCGGAACTGTCCGATCGACGGGTCCCACAGGTTGCGGTACCACTGGCCGCGCGCGGCGAACAGCTTCGCGTCGGCCTTCTCGCCGAGGCCGGCGGCCATCAGTGCGAGCGACGCGTCGGCGGCCGCGTACTCCAGCGTCACCGAGGCGGGGTGGACGCAGTCGTTGTCGCCGCCCTTGTGGACGCAGTCGGTGCCGAGCGTCAGTCCGGAGGGTACGTACCCGCGCGCGGTGTAGTAGTCGACGCCGGTACGCCCGTTGTACGGCGAGCTCGCCGGGGGCTGGCTGGTGGCGTTCTTCGCAAGGAGGCCGTACGCCTCGCGCTCGTACCCGGCGAGCAGCCCCTTCGACCACGCCTCGACCAGGAACGGGGTCACCGGGTCGCCGGTCATGATGTTGGTTTCGCTGTTGGCCAGGGCCCACCTCGGCAGCCAGCCGCCGTCGCGGCCGATCGCGAGCACCGACAGCGCCACGTCCCGGGCGACCTGCGGTTGCAGCATTTCCAGCAGTTGGTTCTGCGGCCGGTAGGTGTCCCACAGGGACAGGTTCTGGTACGGCGTGTAGCCGGCGGCGGTGTGCGGGGAGTTGTCGAACCCGGTGTACCGGCCGTCCACGTCGCCGGCCAGGTTCGGGTGTAGCTGGGCGTGGTAGAGCGCGGTGTAGAACGCGGTCTGCCGGTCGGGCGTACCGCCGGCGATCCGGACCGTGTTCAGCTGGTCGGCCCAGGTGTGGTGCAGCTTCGCGCGGGTGGCGTCGAAGTCGTACGAGTCGCCCGTCTCGGCCGCGAGGTTGCGCCGGGCGCCGTCGAGGCCGGTGTACGACAGGCCGACCTTCACCACCACGTCCCGGTCGGCCGTGGCGTCGAACGTGACCCAGGCGCCGTTGCCGCCGGTGCCCGCCGCGTCGCGGGAGCCGGGTGCCGGCGTCGAGCCACGCCAGGTGCCGTAGGCGGCGAACGGGCGGTTGAACGTCGCGGTGAAGTACACGGTGTGCTCGTCCTTGCCGGCGCAGAAGTTGCCGGCGTGTACCCGGCCCTCGACAGTCCGGTCGTCGACGACGTGTACCTCGGAGTCGAACACCTTCTGGTTGGCCTTGCCGGTGTTGAACAGTACGTTCGCCGCGCCGGTGGCCGGGAAGGTGTACCGCTGCCAGCCGGTGCGCGGGGTGGCGGTCAGTTCGGCGTTCACGCCGTACTTCGACAGCCCGACCCGGTAGTACCCGGGCGTGGCCTGCTCGTCGGCGTGCGAGTACGGCGATCGGTAGACGTTCGGGTCGACGCTGGTGATCGCGCCGGTGGTCGGCATGATCGGCAGCTCGCCCATGACGCCGCAGCCCACGCCGGACAGGTGGGTCTGGCTGAACCCGTAGATGGCGTCCTGCGTGTAGTCGTAGCCGCCCTGGCCGCCGGTGTCCGGGCTGACCTGGACCATCCCGAACGGCGCGCTGGCACCGGGGAACGTGTTGCCGAAGTTCTGGGTGCCGACGAACGGGTTGACCAGGGTGGTCGGGTCGGCGGGTGGGGCGGGTGCCGTGGCCGCGGCCGGAGCCGCGCCGAGCAGGCCACCGCTGGCCAGCGCGGCGCCGAGCAGGGTTGCCGGCAATCCCGCTGCCCGGGCTCGGGACCGTCTTCCCGGAGACGGCATACGCATCTACCTCCGTAGGTATTGACAACGTTGTCTTGGCCGAATGCGGAAACGCTTTCACTCACGTTGGTCACTGTCAATTCCCCGATCGTGGTCGATCGGCTGAGGGCATATACACCATTTGGGCGAAGCGTGGCTAATTGTGGTTTTGGTCTATTCGCGCTGGAATTCACGGAGCCGTCGCCGGCGCGGTCTACCGAAGACCGGCGCGAGACCCGGTGGTCGGTCGCGTGGCGCGAGTGCCGTGGCGACCTCGGTGACCCGGGTGGATGTGACGGCGTCCGCCGCGAGGCATGACCTCGGAAGGGAATGAGTACATCTTGTCGCTGAGACGGCTCCGATCAGCTCTCGTCCACGCCACGGCGGTCGTGTGCGGCCTGGCTCCGGCCGCACTGGTCTCGCCGGCGTGGGCCGCGGACGAGGTCCCCGACGGTGGCGGCCGGGCACACGCCGGCGTCGCCCCGGGGGTGTCGGCCGAGGCCCAGGGCAGCGTCCGCGCCGCCGGTGCACCGGGCGGGTACTCGGTGCTCGGCATCGACGTGTCCAGCCACGACCACACCCTCGGGCCGATCGACTGGGGTGCGGTGGCGGTCAGCGGAGTCCAGTTCGCCTGGATCAAGGCGACCGAGGGCAAGACCTACGTCAACCCGTACTTCCACGACGACTACGCCGCCGCCAAGGCCAACGGCATCCTCGCCGGGGCGTACGTCTTCGCCAGGCCGGACAAGCGCGACCCGGTCGGCGAGGCGAACTTCCTCATGGACCACGCGGAGTGGGTCAACAACTCCCAGACGCTGATCCCGTTCCTGGACCTGGAGTGGCCGTACGCCTCGCTCAACCTGCCGGCCTGCTGGGGGCTGACCCCGGCGGAGATGGTCAGCTACATCAGATCCTTCGTGGACACCGTCTACCGGCGGACCGGCCGCAAGATGATGATCTACACGAACACCAACTGGTGGAACCCGTGCACCGGTAACAACGCCTCGTTCGGCGACCACCCGCTCGACCTCGCCAGCTACAGCAGCTCGGCGCCGACCCGGATGCCCGCCGGATGGAGCACGTTCACCATCTGGCAGTACGCGCCGGGCAACCCGTCGGTCCGCGGAAACTTCGACAAGGACGCGTTCAACGGCGACTACGCCGCGCTCACCCGGCTCGCCGGCGACATCCCGGCCTCCGGCCCGCCGGTCAGCTTCCTGGCGAGCGCCAACAACCAGTACGTCACCGCGGAGAACGCCGGGATCTCGCCGGTGATCGCCAACCGCGGCGCTCCGGGCCTGTGGGAGCAGTTCGACCAGATCGACGCAGGCAACGGCACCATCGCCCTGCGCTCCCGGGTCAACGGCCGGTACGTCACGGCGGAGGACGGCGGGAAATCCCCGTTGATCGCCAACCGCCCCGCGATCGGCCCGTGGGAGAGGTTCACGCTGGTCGACAACGGCGACGGTACGGTGAGCCTGCGGGCCACCATCAACGGCAAGTACGTCGTCGCCGAGTGGGCGGGTGCCGGGTCGCTGATCGCCAACCGGACGGTGATCGGCCCGTGGGAGAAGTTCACCAAGCTGGGGCCGCCGCCGGTGATCGGCCTGACGGCCGCCGTGAACAACCGGTACGTCACCGCGGAGAACGCCGGGATCTCGCCGCTGATCGCCAACCGCACCGCCCTCGGACCGTGGGAGGCGTTCGAGCGGATCGAGGCCGGCGACGGGCTCGTCGCGCTGCGCTCGCGGATCAACGGCCGGTACGTCACCACCGACACCAAGGGCAGCACGCCGCTGATCGCCAGCCGCACCGCCGTGGGTACCAACGAGAAGTTCCGGATCGTCGACAACGGTGACGGCACCGTCAGCCTGCGCTCCCAGGCCAACGGCAAGTACGTCGTGGCCGAGTGGGCGGGCACCGCGCCGCTGCTGGCCAACCGGACGGCGATCGGGCCGTGGGAGAGGTTCATCCTGCGCTGACGTACCGCCGTTGACGTACCGCCGGTACGCGCACCGGGCCGGGGATCATCCGATCCCCGGCCCGGTGTGGTTTTCCGGTGCCGGACGGGTGGCCGCGCGGCGGCCGTCGTACTGGTCGGGCGGGTTACCCGCGGCGGCCGTCGCGCTGGTCGGCCGCGAAGGCGGACACCCAGGCCAGCGCGGAGTTCCAGTTGATGGCGACCTCGTTGGTCGCGTACGACTGAATGTCGTCGATGTAGCAGAACTGCGGCGCGCAGCCGGCGAGCAGCTTGGCCGCTGTCGGATCCTGGAGGGCGGAGTTCGCCCCACCCGCGAGCGAGCCGGCCGGCGGGTTCGGCAGCGCCGGGTCGAGCTGGTGACCGTAGATGCGGCTGTGCTGGTTGTGTGCGGCGTGCTCGCCGTAACCGGTCACATAGGACTGATTGAGGGCGTTGCGGCCGAAGAGGTAGTCCAGGCCCTCCAGCACGCCGTCCCGGTAGCGCCGGTCGCCGGTCAGGTCGTACGCGGTGGCGATGACGGCGAGCTTGTTGAGCACGTTGCTGTTGGAGCCCCAGACATACTCGTCGGGGGTGATCGACACGCCGTACGCCTGTCCGCGCACCACCGCCAGGTAGCGTTCGGCGGCCGTGCGTACCGAGGCGCGCACCGCCGCCCGGTCGGCCGGCGGCAGCAGGTTCGGCACGGTCGCCAGGTCCAGCCGGCCGGCCGCGGCCACCGACTGCCAGCCGAATCCGCCGGCCGGGAACGCGGCGTCGCCGGTCCAGTACGGCGAGGCGCGCAGCGCGTCCAGATAGGTGCGCTGGCCGGTGGTGATGAACAGCTCGGCGGCGGCCCAGTAGAACTCGTCGCGCACGTCGCTGTCGTCGTACGCCCCGCCGCCGTTGCTGTCGCTCGGGCTGGCGTAGACGGCCGGGTGCGCCTGCGCCGCGTCCCAGGCGGTCCGCGCGGCGGTCAGGCAGCGCGCGGCGAACGCCCGGTCGTACGGGGCGAACAGCCGGGCGCACTGCGCGGCGGTCGCGGCGAGGTTGAGCGTCGCCGCCGTCGACGGCGGGTGCAGTTCGCGCGGCTGCGGGTCCAGGTCGGGGCGCAGTGGCAGCCCGGTCCACGCCTGGTCGTGCACCTTGTGATGGACCATCCCGGCCAGCGGCTGGCCGGCGGGCACCTGCATGCGCAGCATGAACTCCAGCTCCCAGCGGGCCTCGTCCAGGATGTCCGGTACCCGGTTGCCCCGCTCCGGTACCCGCAGGCTGCCGTCGCCCAGGGCACCCCGCCGGGCGGTGTCGGCGGTCAGCGTCCGCTCGTACTCGCTGAGCAGCTGGTAGGTGGCGATGCCGCCGTTGACCACGTACTTGCCGTGGTCGCCGGCGTCGTACCAGCCGCCGCGCACGTCGAGCCGGTAGTCGCACACCCCGGCCTGGCAGGGCACGTCCGTGTCGCCCTGGTTGGGCGCGACGCCGACGTGCCCGGCGGGCCGGGCGTACCCGGGGGCCAGCGCGCCGTCGATGGCGATGCCGCTGCGCTGGACGTAGAAGAAGTGCAGGGAGTCGGAGCGCAGCCGGTCGTACGTGGTGGCCGAGATGTCGAACGGGTAGCTGGTCTGCCCGTCGACGGTGAGCGTGTACCCGCTACCGGCCTTCGTGTACCCGCTGAAGTCGACGGTCTGCACCCGCTGGCCGGAGGCGGCGTCGGTACCGGCCGGCTTCGTGGTCCCCGACGCGACCACGGCGCCGGCGCCGTTCTTCAGCCGCCACGGCAGCGCGCCGGCGGCGTCGGTGACGACGGTGGCGCGCTTGGGCCCGTACGGCAGGTAGCCGACCTGGTTGACCCGCACCCGGGGGCCGGTGTCGGGCACGTACGGCGGCGGGGCCTCGCCGCCGGCGAGCGACACGTCGTCCACGCAGAACGTCCACGGCTGGGCGGCGCCGCCGATCTGGAACGCGACCTGACCGCGGTCGGTGTCGGTGTCGGAGGTGAACGCGTAGCTGAACCGCTGGGCCGCATCGAGGGTGACGGTCTGCGACAGTTGCGCGGTGTACGGCGGGTCGGCGAGTTGGACGTTGGCCCGCACGCTCACCGGCTGGCTGGCCGACGCGGTGAACGAGAACGCGTACGACTGGCCGGCGCGCAGGCGGAGGTCGTTCTGGCCGATGATGACGTCCCAGGCGTTCGTGGTGCCCGCCGGTACGTCGGCGCACAGCTGCCCGCCGACGATCGCGCCAGCGGTGTTGCCGGTCCACCACCAGGGTGCGGTACCGGCGTCGAACGAGCCGTTGACGATCTGTTCCGCGGCGTCGGTGGGGTCGGCGTGCGCGATCGAGGGCAGCGAGCCGGCCAGGGCGAGGCCGGCGACGACGGCCACGGCTGCCCGTGCCGGTCGATGGGGCGTTCTGATCACGGGGGACTCCTCGTGAGCGGGGGTGTGGTCGCCTGGGAGCGCTCCCGGTGGCGAATAGACAGATGCTTATGCCCGTGTGGGGCGCATGTCAACATCTGTCGATCCCGAACGTGGGGATGAACCGGTCGTTCCCCCGACCGCGTGGTGGCGCGTCAGGACCCGCCGGCCGTCGGGCCGACCGCTCGTCGGCCGGCGGGCCGAGACCCGCCGGCGGTCAGGCTACGGCTCGCCGACCGTGCGGTCCCGGCCGGCGTCCTTGGCGACGTACAGGTTGTGGTCGGCCCGCCGGAGCAGGGCGGACTGTCCCGAGCCGGCGCCCGGTGCGGTCGCCACCCCGACGCTCGCGGTCACCGGCAGCTCGCCGGTGAGGTCCCGCCACGGGTACGACCGGACCGACCGGCGCAGCCGGTCCAGCCGGCCGACCGCATCGGCGCCGCCCACTCCCGGCAGGACCACCAGGAACTCCTCGCCCCCGAGGCGGGCGGCGAACGCGCCCACCGTGGTGTCGTCACCGGCGCCGGGCATCTCCTCCAGCTCCGCGGTCAGCAGTTCGGCGACCGTACGCAGGACCTGGTCGCCGACCTGGTGCGAACAGGTGTCGTTGATCCGTTTGAAGTGGTCGAGGTCGATCAGCGCGATCGACAGCGGCGCTCCGGCGGCCATCGCCTCGCGCAGCAGCGCCGGCAGTTGACCGTCGACGAACCGCCGGTTGTACAGGCCGGTGAGCGGGTCGCGCAGCGCCAGGTCCCGGTAGTGCCGGCTGGACCGGCGGGCCTCGTCGGCCCCGAAGGCCGCCTGCAACACCAGCGCTCGGGCGTCCCGCTCGGCGCTGTAGACCGCCATCGCCTCGGCGTGGAAGACCTTGTACTGCGCGAAGGCGTCCTCGAAGCAGCCGAGCGCGGCGTACAGCTCGGCCCGTTCGCCCCAGGCCCGCATCCTGATCCGACGGAGGTCCGACCGTTCGCACAGGCGCAGGCACTCATCGAGGGTCGTGCGTGCCCGGTCGGTGGCTCCCCGCAGCCGCTGTACCTCCGCGAGGGTGAGCAGGCACTCGGCGTACCCGTCGGCCTCGGTCGCCGCGAGTACCTCGCGCGCCGCTATCGTCGGCCGGAGGGTCCGTTCCGCCTCGGCGTACCGGCCCAGGCGCATCTGGGTCCGAGCCAGGGTGTCCAGGCTGAACGAGTCCAGCGCGATGCCGTGCGCGGCGGCCAGCGCGGCCATCCGCTCGGCGGTCTCCAGCGCGCGGTAGGGCTCGCCGGCCTCGTGCTCCATGTACGCCAGGTTGTTGACCACCAGAAGTCGCAGCGGTACGTCCCCGAAGGACTCGGCGATCCGCTCGGCATCGGCGTAGCGCTGCCGCGCCTCGTGGAACGAGCCGGTCTGGGTCAGCGCTCCGGCGAGGGTGACGAGGTGGTACGCCCGGATCAGGGCGGGTACGTCGTCGTCGAGGAACTCCACGCCGCGCACGGCGTGCTCCAGTGCCGCCGACGGGTCGCCGACCTGGCGGAAGAACGTCGCGAGCAGCCGGTGACTGCGGGCCAGCAGGTACCGATGGCCGTTGTCGGCGGCCCACCGATTCACCCCGTGCAGGATGCGGCCGCTCTCCGCGGTCTCGCCCCGGCGGCCCAGGACGGCCGCCCGCAGCAGCCGGGCGCGCAGTTCGAGGTCCACCGCCGACGCCGCGCGCGCCTGCTGTTCGAGGTGGACCGCGCGGTCGAACGCGCCGTCGAGTTCCCGCCAGCCCAGTCGTTCGATCGCGTCCAGCTCGGCGGCCAGGTCGGCGACCGCGCGGGCGGTCCGGGCCGTCCGGCGCGGGCCCGGAGCGGACGGGGCCGGCCGAGGCTTCAGGTCGCGTACCGGTTCGCGGTCGTGGCCGGTGTTGTGTTCGCGGTCGGTGGGTCTGTGTTCGCGGTCGGTGGGTCTGTGTTCGCGGTCACCGGCGCCGGCCCGGTCGTGGCTCGCCTTGCGGGCGTGGGGCGGCACGCGGTGGCCGGTCGCGGTGCCCGTCGACCCCGGAGTGGCCGGGCGGGACTCGAACGCGTCAGGGCACGACTCGGTCATCGCTGTCGCATTACCGGTACGCGTCCCTCGGGCACCCGACCACACTGTCACCAGCATCGGCCAAATGGACGGCGTGTCGGGTGTGACGCTCTGCACCCGCAGGCGTACCTGCTGTCGTGGTCGGGGGTCGATCGACCGAAAGTCCGGTCGTCGATGACGAATCGGACGATGGTTTGCGAGGCGGACCAGTGCCTCAACGCCGTGGCCGCTCGAAGCCCGCGGCTACCTCACGTCCGCGGCTGCCTCAAGTCCACGGCGCGGCACCCGATAGGACGGTGGCGACTCCTGACCCGACCGGCGTCCCTGTTCGGCCCCTGGCGGACCGGCGAGGCGGGTGCGCGGGTCGGTACGAAGGTGCTATCGGCCGGAGAAGAGTGAGGGCACAATGGCTCAGGTCCTGGTGGTCGACGACGACTCGGCGATCCGTCAACTGCTCGCCGACGTGCTGGAGTTGGACGGGCACGACGTACGGGTGGCGGTGGACGGGCTGGCCGCGGTCAGCGCGCTCGACGAGTGCCTGCCGGACTGCGTCGTCCTCGACGTCATGATGCCCGGCCTCGACGGCTACGGCGTCCTCCGCGACATTCGCAGCCGGCCGGGCCGCCGGGTGCCGGTCATCATGCTCACCGCGGCGGCCGACCCGGATTCCGCAGCCCGGGCCTGGGCCGACGGCGCGGACTACTACCTGGCCAAGCCCTTCGGCGCCGACGAGGTGCTCTACCTCATCCGGGGGTCGCTGCGCGAGCGGCAGCCGTCCGGTGAGGCGTGACCGGAGCGACGACGAACGATCCCGATCGGTTTCGGACAGTGTCGGATGCTGTCGGACGCGGCCGACCCGTGTGCGGCCGGCCGGCCGGTCGGCGAACTCCCCCAACGTGCGCTCGAGTTCGGCGAAGAAGGCCTCGGTCAGTCGCGGGACGTCGCGCTCGCTCAGTGTGATCCCGTCGCCGATGCGGTACCCCGGCACCGGGACCATGTGGTTGAAGAACAGCGGTTCGAACTCCGCAATCGTGACGTCGAACCGCGCCGTTTCGCTGCCGCTCAGCTTCGCTCCCGTGGCGGCCAGTTCCCGGGATGCGGCGACCTGGCTGTCGATCGTCAGCCGGTCAGCGGCCGCCTCCGGGTCAGCGGCCGCCTCCGGGTCAGCGGCCGCCTCCGGGTCAGCGGCCGCCTCCGGGTCAGCGGCCACCTCCGGGTCAGCGGCCGCTGAGGAAACGTAGCCAGAGACCTGCGGCGAGCAGGGTGGTGGCGGCGATGGAGACCAGGTAGCAGGGCGTCGGGGTGCTGGGTACAGCGCTGTTGAGCCCGTCGAGGGCGGCGGCAAGCACGGGTGTCGACTCCGGAGATCGGTGCGGGCGGAGACAAACTGAGCGTATCGCCGGTACCCGCGGTCGGGCGGGTCTGAGACCGTCCCGCACCCGTACCGCACCGGCACCACCACCTCGGCGGCGGGGCATGCCGTCCGGCGGTGACGAATCCGTCCGAGGGCCGCCCCGGGCAGATCCTACCGGCCCCGTCAGGTGCCCGCCGGGGCGGCGCGGACGCGGTTGTTAAGGCGGTCGGCAAATCGACCTGAGGACTTCCTTAGGCGCCCCGGCCAGCGTCGACATCGGCGGTAACCTACGGCCGACCTGATCACCGGTACGGCCGTTGCGGCGACGGCGGGAGCGCCGTCCTTCCACTGCCGGGGGCCTGTCACGGCGGCGCCGTGCACCCCTGGCCGCCGCACTCAAGGGGGCATGACATGGCTGGGCAGAGGAGAACGACGCCGTACCGTACCCGCCCGCGCGGGCGAACCGTCCGCCGGCGGGGACGGGTCTGGAAAGTCGCGCTGTTCGCCAGTCTGCTCACGCTGATCGTCCTCGGTGGACGAATGGCGTTCGCGGCACAGGACGACCAGGCGGCCGGGATTACCTGCACGCTCGTGGTGCCGGCCGATCCGTTGAGCGCCGCGGGCCTGGCCACACCGTACGAGCTGATGGGTCCCTGCCACGAGGCCGACCCGGACACGGCGGCGTTCGTGCAGGGCACGATCATCGACCCGGCCACCGGGCAGGTGTCGGTGTACGACCCGCTGGTGGTGGACCGGGGGAAACGGCCGGCGGTCGCGCCCGCCCGGCCGTCGCTGCCGGCCGGTGCCGTGGTGGGTCTGTGGTTCGGCTTCAACGGCGACAACCTGGTGCTGCGGGGCACCAGCGACAGTCTCGCCGCCGGCCGGTGCGTCAACGGCCTCGGCGCGTCGGCATTCGGGCAGTTCGCCTACTGCAACGCGGGGGCCTTCTTCGCCGCCGCCTCCTCCGCCGTCGCCGCCGGGCGGCTGACCATCCCGCACCCGGGTACCGCCCGGAACGGCCTGCCCTGCCCGACCGTACGCGACTTCGGCCTGGTCGACATGGACCAGAGCGACAACGTGACCAGCACGTACCTGTTCCTCGCGGACGGAAGTACCGCGCAGAACACCGCGGCCAACCGGGCGGCGCTGGCCGCCCGGGGCGCCAAGATCGTAATCAACGGCAGCGACAACGCGCTGCTCGACGACTTCGTCGACCCGGCGCTGGGCTGCACCCCGTACACCGCCCCGGACCTGGCCCAGCCGGGCCGCACGACGACGGCGCTCGCGCTCAACGAACTGCAGGCCGCCGCGTTCCAGGCCGAGCCGGTCGCGCTGGTGCCGATCAGCGACCCGATGGCCACCGTCGACGGTCGGACCAGCGTGGCCAAGGCCAACCTGTACCGTGCCGGGGTCGGGCAGCGGCCGGTGGACTCCGCGGTCGACCGGCCGGAGGCGTACTGCCGCAACGTGGCCACGGCGGGGCCGGCGCGGGTACAGGCCGACCGCGCGCTGACCCGGCGCGCCAGCTCACCGAACCCGGGTGTGGCCAGCGACCTTTTCGCGTTCCTCGCGCAGCGGTTGGCCGGTACGTTCGACGAACTCGGCTGCGGCAAGCTCCTCAAGGTGCCGAATCCGGTGACGGTCGTGACCGACAAGAAGGGCGTCGCGGTGGACGCCCGGTTCGCCGCCGCCGTCCCACCGGTCCCGGCGCCGTCCGGCACTCCGAGCGCGACCCGTAGTACGGCCGGCGCCTCGCCGACCCAGGCCACCCCGCGCCCGACCGCCACGGCTCAGCCGACCCGGAGTACGCCCGGCCATCCGACCGCCACGGCTCAGCCGACCGGGAGTACGCCCGGCCATCCGACCGCCACGGCTCAGCCGACCCGGAGTACGCCCGGCCATCCGACCCCCGCCGCGACGCCGACCCGGACCGCGGCCGGTCACCCCGCTGCTGGCGCCGCGCCGAGCCGGACCACCCCGGCCGCTCCGGGCACGGTGCCGACGGCCGGGGCCGACCGGTCAACCGCCGGCGATCAGATGCAGGTCGCCGACCAGGTGGCTGCGGCCTCGACGACCGACCAGCAGCCGGCCGTCGCCGACGGCGGCGTGTCGGTCCAGCCGGCATCGGCCTTCGGCGACGTACCGACCGCGCCCGCCCCGGTCCGCCACGCCGGTACCGGCGGTCACACCCTGCCGGTCACCGGCCCGGCCGTGGGCACGGCGTTGGCCGTCGGCGGTGCGCTGCTCATGATCGGCCTCGGGCTGCGCCGGGTACGACGCGGGTCGCGGGTCGGCGGGTGGCGCGTCGTCGAGCCGTGACCGGAACTCCTCGGCCGCGGACCGGCTCGACCGTTCCGCGGCCGCCGGCTCGACCGTCCGGTGATCGTGAAGGGGCAGGGCACCACGAAGCCTTCAGGATCATGGATTTAGGCGGTGTGGGCGACGGGTAGGCCGAGTTGGGTGGTCAGTTCGAGGCGGGCGCGGAGGTCGCCGCGGGTGGCGATGGCGGAGTAGTAGGCCTCGCGGCGGCGGGCGACGCAGCCGCCGGGGCGGTCGGGTTCGGCCATCAGGTCGGGGTCGAGGTGGGTGTTGAGGCCGTCGCGGAGCAGGACGAGGGCTTCGGCGCGTAGTTGGGAGACGCGGGATTCGGTGACGCCGAGTTCGGCGGCGATCTCGGTCATGGGGCGTTCGTCGAAGAAGTAGGCGGTGACCACCAGGCGGAGCCGGTCGGGGAGGGCGTCGATGGCGTGGTGGAGGTAGCCGATGCGTTCGCGGTGCAGGAGGAGGTCTTCGGGGCCGGCGGCGCGTTCGGGGACGAGGTCTTCGGCGGTGCCGGCGGCGAAGCCCTGGAGGCTGAGGACGACGGCGCGTTGGACGTCGTCGTCGGTGGCTTTGATGTCGTCGACGGCGACGCCGAGGGTTTCGGCGAGTTCGGCGGTGGTGGGGGTGCGGCCGAGGGTGGCGGTGAGGTGCTGGGCGGCGGTGTCGATGCGGCGGGCGCGGGAGCGTACGGAGCGGCTGGCCCAGTCGAGGCCGCGGAGTTCGTCGAGGAGGGCGCCGCGGATGCGGGCGGTGGCGAAGCTGCCGAAGGGGGTGCCGCGGTCGGGGTCGTAGGCCTTGGCGGCGGTGGCGAGGGCGGCCATGCCGGCGGAGACGAGGTCTTCGCGGCTGACGTGGGCGGGCAGGCGGCCCAGCATCTCGCGGACAAGGTGGCCGACCAGTGGGAGGTGGCTACGCACCAGGTCCTCGATCGAACGCGGCGACGGCGTGGCGGTGCGCGGCGACTCGGCGGCGGCAGAAGTGGTCATCGGTTTCCCCTCGGGTCGGCGGCCGTGAAGGCTCACCGGCGGACTGGGGATACCGTCATTTACGGAGGGTGCCGCTACCGGTCGCGTTCAGTTGCGTCCCGGTTGCATCGCAGCCGAACCCCTCAAGGCTTCAGCCGAGCCGCTCAAGGCTTCAGCCGGACCGCTCAAGGCGTCCCGGCGGCGGGGGCGGCCGCGCCGACGGCTCAGATGCGCTGGCCGGTGACGCGCACCCGGGACCAGGAGTTGTTGACGTACCCCTTCGGGTTCCACAGGGGTGCGGCGTGTTCGGGCTGGGTGGTGGCGCTGGTGTCCCAGGCGCGGGCAACGATCTCGGCCGGCCCGAGGGGGAGGTCGACGATCGTCTGCCACAGCCGCCAGGCCCAGGGCCCCGCGTCGGCGTCGAGGTCCGCCTGCTGCCAGTGCTGGCCACCGTCGACGGAGACGTCGACCCGGGCGACGCCGCGGTCTTCGCCGGCGAGCGCGTACCCGCTGACCCGGGTCGGTCCGGCCGGCAGCGGTCGGCGGCCGTCGGGGTGCAGGATGGCGGCATTGACCGCGACGATGCTCAGGGACAGTCCGTCGGGGCCGGCCGCGGCCGGGTCCGCCGCGGCGGGCAGGAGCCGGTAATCAGTGGTCTGGAAGTAGCTGTCCGAGGGGTGCTCCCGGGCGGTGATGCGCCGCACCCACTTGACGCTGCGGGCGCCGATGTAGCCCGGTACCACCACGCGTACCGGCGCGCCGTGGGCCGCCGGCAGCGGCGTGCCGTTCATCGCCCAGGCCAGCAGGACCTCACCGGCCATCGCTTTGGCGACCGGGATGGACGCACCGAACGGCTGTGGCGGGCGGGCCAGTGGCGATACGTCCGGTGCGGTGAAGGCGACGTGCCCGGCGGCCGGCAGCAGGCCGGCCGCCGCGAGTACGTCGGCCAGCGCGGCTCCCGTCCAGCGGGCGGTGGAGACCGCGCCCGGCCCCCACGGCTCCTCCCCCGGAAGTGGGCGAATCTCGATCAGTTCGGCCCGGCGGTTGCCCGCGCACACCAGCGTGGCCACCAGGGTGCGGGTGTCGAAGCGGCGGCGCAGCTCGGCCAGCGACAGCGTGAGGGGCCGCTGGACCAGACCGTCCACCTCCAGCCGCCAGGCGCCGGGGTCGATCCGGGGGACGGGGGCGTGGCTACGGACGTAGAAGGTGTCCACCGGGGTCAGCGGCGAGCCGTCGAGTGCGGCGCGGGGCGGTTCGGCGTTGTAGGGGTCGGCCGAGTGCACGGTCATGTCGTCGCGTTTGCCCCATTCCCCCATGCCGGCATGCTATGGCGCACCGGATGAGCGTGCAGCCGGGCTCGGTGACGCCGCGTTGCCGGGCCGGCGCGCCGGGGTACGCGGCCGCGTGGCGCTCGTCGTGGAGGATTTGTGTGTGACGGTGTTCGATGGAGCTATGACCAGTAGCGAAGTCGACGCCTACGTCGAGACCAAGCTCGACCCGAAGTACCGGGAGATCGTCGCCGCCCTGCGCGCGCTGATGGCCGACGCCGCAGCCACCGCCACCGAATGCCTCACCTACGGCTCGCCCGCCTGGCGGGGTAGGAAGATCCTCGCGGTCATCAGCCAGAGCAAGACCCACCTCACCTTCGCCTTCGAGCGCGGTGCGGAGTTCGAGGACCCTCACGGCCTGCTCGAAGGCGTCGGTAAGAAGACCCGACACGTGAAGATCAAAACGATGGACGGGATCAACGAGGCGGCTCTGCGGGACTACGTCGCACAGGCCGTCGCCCTCGACCGGAGCTGAGCCCGGCCGGCCCTGACCCGCCGGACGGTCGAGCCGGACCGACCCCGGTCGGCCATCGGTGCCGCCGCGGCGACGGCCGACCGGGGATCGGCGGATGCCGGCGGGAGTGCCGGCGGGGCGGTGATCGCGACGCGGAAGGTCAGTGCGCCGCGGCGGAGACGGCGGACAGGTACTCCGGCAGGTCCACCCGGCAGCTACCGTGGTTGCGGTTGGCCGCCCAGGTGACCAGCGCGGCCCGGCAGGTGTGGTCGACGTGGCGCAGCCCGGAGACGTCGAGCTCGACCGGCCGGCCGTGGGGGACCGCCTCGAGGGCATCGAGGATCCGGGGCAGGCGCATGAACGTGGCGTTGCCGGTGATCCGGACGCGGATGCTGTCGGCCCGCTCGTTGACGTGGACCTGGACGTGGGAGACGTCCCCGGCGCACTTGACCAGCGACAGGAGCAGACCGACCAGTACGCCCTCCAGCAGGTTGGTCGCCACGATCGTGACCGCCGTCGCGGTCAGTACCAGCGCCTCCCCGCGGTTGGCCCGCCAGAGCTCGGCCGCGGCGCGCAGCGGCACCAGCTTCGCGCCGGAGTACACCAACACGCCCGCGAGGGCGGCCATCGGGATGACCCCGAGCGCGGCCGGCAGCAGCACGGCGAACAGCAGCAGCCAGGCGCCGTGCAGGATGCGGGAGGCCTTGGTGGCGGCCCCCGCCTGCACGTTGGCGGCGCTGCGGACGATGACCGCGGTCATGGGCAGCGCGCCGAGCAGACCGCACACGGCGTTCCCGGTGCCCTGGGCGAACAGTTCCCGGTCGTAGTCGGTACGCGGTCCGTTGTGCATGCGATCCACCGCCGCCGCGCTGAACAGGCTCTCGGCGGAGGCGATCAGCGCGAAGGCCAGGGCGGTGCCCAGCACGCCGGCCGACGTGAACGCTTCGAGGTCGGCCAGGCCGGGGAGCCGTACGGCGTCCATCAGGCCACGTACCTCGAGGCGCTCCACCGGCAGGCGCAGGGCGGCCGCGGCGGCGGTGGCGAGCGCGACCCCGACCAGCGGGGCGGGTATGACCCGCAGCCGCCGCGGCGCGTACCGCCACCCCGCCATGACGGCGATCGTGCCGACACCGAGCGCGGCCGCGGCGGGCGTGTCCACGCTGGCGACCAGGGCGGGCAGCCCGGCCAGGTTCGCCAGCGCCCCGCCGGGCGCGGCGCGGTCGAACAGGGTGTACGCCTGGCCGACCATCAGCACGAGGCCGATGCCGGCAAGCATGCCGGACACCACCGAGGACGAGATCGCCCGGAACCAGCGGCCCATCCGCAGGGCACCCAGCAGCATCTGCAGGGCGCCGGCGGCCAGAACGATCATGCCGAGCCGGGCTATGCCGTGGGTCTGTACGGCCTCGTACACCAGGACGGTGAGGCCGGCGGCCGGGCCGCTGACCTGGAGGCTGCTGCCCCGCATGACACCGACCACGAGGCCGCCGACGATGCCGGTCACCAGGCCCAGTTCGGCGGGTACACCGGAGGCGACGGCCACCCCCAGGCACAGGGGCAGGGCGACGAGGAACACGACGAGGGAGGCGGAGAAGTCCTGGCGCAGGGTCCGGGCGTCAGGAAGGAATCTGGCGCGCATGGATCACTACCTTCCGGTCTACAGGGGGAGGAACGCTCGGGCTTCGGGGCGGTGGGCGAGCACGGCGCCGCTGTCGATCTCGTAGAACCAGCCGTGCAGCCGGATCCGGTGTGCCGCGCCGGCGGACAGGCGCCGCCGGACGCACGGGTAGGAGGCCAGGCGTTCACGTTGGACCAGGACGTTGTGCTGCACCGCGCGGGTGATCGTGCTGGTACCGGCCGCGGAGATGCCCGGCGGGGCGGCATGGGCCAGCCAGGTCCGCAGGGCCGGCGTGGCGGTGAGGTCGGCGTCCTCTGTCAGGGCGCGGACCGCCCCGCAGTGGGAGTGGCCGCACACCACCACATCGGTTACCCCGAGCACCTCGATGGCGTACTCGATGGTGGCGGCTTCGCCGGAGGGGTGCCCGGACGGCGGCGGCACCATGCTGCCGGCCGTGCGCAGTTCGAACAGTTCGCCCGGGCGGGCCGACATGATCATCGCTGGTATCACCCGCGAGTCCGAGCAGGTGATGAAAAGGGCCTGCGGCTGCTGCCCCGACGCGAGACGTGCGAACTCTTCGCGCTGCTCGCTCCGGCTGGCGATCCGCTGGTGGAAAACGCGGGCATGGTCGATCAACGACTGCATGAAGGGACTCCTGCTGCTGTCACTCCCGCGACGCGCGCGAGGGCGCGCTCTGACGCGGTGTCGAACGAGGGGTGAGTGAGAAGGGCGGCTGGGCAGAGGTGCGCCAGCGGCCCGGTCAGCGGCGGAAGACCTGTAGGGCGGCCAGTCGCCGGTTGTGGTCGTCATGACCGGTGACCTGGGCGGGTGCGGGCCGGGCGGCGGTCGCGGCGACCGCCGTACCGGGGTAGCCGCCAGTGGCCCGTGGCTCGGGGGCGCCCGGCGTGGAACGTGGCACCACCGTGCCGGTACCGCTGAGGAGGCGGTCGCGGCACTCGTCGCACTGCTCGTGGCCGTGACCGATCTCGGCGGCGGTGGACGCCGTGGCGGCTCGCGCCACGGCGTTTCCGAGGGTCGGCCCGAGCACGAGCAGCACGGCCACCACCAGTACGCCGAGGGCGCGGGCGGCGGTCGAGGCGCGTGTCATGGCCGAATCCCCATGCCGGCTCCTGTCGTTGCGGTAGTCCAACGCGATTGGGTGAAGATCAAGCGGTTTGCTCCACTTTTAGGTCACAAAGCGTAACCGAATCGGGACGGTGGGAGATTCCGAGCGTCCGCTTATCGCCATATTGTCGGCTATGCCGATCAGTTATGCCCGGTACCGGTCCCCGCCGGCTCAGCCATCAGGTATGCGCAGGTGGCGCGGTGGGCGAACCGTGGTGCGGCCCAGAAAGCGGCCACGGCGAAGGCGTTCGCCGAGTACCGGCAGATCCGCGACACCACGAAGATCCCGGCCGCGCGTAACGACGACCTCGCGGCGTTCCGGCGGGCCCGGACCGAGGTCAGTCGGCGATTGACAAGATCAACCTTGCCCTGGCCGACCTGACCCGTTCGGTCGGTGTCTCCAGCCGCGACGAGATCGGCCGGATGGCCACCAACCTCGACGCCGCCACCGCCCGGCTGCGCCGGCAAGGGCTTCGCCGTGGTCGCCACCGAGGTCAAGGACCTCGCCCAGGAGGCCCGCGAAGGTCACCGGTGACATCTCCCGGCGGGTCGAGGCCATCCAGACCGACACCGGGGCGGCCGCGCGGGCGATCGGGGAGATCGCCGAGGTGATCGAGAAGGTCAACGGGTACCCGACGACCATCGCCGCCGTGGCGGAGCAGACGTCGACCACCAGCGAAATCGCCCGTAGCGTCAATGAAGCCGCCACCGGATCCACCCAGATCGCCGAGAACATCACCGGCGTCGCGACCGCACTGTCGCGCCCGCACTGTCGTCAGGGCGCGCCGGGCTGGGGCCGGCGGTCGGCTACCGCGTCGTACCGGCCGGCCGGCGGGGACCTGCCCGCCGGACCGGCAGTGCGTCGACGTACCCGACCGGCACGCGTCGGGTGCCGGATCGTACCCGTTACTTCTCCTCCTGCTTGCGCCCCTTCTCCCGGGAAACTCCCGCGGCGGCGGGTTCCTTGCCGGCCGGCTCGCCGGGCGGGTAGTTCTCCAGCGCCTTCATAATCTCGGGGGTCAGGGTCTCTGCCAGGGCGGGCGCGAGAGCATCGGCCAACGCGCCGGCCATCATCTGGGCGAGCAGCAGCCTCTCGATCATCGACGTGCGCGACCCGGTGCGGGACGACGCCGTGACCATGTCGATCAAGCCCGCAATCGGCCCTCTGCCGCGTGTCGCGGCGGCGGGCTGGCCCGCCTCGGTCAGGATGTGGTGGATCAGGTCGTCGATCAACGCTTCGACCGGGTCGTGTCCCGCCATTCTGCCAGGTTCAGTCGTCATGATGATTCCTCTGTGTCCCGTCGTGATGAACCACCGTCCAGTCGTTCATCCCAGGGAAGGGCCGGACGGTGATGCCCGCGTGGGCGAAGGGTTCAGATCGGTACCGTGGGACGCTTCGCCCACCTGCGACAGCACCGAAGGTTGCTGGTCCGGCCGCAGCGGACCGCGGCGTAGCCCGCGACAGCGGGCTACGGGTACCCGGCCGGTTCCTAGTTGCGCCCCAGCATGGCGGCGAGCAGCAGTGGGTTCTCGCTCAGACCGTCGCCGCGCTCCTCACGCCGACCCATCATGGCGGCGAGCATCAGGGGGTTTTCGATCATTGACTCGCCGCGTTCGCGTCGGCTCATCATGGCGGCGAGGAGTAGGGGGTGTTCGATGATTGACTCGCCGCGTTCGCGTCGGCCCATCATGGCGGCGAGGAGTAGGGGGTGTTCGATGATTGACTCGCCGCGTTCGCGTCGGCCCATCATGGCGGCGAGGAGTAGGGGGTGTTCGATCATTGACTCGCCGCGTTCGCGTCGGCCCATCATGGCGGCGAGCAGCAGCGGGTTTTCGATCATCGACTCGCCGCGTTCGCGTCGGCCCATCATGGCGGCGAGCAGCAACGGGTGCTCGATCATCGACTCGCCGCGTTCGCGTCGGCCCATCAACGCGGCGAGCAGCAGCGGGTACTCGGTCATCCCCCCACCCTCGCGCCCGGGAATCTGAGATTCTCGAACACGCTGGTTCTCCGCAGTAGTCATGAGTTCCCCTTCGACAGTCGTGTTATCGAGACGGGTTTCTTGCGGATCACGTGATCATTGCTCTGCCCTCAGGTCAGGCACCCTCCAACCTGCATGGTCGGCCGTTTCCCGTCATCACCCCCCTCGGGTGAAGCGGGCGCCCGCCGGTTCCGGTGGTTCTCCGCGCCACCCGTACCGCACGTGGCCCGCCGTCGGCCGCCGAGCCGTTGCCTCGGACCCTCCATCAGGGGCGGGCAGCCGTCCATTAAATCCGCGCCTCGGTGGATACCCCGCCAGAGTCCCGGGTACCTCCCATATCGCCGGCCTAGTACCGATGGCGTAGCTCGCCTCACGCCGGCGAACAGTTCGCACCACGCGTGGTCGTACCAGGCGAAACCCCAGCAGTCCAAGGTCTGTCATCCGACTCTGTGATCTCAGGGGGTAATGGTGCACAAGCTGATTCGAGATGCATCGCCACAGCAGGCGACGAGTCCTGTTCGCCGGCCCAGCCGGGTGTGGTGGAGACTGTCGGCGGCGGTGGCGCTTTCGGTGATGCTGATGTCGGTTGCCGCCGCCGTTGTGGCAGGTACCGGCGGCGTCGCGATGGCCAGCCGTCCGCTCGGCCAGGAAACCGACGCGGCGTCCGGGACGCCGACCACGGCGGCGCCCACCACGACGGCGCCGACTGCGGCGCCCACCACGACGGCGCCGACCGCGGCACCGACCACGACGACGGCTACCGTGACGGTGACCACGACGACGGCTACCGTGACGCCGACCGGTGCGGTCAGCGCCGGCGGTGGCGGCACCGCCGGGTCCGGTAACCGCACCGTTCTCCTGTCGATGGCCGCCGCGGGCCTGCTCACCGTGGGCAGCGTCGTCCTGGCGCGCCGGCGCCGAGCGCTGAATGAGTAACTACCTGGCACGACAGGTCCGCAGCGCGGTGATCGGCCGGTTCCCGCCCTGACCGCGCTGCTGGCCGTCGGTCCACCGGCGTGGATGCTGTTCCCGCCGGGTCCATCCGGGCAACCGGGGCGCCCCGCCGCTGCGTCAGACGCAGCGACGGGGCGCCCCGCTCCGGTGCCGCCGAGGTGGTCTCCCCGCACGGCCGGGCGACCGATGCGGGTTCAGCTCGCCAGGACCACCGGCTCCCTTGTGGCCTCGACGGCTGAGGGCACGACCCGTGGCACGACCCGGTGGACGGTCGCCAGCACGGTCGCCAGCACGACACCCGCCGTACCGGCGATGCCCATCGCGCCACCGGCATAGGCGGTCAGCAGCCGGTACCCGCTCAACTCGTCGGGCGGGGTGGACAGCACCTGTTCGGTCAGTACCAGCGCGAGCCCGGCGCCGGCCAGCAGCACGAGGCCGGTGACGGCGAGCAGGCGTACCGCGAGCCGGTTCGACGGGCCGTAGTCGACGCCGCCGTGGGGGTGCTGCGCTATGACGATGAACAGTCCGATGGCGCAGGCCCAGGCGCCGACGATGAGCAGGGCGGCGATCGCGTCGCTGGGTCGGTGCCAGCCGGCCGACAGGGTCGCGACCCCCGCAGCCGCGGCGAACAGGGCGCCGAGCACCGCGCCGACGCCGCGCAGCCGGGGCGGCAGTACCAGCATGAACGCGACCGCGATCGACGCGGCGATGGTGGTGTGTCCGCTGGGCAGGCTGTTGCCGGCGGCCGCCCGCTCCAGATCGACGCCCAGCTCCGGCCGGTAGATGATCTGTTTGAGGACCTGGGTCATCACGTTGGCGCCGACGATGAGGAGGATCGCGCCGACGGCGACCGCGATCCGGCGCCGGATCAGCGCGATGAAGCCGACGACCGCCGTGGCGACCGCCAACGACAGGACCGACATGGTGTTGAGGATCGTGTCGACAGGTCCCTCCACCTGGGACTGACCGATCCGGTTTCCGTTCAGGGCCAACGCATCCAGCAGTTGCCCGTGTCTGGACTGCACGAAGAAGTGGCAGACCGCCACGACGGCGGCGACCTCGGCACCCGCGAGTACGAGCAACCACACAGCCAGACCGATCGGCCATCTACGCATGCGCATAGGATCTCCGCTTCCCGGCCCGGCCAAACGGACCGGTCGTCGCGGCAGTCCGGAGCCGGCGTCGATCCTCGCTCACCGGCCGCGCCGCGCCGGTCCGCGGTCGGTTCTTGCTTCGGTGACCGCCATCATGGTCCTCAGGTGGATCAGGTTCAGTGGGGCGTCGCGGAGACACCGCAGCAGCGTGCGTCGCTGCTTCGGGACCACGTCGGCGGCGCGCTCGATCAGGTCCTCGGCCAGGCCCCCGGTGATGCGCCTCAGCATCCCCGCCGTGCGGGAGAGGATCACCAACGCGTCGACAGGGGGTGCGGTCGGGCGACCGCACCCCCTGTCGAGTCGTCACCGCGTACGTCAGCAGGTGAGGTTGCCCCCGGTGGGTACGCCGAGGATCTGGGTGAAGCTCTGGTAGAGCTGGACCCGGTGCTGCATCTGGTCCGGGTGGCCGCCGTTGCACTCGATGCCGTTGATCGCCCGGATCGTGGTACCGAAGCCGGAACCGTTGACCATCGCGTTGTGCGACGTGGTGCCGGCGCTGCCGGTGCCGGTCATCCAGTACCAGATGCCGGTCTGCCAGGAGATGGAGGCGTTGGTGGAGACCAGGTCCGGGTGGTTGAGCAGGTCGATGCCGAGCGCGTCACCGGCGGCCTTGTAGTTGAAGTTCCAGCTGAGCTGGATCGGGCCGCGGCCGTGGTACGCGGTCTGGCCGGCGGGGCAGCCGTACGGCTGGCTGCGGTCGCAGTACGTGCCCCAGACCGCCTGGTTCAGCTCGTCGATGTGGACCAGGCCCCCGGTCTCGTGGCCGATGTTGGCCAGGAACGCGGCGACCTCCTGCTTGCGCACCGTGTCGCTGCCGGTGTTGGCGAAGGACGGGTACTTCTTCAGCGCGTCGACCAGACCGGCGTAGGTGTAGAAGCTGTTGCGGCCCGGGAACATCTGGTTGAACTGCGCCTCGCTGACGACGAAGCCGCCGTCGTTGCCGCCGTTGCCCGGCGGCGGGTTGGTGCCGCCGCCAGCGCAGGTGTACGGGTCCCAGTACCAGGTGCTGATGACCGGGTCGTAGCCGGGGTTGTCGTGGCTGGCCTTGTAGTACTGCCCGTTGGTGTACTTAACGATCGAGCCGGCGGCGTAGTACGTGCCGGCGGACCAGTTCGGGTAGTTGCAGGTACCCCCGCCGTTGCCCGGCGGCGGGTTGGTGCCGCCGCCGGAGCCGCACTCGCCCTGGTCGGCCCACACGCCGGAGCCGCCGGTGCTCGGCGCCTCGCCCTGGGTCCACCACTTCGCGGTCCAGTTCCGGCCCTGGTAAGAGACGTTCGCGCCGCCGGTGTAGACGGCGGTCGAGCTGTAGGCGGCGGCGCAGGCGACGGCGGCGTTCGAGGCCACCATGGGGACCAGCGCGGCGGCGGCGCCGGCCACCGTCACGCCGACCGTGGCGACGAACGCCAGGAGACGCTTCTTGGACATGATCACCTTTCGTGCGAAGCGGACGCACAGCTGCAAAACGGGGAAGGTCGGGGCCGACTCGGCCGGCGAGCGGCCGTGTCCGGTCGGCGAGTGAGATGGCGATGACTCAACCGCACCGCCCGCGTTCCAGTCAACATTCTTAACAGAAACAAAAGGGGGGGCCGGCGGCCTGGCGCATCCGGTTGTGCGTCGGCCGGTGGTCGAGGATCGGCCCTCGTTCGCAGGTGGCGAAGGGGTGAAGCCGATCGATTGATCTAACGCTGCCGATAGATTAGGTTTGTTAACAGTTTTTGGTGCGCCGCCGGCGGCCGGCTTCCGGGGAGTCCGATCCCGTGGCCCCGCCGGGCGAGGTCTCCTGGGAGGAACAGGTGCAGCGTAGAAAGCTCATACCGGTCACCATGACCGGCCTGGCGGTAGCGGGTGCGGCGGCGTTCGGCATCGCTCAGGCGACCGGCGCGCATGCGGCGCTGACCGACAACTGGTACGCGTCGGCTCCGTACCTGATGCCCTTCGACAACAACCCGCCGGACGCCGTCGCGGTCATGAACGCCACCGGACAGAAGGCATTCCAGCTCGCGTTCATCCTCGCGCCCAACGGCGGCGGCTGTTCGCCGACCTGGGACGGTACCCGCCCCGTCGCGGCCGACACGGAGGCGGCCGGTCTGATCGGCCGTATCCGGGCGGCCGGTGGTGACGTCAGCGTCTCGATCGGCGGTTACGGCGGCACCAAACTGGGCCAGACGTGCGGCTCGCCGGAGGCTACCGCGGCGGCGTACCAGCAGGTCATCTCGAAGTACAGCCTGAAGGCGATCGACTTCGACCTGGAGGAGCCCGAGTACGAGAACGCGGCCGCCATCCACAACGAGATCGGCGCCGCGAAGATCCTCCAACGGAACAACCCGGGTCTGTACGTGTCGGTGACGACGGCCGGTACGTCGGCCGGTACCGGCTGGTTCGGTCAGCAGATGCTCAACGAGGCGAAGAGCAGCGGGTTCACCCCCGCCAACTTCTCGATCATGCCGTTCGACGGCGGCTTCAATGGCGCGAGCGCGCAGATCAGCGCGCTCGAAGCGTTCCATGGCATCCTCATGAACACCTTCGGGTGGGACAGCGCCACCGCGTACGCCCACGAGGGCATCTCGCAGATGAACGGCCGCAGCGACGTCGGCGAGTACTTCCGGCAGGCCGACTTCCAGCAGACGCTGGACTACGCCACCTCGCACCACCTGGCCCGGTACACGAACTGGTCGGTCAACCGCGACCGGCAGTGCCCGGACCCCAACCAGTCCACCACCTCCGGTACCTGCAGCAGCGTTCCGCAGAGCGACTGGGAGTTCACCAAGTTCTCGGCCAGGTTCGCCGGCGCGACGCCGCCGGTGACCCCGCCGACCGGTACCACCGCCCCGCCGACGGCCGGCCCGACGCCTCCGCCGGGTTCGTGTTCCGCGCCGGCGTGGAGTGCCTCCGTGGCGTACTCGGGTGGGCAGACGGTGTCGTACAACGGGCACACGTGGAAGGCGAAGTGGTGGACGCAGAACGAGACGCCCGGTAGCGCGGACGTGTGGGCCGACCAGGGCACCTGCGGCGGTGGTACGACGTCGTCGCCGGGGGGTGGTGGGTCGTGTCCGGCGGCCTGGAATTCGACTACGGCGTACTCGGGTGGGCAGACGGTGTCGTACAACGGGCACGCGTGGACGGCGAAGTGGTGGACGCAGGGTGATGTTCCGGGCGCGAACGCCCAGGGCGTCTGGACCGACAACGGCGCCTGCTGAAACCGGTTGAGCGGTGCCGGCGAGGATCGGGCAGGGGCAGAGATTTATTGACACGGAACGATCATTATCCGATCCTGTGAGAGCGCTCTCCCACCGTCCCGGGGGGTGACCCCGCGGGCGTGGCGCACACCCACAGCAGCCCGCCGACGCCCATCCGGTACGGCATGGGCTATCGAGCAGTGCCACCAACGTGACCGAGGAGTAGCCGGTGCATATCCGAAGAAAGTTGTTAACAGCGGTCGCCGCGGCCGGCGTGGTCGCCGCCGGCGTCTGGGCCGCGGTGACGCCCGCCACGGCGGCCGTCGGCCCCAACCTGTTGCCGGTCACGGTCACCAACAACACCGGTCGCGGGGACGCGGTCTACCTGTACGTGATCGGCGTCAACCTGAACACCGGGCGGCTCGGTTACGCGAACGCGGGCGGCACCTTCACCCCGTGGCCGGCGGGCGGCAACCCGCCGACCCCGGCCCCCGACGTGGCGATCGCGGGTGCCGGCAACGGCGGCAGTACGACGATCCAGGTGCCGCGCGGCATGTCCGGCCGGGTCTACTTCTCCCTGGGTCGGAAGCTGAACTTCTTCCTCACCCCCGACGGCCTCGTCCAGCCGGCGCCGTGGGCCGCCGGCGACTCCAACCGCGACATCCTGTTCGACTGGAGCGAGTTCACCTACAACGACGCCGGCCTGTGGCTCAACAGCTCCCAGGTCGACATGTTCGCGGTGCCGCACACGGTGAGCGTGACCAACGGCGCCGGCGCCACGAAGTCGACCGGCACGCTGGTCGCCAACGGCCGCGACAATGTGATCAACGGCATCAAGGCGCAGCCGGGCTGGGCCGGCGCCGTCTACACCCGCTCCGACGGCACGGTGCTGCGCGTGTTGGCCCCCGGTAAGGCCGCCGACGCCGGGCAGCTCAGCACCACCTACCTCGACTCGTACATCAACTCGGCGTGGAGCGCCTACACGAGCAAGACCCTGACCGTCGTCCCGTTCGGCGACCAGCCCAACATCAAGTACTTCGGCCGGACCTCGGGCAACGTCATGAACTTCACCAACGCCGCCGGGCAGCAGGTCGCCTCGTTCAACAAGCCGACCTCGGCCAACGTCTGGGGCTGCGACGGCAACCTGGGCGCGCCGAACGACCAGGTCGTCGGTCCGATCGCCCGCACGCTGTGCGCCGCGCTCAACCGCGGCACGCTCGGCACGATCGACACCCAGCCGAGCACCAACGCGGCCGACTTCTACCGGAACAACCCCACCAACCAGTACGCGAAGATCATCCACGCGAACATGGCCGACGGTAAGGCGTACGCCTTCGCCTTCGACGACGTCGGCAACTTCGAGTCGCTGGTCCACGACGGTGACCCGCGCTCGGCCGGGATCACCCTCAACGCCTTCACCGGCGGTGGCGGCGGCACGACCCCGCCTCCGCCGACTGGCGGGACCAGGCTGATCAGCAACTGGAACGGCAAGTGCATCGACGTGCCGGGCGCCAACTTCGTCGACGGTGCCCAGTTGCAGATGTACACCTGCAACGGCTCGAACGCCCAGTCCTGGACGTTCACCGGCGGTGCGGTCAAGACGCAGAACAACCAGTGCATGGACGTGGCCTGGGGCTCGACCGCCAACGGCGCGGCCATCCAGATCGCCACGTGCAGCGGCAATCCGGCCCAGCAGTTCGTGTTCACCGCGGCCGGTGACCTGGTGAACCCGCAGGCCAACAAGTGCGTCGACATCAAGGACTGGAACGGCAACGACGGCGCCAGGCTCCAACTGTGGGACTGCGCCGGCACCGCCAACCAGAAGTGGCACCAGGGCTGACCAGGCCCAGCCAGCGGAGAGGGCGGCCGGCGAGCAGGTTTGCCGGCCGCCCTCGCGCCTTCACCGTCAGAGGGCACCCCGCTCGCGTGCCCGTGATCACCGAGTCCGATCACGTCGGGCGCTCTGAGCGGGGTGCGATCAGCGGTGGCCGCTGCTGCTGATCGACGGCGAGCGTCCCTGGCGCGCACTGGCCATGGCCTCGTTGCTGGTGTCGGGTGCGTGGTAACTCAATGCATACTCGACGACGCCTTCACGTCGGTAGGTGGCTCAATCTGCGCGAGTTACGGACATAACTTCCGTCACGTTGCTCGGTGCCTCGCGTACCCTGCCTGACAATCCCGCCCGGGTACGCGCCGACTAGAGAATGGCGTCAACGATCCGCTCGGCACGTGACTGGTGTTTGCCGTACGCCTCCGGGAACGCCGACATCTGAATGGTCTGCGCGGCGACGGTGACGGCCATCTGCTCCCAGTCGGGAACCTCGATCAGTGCGGTGTAGAACAGCCGGGCGGATTCCCGCGGATCCATCCGCTGGTCGACGCGTCCCCAGTTCGGCCGCTGCTGGAATAGGCCAACAGAATCGTGGTCGTTATCCACGCCCTGGTGGGGACGCCCCATCGACGCCGGAACGGCCGGATTGGCGAGGATATGCAGGTCGCTTTCCTGTAGCGCGGTGGCGATGGCCACCACGAACGCCTGACGTGGCAGCTTCATCTGCCGGCCAACCTCGACTATCGCAACGGCGTTGTCCATCTGGGACTGACTGAGGTCCGCGACCGGCGCGTGGGTGCCTGGCGAAGGTGAGGCCGGCGGGTACTGCGCGGACAGTGTCGAACCGGGCGACGGGCCGCGGGGTACAGGGAGGATGTGCAGGCGGGACGCCCCGGGGTCGGCTGTCGCGAGCCCCGCCACCTCGGCGATTGCCGGATGCGAGGCCGACGCGGCGTCCGGTTTGGTGATCGAAGAGGAAACGGCCCAGAAGCCGACGATTGCTACCAGCGCGATGGCCGCCACAACAATGGCGGCATACCGTTCATCCCTCGATTCTCTCATGCGGCAACCTCGACGTGAGTGCCGGAGATGGCCGGGATGATGTCCTGTCACTTCGCCAAGGCGCTGTACTCCGCCGGTGTTGCATGGCAACCGGCGAGCTTGAGGTATGTCTCACACGGTGTCTCATTCGGACTCCTTGACCAGTCGCTCGATGCTGACGTCCGGAAGTTCCACGAGAAAGCGGGTGTGACCTGTCGTCGATGGTGGCCATCGCCTTCACCCCGCCCATGTGCGGTCGCGGGGTGCGTCGAACACAGTCCAGCGGGTGTGTCCCGCGAGTGTGGCGAACATCGTTGCCAGCCGCTCAGGGCGGGGCAACCGGATCGGCGTCCAGAGGCTGAACCGGAATGTGAGCCGCCATACCCGTCCGATTTCGCGGCAAACGGTCCTGTGTGGTCCTTCGGCTACTCGCCGGTCGGTCTCGCACGCGGCTGTGCGGAGTGCATCATCCCGCAGGGCGGCTGATCCGACCCGGTCAGCGGCGGCGGGGAAGGCGAGTGCATCCCCGTGACGAGCCGGTGCGGGACTGCGTGCCGGTGGGGGTGGCAGTGCTGAGCCGGGCGGTGAATCCGTCGGGTAGGCGCACGGTGGTCGCAGGCCGTCGCCACAGCAAGATCATGCGGCGGTCTACGAGATCACTTCTCGTGGACCGCCGCATGCGGGGGTTGCGGGCGTCAGGGCCGCCTGTTCCGGCTCTGCTCGGGCACCTATTCCTCGACAATGTGCTCCTTGCGGACCTCACCGCCAACGGTCTTCTCCTCGGTGACGGGCTCCTTTTCCAGGCGCACCCGCTCCCCGGCCCAGACGCCAGACCAACTCGTTGGTTGCGACACTGATGCCGTCGGCGACCAGCGCAGGTCAGGGCGCCCCACGCCGATGGTGTGCGTTCAGGTGGCAGGTGGGTGCGGATCGGTTTCCAAGCCGCCATATGCCCTTGTTGCTCAATAGCCTCTGGGGCATGACGAGCGGTGAGTACGGCAACACGACGAGCACGATGGTGGTCGAGGAGGTCGCACGCGCGTGCCTGGACGCCCTGATGGGCTGGGTGGGCGTCGACGGGCTGGTGGCCGCCATCCGCGACCCCGGACTGATGGCGACGATCGACCAGCACGCGGCGGCGGTACGCGACGCACTCGGTGACGAGGTCACCTCCGCGCGGGCGCTGGCCGAGCACGCCCGGCAGGTGCACGCCACGGCGATGGCCGCCGGACACCGGATGCCCGGCCCCGGCCGCGTGGATTGGGCTCACGCCCCGGCGTACCTGCTGCGCCTGGTCGCGGTGTGCGCGCTGGCCGGCACCGCCGACCATCTGTGACGTGATCTCCGCCGGGGAACGGCTGTTCGTTCTGATCGGCCCGTGTTGCGGCGGAGCGATCTGCGGTGCTGTTCCGCTGTCGCTCCCGGCGCTCGTCGCCGCCCTCAGCTGCGCACGGCTGGTCGCCCGCCCCTGGGGTCAACTCCCACCGGCCGGCCCAGCGATCCCGGTACATCGATGATCTTCGCGCGTGCGACCGCCGGTCGGCGCTGTCGCCGCTGATCGGTGGGGACCGTCCCTGACCCACGCTGATCGTCGCTGGCAGGTACCCCGGTGCACGTCACCCTCGTAGCTCAGGGGATAGGGCAACGGTTTCATGATTACCGGCTCTGGCGTTGACCGCAGGACTGTGGCCTGCGGTTTCTCGTTTCTGGATCTCGATTTCGGGTCGCGAACGGCCGCTCGTGCGGTCCCCCGTTGAAGATCAGTCGGAGCGCCATGGGTGGCGTATGTCGGCCTGGAAACGTCCGCGCGCCAGGTCGTGACCGTCGATCGTGGTCGCACGTCCGACATCGAGGGGACACGCATCCGGCGGCGCGTTTGGGGGACTGGTCTTCGGGTACGGCGACGGATCGACCCGTACGAGGCGCCGAGCGGTACGAGGCGCCGAGCGGTACGAGGCGCCGAGCGGGAGAGTCCGATGACCGTGTTCACCGACCCTGGCGTGCCCCGCGGCGCGCCGTGAAAGGCGGAAGCCATGAGGCTCACGGTCATCGGCGGTACCGGACTGATCGGCTCGCAGGTGGTCCAGAAGCTGACCGCAGCCGGACACGGGGCCGTCCCCGCGGCGTCGTCCACCGGCGTCGACCTGATCACGGGGAAGGGCCTGGACCAGGCGCTGGAGGGCGCCGACGTCGTGGTCAACGTGGCGAACTCGCCGACGTTCGACGAGGCCTCCCTGGACTTCTTCCGCACCTCCATGAACAACCTGTTGGCCGCGGGAGAGCACGCCGGTGTCCGGCACCAGGTGATCCTCTCGATCGTCGGCGTGGACCGGGTGCCCCGCCTGGACTACTACCGGGCCAAGGCCCTGCAGGAGGACCTGCTCCGCCAGGGGCCCACGCCGTACTCCATCGTGCGCGCCACCCAGTTCTTCGAGTTCATGGACGCGGTCGTGTCCTGGAGTGCCGACGACACCACGGTTCGCCTGCCCGCCACCCGCCTTCAGCCGATCGCCGCCGCGGACGTCGCCGCCGCGGTCGTCGACGTCGCCACCGGCACGCCGCTGCGCGGCATCCGCACCGTTGCCGGCCCGGATGTCTTCGCTCTCGACGAACTCGGCCGGATCACCCTGGCGGCACGGCAGGACCACCGGACCGTCATCACCGACGACACGGCCGGCATGTTCGCGGGCGTCACCGGTGACGTGCTCATCGCCGGCCCGGACGCACACCTGGCGCCCACGCACTACCGGGACTGGATCCAGACGGCCCGGTAACCGGGCCGTCGGCGGAATGCCGTCGTTCATGATCGGCTGGACGGCCCTGCTGAGCGCCGGACGCTTGCCCGACGCCCGTCCGGACACAACGCCTGCGTATCCGCAGCTTGGGCCGTTTCGGCTGACACGCCCCGGCGGTTACGCTCGGTTGAAGGAGGTGATCTCGATGCCCAGATTCCTGATCCAGGCAACCTACACGCTCGACGGGCTGCGTGGACTGCTCAAGGACGGGGGCAGCGGGCGAGTCGAGGCGGTCCGGAGGATGGCCGAAAGTGTCGGCGGGCGCCTCGAGTCGTTCGACTTCGGATTCGGTGAGCCTGACACGTACGTGATCTGCGAACTGCCCGACAACAAGGCCGCCGCCGCAGTCGCTCTCGCAATTGGCGCAGCCGGCGGAGCCAGCACCAAGACCGTAGTGCTGCTGACCCCGGCAGAGGTTGACCAAGCGGTCAAGCAGACCGTCGACTACCGCGCGCCTGGCGCCTAATCCGGCGACGGTCAGCGAATCCGCGCCTCGACCGCTACCGCTGCAGCAGCGGAGCCCGCCGCGCCTGGCCGTGAAGGCGCCGTTGCGTGGTGAGACCGGTGGACGTGTGGAAACCGTGCTGGGTCCGCGGTCAGATCGCTTGGGCGAGTTCGGCGAACGCAGCGGCGACCCGCTTGGCGGGTGGGCGTCGACGGCGACTTCGTAGTGGCCGCGTCGCACGTTCCGCATGAAGGCATGTACGGCGATGATCACTTGTGCGGTCTGGTCCGTTCGTAGCTCGCGCAACGGTCTCAGTCGGTGTGTGAGGCGGCCGTGGTCAGCCTCAGTCGGACTGTTGGCGTACTGCGCGACGTGGTGCCACGCCTGCGGGATCAGCTCGTCGAAGACGGCGGGGTAGACCGTGGCGGCGTCGTGTCACTCCGGTTGACGCTTCTATGGCCTGTCAAGCGCTGCGGCGGTTTCCATCAACCGGAACAGTCGGCGCGCGGTGTAGCGCTTGAGACAGCGGCGGATCTCCGGGTCGCTCTTTTGTTCTGCCCGTCGGCGGTCGAC